>NZ_CYTY01000009.1:0-19476 GCF_001298995.1 Achromobacter sp. 2789STDY5608615
CATTGCCGTTCCTTTGTGAACGGACTCTACATCGATTTCGTACTAACCACGGGGAGCAGGTCACGGGGATGGGGGGGGGGCTTCGTGCACGAGTGGTGTCGTGGCACATTGCTTGGATATGGGGTGATGAAGCAGCGACTATGTCTTCTGCTTGGGTGGGGGGCATCCTGTGAGGGCAGGCTGCCAGATGGTGCGTGGGGCCTAGAGTATCTACCCGTATACCATGCGTGCGAACGCTAGATGCGCACTAGTGGGGTTGGAGTGTGCTCGGTCGGAGTCGGTCAGGTGATGTTCCGCATGAGCATTCACTCCATCTGCTTAAGCTTGAAGCTCGTACACCCCTCTCTTGCTAGTCGATCGATACGTAGCGAGTCGCTAGTCTGCTCTTGCAGATTGCAGAGATAGAACCCTTTGCTCGGCCTCATCAATGAGTGCGTCAATTCGCGCCGAGTGTTCTTGGGGGGTCACGCAGTACGCCCGAAGTTCTCCACGCTTTTCCTTGATGTCCGTCCACCAAAAGGCGTCTCTTTCGTCGGCAGGCAGAAGGGCCTCTAAGCAAACGACTAGTCGCGTCTTCATGATTTCGTAGGCTATATGCAGTGGGGCGCGGGTTCAAGCACACAGACAGAAAGAACCACCTATTCTGGGAAATTGAGGGCTGGGGGTAGGTCAGGAAGAAGCGCCGCATGTTCTCCAGGTTATTGACGCCGAATCCTCTGCCGAACCGGACGCTCAGGTCGGTGGACAGTCGTTCGATCAACTGGTCGCCGTAGCCCGCGCGTTGTCTGCCTTTCTGCTCCGCCTCGACAATGCGGCGGCCGACATCCCAGTAGCTGGCCGTCATCAGGGCATTGACGTTGCGTGCGGCCGCCTGCCGTGCGGCATCAAGCAGTTCGACGATGCCGTCGTGAATACCTTCGTAGCCAGCAGGTGGGGCTAGTCGTTTTCCGGTTTCCGAAGGGGGCATTCTGGTCATGCTGTCATCTCCTTGGGATGCGGCGCATCGGCGATCCGTCGGGGCCGACACATGGCCCATGGGGGCGTGATGCACCGCATCATCTTGGACATCAACATAACGCAGGAAAGCGCGGCTGCGGGACGCACAGTGAGCTTTTGGTCCGCCTCGGATTGGCCCGCACAGGCTGACGTTCAAATCCGCCCCTTCCACGGAATCGCGAACTTCTCCAGATACCGCACCAGCAGATCGAAGGCGAAGGCGAACACCCCGATCACGATGATGCCCATGATGACCGTGTCGCTGGCCAGGAACTGCGCCGCGCTCAGCACCATGAAGCCCAGGCCGCGGTCCGCCGCCACCATTTCGGCGGCGACCAGGGTGGTCCAGCCGACGCCGATGCCGATGCGCATGCCGGTGAAGATCTCGGGCATGGCGGCCTTCAGGATCACGTGCCAGACGATCTGCGTGCGGGTGCCGCCCATGGCGTAGGCCGCGTGGATCTGCTCGATCGACACCGAGCGCACGCCGGCGCGCGCGGCGATCGCCATCGGCGCGAAGATGGCCAGGTAGATCAGCAGGATCTTGGGGAATTCGCCGATGCCGAACCAGATGATGATGAGCGGCAGGTAGGCCAGCGGCGGCAGCGGGCGGTAGAACTCGATCGGCGGATCGAAGATGCCGCGGGCGTAGCGGTTCACCCCCATCAGGATGCCGACCGGGATCGCGGTGGCGCAGGCCAGGAAGAAGGCCGAGAACACCCGCGTCAGGCTGGCCAGGGCGTGCTCGGCCAGGGTCGAGTTGGCCACGCCGTCGGTCATGGCGGACACGAACTTGCCGTACACCGCCTGCGGCGACGGCAGGAACAGCGGCTTGACCCAGCCGGCATTGGTGGCCAGGAACCACAGCGCCAGCAGCGCGATGCTGGTCAGCAGGCTGATGTGGCCGCTGTAGCCGGCCCCGGGCGCGCCGTAGACCTTGCCCGGCGCCGCGGGCCGACGGCCGCCCAGCCCGCTAGGCATGGACGGCCTGCGCGTCGGAGGCGGCGAGTTCGTCGCCGTAGATGATGCCGAGGACTTGTTCGCGCATGGCGATGAAGTCGGGACTTGATTTGATGCCGCGTCCATCGCGCGTCTCCAGGTAGCGCCGGTTGAAGTCCGGCTGGAAGGTGTGGGTGATGCGTCCGGGGCGCGGCGACATGACGATCAGCCGCGACCCCAGGAACAACGCCTCTTCCACGCTATGGGTGATGAAGAAGAACATCTTGCCGGTCTGGCGCCAGATATCCAGCAGCAGCTCCTGGATGGTCTCGCGCGTCAGCGCGTCCAGCGCGGCCATCGGCTCGTCCATCAGCAGCATGGCCGGATCGCAGGTCAGGGCGCGGGCGATGCCCACGCGCTGCTGCATGCCGCCGGACAGCTGGTAGATCATGTGGCGGTGGAAGTCCTTCAGTCCCACTAGCTCCAGGTTGCGGCGGGCGCGGGCGCGGCGCGTCTCCTTGTCCACGCCTTGCAGCTTGAGGCCGAATTCGGTGTTCTCCAGCACGTTCAGCCAGGGCAGCAGCGCGTGCTTCTGGAACACCACGCCGCGATCGGCGCCGGGGCCGGTGATGGGCCGCCCGCCGAGCGTGATCTCGCCGTCGGTCGGCGAGAGGAAGCCGGCCAGCAGGCTCAGCAAGGTGGTCTTGCCGCAGCCCGAGGCGCCCAGCGCGACGACGAATTCGCCGGGTTCGATGGTCAGGTTGACGTCCTGCAGCGCGATCACCGGCCCGCTGTCGTGCAGCCCGGGATAGGTGACGCTGACGTGGTCCGCGCGCAGGGCCTGCGCGGCGGGCGTGGCGGGTGAGGTCATGCGAGGTCCCCTTGCATGGTGCGGCGCCCGCGGCCAGGCGGGCGCCGGGAGCGGGCGCGGCTTGCGGCGCGCCCGGCGCATCGCCGCGGCTATTTGGCGGCCGCTTTGGCGTACTGGTCGGTGACGTGGGCGCTGTAGTCGCCCAGCGCCTTGTCGATCTGCTTCTGGTCCTTGAGGAACTTGGCGCTGGCGGCGAAGGCGCGCGCCGCGCCCGAGTCCTTGCCGCCGCCCAGCCACTGGGCCGAGGCCTGTTCCTGCGCGGTGGGGAAGGTCAGCAGCTTGAGCGCCTCGGCCACGTCATCCGGCTTGCCGCCGATCAGCTTGACGATACTCTTGACCTGGGCCGAATCGGCGGTCCAGGCGGCGGGGTTGGCGCGATAGGCCGCATACGACTTGGCCAGCACGCCGGTGAAGGCGGCCATGAACTTCGGGTTCTTGGCGGCCCAGGCGCGGTCCGCCACCAGGCCGTCGAAGGTCGGCACGCTGGCGTGGCCGATGGCTTCCGAATCGGCGATGACCTTGCCGCTCTTCTCGATCTCGGTCAGGGCGGGCGGCCAGACGTAGGCGGCGTCGATGTCGCCGCGCTGCCAGGCGGCGACGATCTGCGGCGGCTGCATGTTCAGGATGCGCACGTCGCGCGGGTTGATCTTCCAGACCTGCTCCAGGCCGACCAGCAGGTGGAAGTGCGAGGTCGATACGAACGGCGTGGCGACGCGCTTGCCCTTCAGGTCGGCGGTGCTGTTGATGCCGGAGCCGTTGCGCGCCACCAGCGCTTCCGATTTGCCGATGTTGTCCAGGATCCAGAACAGTTCCAGGTCGACGCCGCGGGTGGCCGCGGAGGTGATGCCGGTCGAGCCGAGCACGCCGACCGGCACGTTGCCCGAGGCCAGCGCGGTCGAGATGTCGCCGCCCGAGGTGAACTGGCGCCAGTCGACCTGGTAGCCGGCCTCTTTCAGGGCGGCGTCGAAGCTGCCGTCGGCGATGGCGGCCAGGAAGGGGCCGACAATGAGCTGGTAGCCCACGGTCAGGCGGGTCTGGGCGTAGGCGGGGGCGGCCAGCAGGGCGGCGGCCAGGCCGGCCAGGATGCTGCGGCGGATGAGGCGGTATAACGCGTTCATGGTGAGCTCCGGTAGGGAATGGGCCGCGCCCCGACGCGACCGGCTTGTGCCGGTGCGGCCTGTGGTGCCAGTTTGCCCGGATGGGGCCACAGCGCTAGGGCCAGATGCCGTATTCGATAGGAGCCAAGAAGGCCCCACCTTGGGGCGGACGTGGCCATCCCCGCGCGAAGGGCGGTCCAGGCGTCCTAAGTCTTTTGGCGGAGCGGGGTGGGCCGGGCAGGCCCTGGCCGACAGGTTCCGCCGTCATCGGCAATCCGGCGCGTCGCGCTAGAGCCTGAAATGCCGCCGGATGGTTTGCTCCAGCAGGTCGGCGGCCGGGTCGGTCTGCGCCGAGGTCGCGCGCAGCAGGACGATCTCATGCGCGGCAATGGCGGGCAGCGCAGCCAGCACCCGCATTGCGTTCGTCACCCGCGAGCGATCGATCAGGCTGACGGCCAGGCCCGACTCGACGCAGGCTTCGACCGCCTGGCTCGACGGACTGCTCAAGACCACCCGCCAGGCCAGGCCTGCGCGATCCAGGGCGGTCGTCATCGCCTCCCGGTAGGGGCAGTGCGCCGCGTGCAGGGCCAGTGGCACGGGATCGGGCAATGGCGCTTGCAGCCCGGCGCCACCCACCCAGACCGGCGTGGTCGAGGCCAGGGACTGCGCGTCCGGCCGCCGGGCCATCGCTTGCGCCGCCAGCGCCAGATGCAGGCGGCCGCGGCCGACCTGGTCACGCAATGCCAGGCTGGGCGCTGTCGTCACTTCCAGCACGACGTCCGGCCAGTCCGCGGCGAACAGCGGCAGGACGTCACGGATGACGTGGGCCGCGTACTCGTCGGGCAGGCCCAGCTTGATGCGCCCGGCAAGCGCCTTCCCCTGGATGCCGCCCAGCACCCGGTCGTGCACGCGCAGCAGCTCGGCCGTGCCGCCGAGGACGCGCTGGCCCAAGGGCGTCAGCGTCACCGATTGGTTGTCGCGCTCAAGCAGCCGGCCGCCGACCACGGCCTCCAGCCGCTGGATGTGGACGCTGACCGCCGCCGGACTGCGGTGGACATGTTCGGCGGCGGCGCGGAACTGTCCCAACCGGGCCACGGCATGGAAAGTGCGCAGCAGGTCGATATCCAATGATCGGCTCATGGTTTCGATTATGTGAACAAGATGGCAAATATATTTTGATTTATTTGATTATGGCGCGGCCTTAAGGTCAAGGTCATGAGGAAGCCGCCGATGACCCACCTTGCCACGTCCTGCGGGGATCCCCGCAACGCCACCGCCGCCGCGCCAACCGTGGCGCGGCCAGCCACGCCGGCCGCTGTGCCGCTGCTGGCGCTGGAGGCCGCGCTGGTCGTGACCTGGAGTTCCGGGTTCGTCGGCACGCGCTTTTCCATCGACCACGCCCCGGCCTTCCTGGTCGTGTTCTGGCGCTGCGTGGTGGTGGCGCTGGCGCTGCTGCCCTGGGTGACAGGCGAGTTGCGACGCACGCCGCCGGCGCTGTTGCTGCGCCATGGCGGCATCGGCCTGCTGGCGATGGCGGGTTACCTGGCGGGCGTCGCCAAGGGCATCGAGTACGGCGTGCCCGCGGGGTTGGCGGCACTGATCGCCGACCTCCTGCCGATCGGCACGGCGCTGCTTGGCGCGGGCCTGCTTGGCCAGCGCCTGCACAGGCGGGTCTGGCTGGGGTTGATGCTGGGATTGCTGGGCGTGATCCTGGTCACGCGCGATGCCCTGGCATGGGGCGAGACGCCGCTATGGACCTACGGCCTGCCGCTGCTGGGCATGCTGTCGCTGGCGCTGGCGACCCTGTGGCAGAAGCGGGCCGATTCCCCCGCGTCCATGGGGCTGCTGTCCAATCTGTGGTTGCAATGCGCCATCTCGGCGGCGGCCTTCGCCGCGCTGGCGGGCAGGGAAGGTAGCTTGCTGCCGGTTCCCAGCGCGGGGTTCGCACTCAGCGTGCTGTGGACGGCGGCGCTGTCCACGCTGGGCGGCTACGGCCTGTACTGGATCTGCCTGCGACGTTCGTCGCCCACCCGGGTCGCCAGCGTGCTGTACCTGAGCCCGGCGGTCACCCTGTTGTGGGCCTGGGCCATGTTCGACGAGCCGCTGTCGTGGCTGATGCTGCTGGGCACCGCGGTGTCGGGATGCGGCATCTGGATGGTCGTGCGGGGCGAGCGGCGCTAGCGCTTCATTGTCGCGCCAAGGCCGCCGGCCGGGTCTCCAGTGGCCCGGGCGGGGCGAGGCGCGTATCGGCGGTTCAGCGGATCAGGCTGAGGAACTCGGCGCGGGTCGACGGGTTGTCGTGGAACTCGCCCAGCATCACGGAGGTGACCATGGACGAATTCTGCTTTTCGACGCCGCGCATCATCATGCACATGTGCTGGGCCTCGATGACCACGGCCACGCCGGCGGCGCCGGTGACCGACTGCACCGCCTCGGCCACCTGGCGGCTGAGGTTTTCCTGGATCTGCAGGCGGCGGGCGTACATCTCGACGATGCGGGCCACCTTGGACAGGCCTAGCACCTTGCCGTTGGGCAGGTAGGCCACATGCGCCTTGCCGATGAAGGGCAGCATGTGGTGCTCACAGAGCGAATACAGCTCGATGTTCTTGACCAGCACGATCTCGCGCGTGTCGGAGGTGAACAGCGCGCCATTGACGATTTCATCCAGGTCCTGGGTGTAGCCGCGGCACAGGTGGCGCATGGCCTTGGCCGCGCGCGCCGGCGTGTCGGCCAGGCCTTCGCGGGACGGATCTTCCCCCAGGGCTTCGAGAATGGCGGTGTAGTGATTTTCCAATGACATGGGGACTCCTGGGGCTGCGCGCCGGCAACGGCGATGAACACGCAAGTCTACCCCAGCGCGGGCACGCCCCGCACCGGGGAGGCCCGACCGCCAGAGGGGTTATACGCCGCGGTTTTCGACCGCGTACTTGATCAGTTCGGCCTGGCCGTCGATGCCCAGCTTGCGCTTGATGTTCAGGCGGTGGGTTTCGACCGTGCGCACCGACAGGCCCAGCGCCTGGGCGATCTGCTTGTTGGCGTGGCCGCTGGCGATGTGGCGCAGCACGTCGCGCTCGCGCTGGGTCAGCAGGGTGGCCGGCGCGCTGGCCTGCGACAGGCGCAGCGACACGGCGGCGCTGAAATAGGTGCGGCCGGTCATGACCGCGTCGATGGCGGCCAGGATCTCCTGGGCCGGTTCGTCTTTCAGCAGGTAGCCGCGGGCGCCGGCGCGCACCGCCTGCACCATGTATTCGGCGTTGTCGTGCATCGACAGCACCAGCACGGCGATCTGCGGATAGCGTTCGTGCAGCTGCGCGGTCAGTTCCAGGCCGCCGACGCCGGGCATGTTCAGGTCCATCAGCGCCAGGTGCGGCAGGGCGCCGCCCTGCGGGTCCTCGGCCAGGCAGGCCTGCAGGAAGGCCAGGGCGGCGGCGGCGTTGCCGGCCTCGCCCACCACCTGCAGGTGGGGCACGGTCTCCAGGCGCAGGCGCAGGCCGTCGCGCACCAGCGGGTGGTCGTCGATCAGCAGCAGTCGGATGGGGGAGCTAGGGTCGGTCATGCGGGGCGGGAGGCGTCGGAGGCGTCTGAAGAGGGCGGCGGCAAGGGCAGCCAGGCCTGCAGGGTGGTGCCCTGGTCGGAGGTATGGAAACTGAGGCTGCCGGACAGCGCCGTCATGCGTTCGCGCATGTTGCGCAGGCCGATGCCGCGGCGCGGGTCCTGCTGCACCTCGGCGTAGTCGAACCCGCGGCCGTCGTCGTGGATGGTCAGGCGCAGGTCGCGTTCGGTGTAGGCCAGCGTCAGGTCGGCGCGGCGGGCGCCGGCGTGGCGCACGACGTTGGTCAGGGCTTCCTGGGTGACGCGGAACAGCGCGGTGGCGTAGGCGTCGGGCAGCTTCACCGGCCGGCCCTGGGTCGACAGGCGCACGGCCAGCGGGGCCGCGCCGTGCTGGCTGGCGCCGGCGAATTCGCGGCCCAGGTGTTCGAGCGCGGCCGGCAGGCCCAGGTCGTCCAGCAGGGTGGGGCGCAGGTTGTGCGAGATGCGGCGCACCTCGCCCACGGCGGTGTTGAGGCGGTCGAGCGCGCCGCCCAGCGGCGTGTCGATGTGCGCCAGCGCGCGCGGCTCGGCCCCCAGGGCCTGGCGCAATCGCTCGCGCGCGGCCTCCAGCGCCAGCTTGATCGACACCAGCACCTGGCTGATGCCGTCGTGCAGTTCGCGCGACAGGCGGGCCCGTTCGTCTTCCTGCGAGCGCACCAGCTGCTGCGCCATCAGCCGCAGCTTGGCGTCGGACTGGCGGTGGTCGCTGATATTGAGCGCCAGGCCGCAGGCCGCCACCCCCAGGATCGAGACCGCCGCGATGCCGGCGACCCAGGCGAACATGTCGCGGATGTTGGACTGGGCGGCGGCGTCGATGTGCGCCAGGGTCTGCTCGACGTCGTCCAGGTAGATGCCGGTGCCCAGCATCCAGCCCCAGCGTTCCAGCACCACCACGTAGCCGAGCTTCTCCACCGTCTGGTGGGTCGAGGGCTTTTCCCACAGGTAGTGCACCGCCTCGCCCTGGCTGCCGCCGCGGCGGGCCGCCGTCAGCAGGTTCTGGATCACCGGCTGGCCGCGGGTGTCGCGCAGGCTCCAGAGGTCCTGGCCGACCAGTTCCGGCTGGCGCGGGTGCATCAGGTTCTTGCCGTGCAGGTCGTAGACGAAGAAATAGCCGTCGTGGCCGAACTCCATCTGCGCCAGCAGCGCCAGCGCGCGCTCGCGGGCGGCGTCGCCGTCGCTGGCGTCCTGCAGCGGGGCGATGGCGCTGTAGGCCAGGCTGACGTAGTGGCGCAGCTCGCTTTCCTTGCTGCCGAGCCAGGCGCTTTCCACCACTTCCTTTTCGCGCTGGGCCAGTTGCAGGCCCTGCACGTAGACGGCCACGGCGATGGCCGCCAGCGCCACCAGCAGGGGGACGGCGGCCAGCAGCAGGATTTTCAGGCGCAGCTTCATCAGGGGATTTGTATCAGCGCGGGAGGCGCGTGTTGCGGTGCATCAAGGGTATCGGGCCACGCCGGACGGGCGGGTGTGCCGCCGATTTTACGATCGCGGCGCAAATATGCTGCGGCGCTTTCCGTAGTACCACGTAGCGCGATTGCGTAGTTCCGCGCTTGTTGCGTCCAGGTCAAACCGAAATACTAACGCCCGCGTCGACCGGACGCCGCGTGGACGTTCGCGTCCGCCACCCTACAACAATGAGTCTGCCCACCCGCGGGACGAAAAAAGCGTTGCACGCCAAAAGCATGGCGGGAGGCAAGAGGAGCACTTATGCATACCAGCAGTAAGGGACTGGGTCAGCACCTGGTCTGGCTGGCGGTTGCGGTATTGGGCGCGTTCGCGCTCGGCACCGTGGCGCTGGCCAGAGGGGAGACCATCAATGCGCTATGGGTGGTGATTGCCGCCGTCTGCGTGTACTTGATCGCATACCGCTATTACAGCCGCTTCATCGCCAACAAGGTGTTCCGCCTTGATCCGACGCGCATGACGCCGGCCTGGAAGCACAACGACGGCCTGGACTACGTCCCGACCAACAAGCACGCGCTGTTCGGCCACCACTTCGCCGCCATCGCCGGCGCCGGCCCCCTGGTCGGCCCGGTGCTGGCCGCGCAGATGGGCTACCTGCCCGGCATGCTGTGGATCCTGGCCGGCGTGGTGTTCGCCGGCGCCGTGCAGGACTTCACCATCCTCTTCATCTCGACGCGCCGCGACGGCCGTTCGCTGGGCGACCTGGTCAAGTCCGAGCTGGGCAAGATCCCGGGCGTGATCGCGCTGTTCGGCGCCTTCATGATCATGGTCATCATCCTGGCGGTGCTGGCGCTGATCGTGGTCAAGGCCCTGACGCACTCGCCGTGGGGCACCTTCACGGTGGCCGCCACCATCCCCATCGCGCTCTTCATGGGCGTGTACCTGCGCTACATCCGCCCGGGCAAGATCGGCGAAGTGTCCATCATCGGCTTCGTCGGCCTGATGGCCGCCATCACCTTCGGCCAGGACGTGGCCGCGCATCCGGTCATCGGCCCGATGTTCGACTTCGACGGCAAGGGCCTGACCTGGATCCTGATCGTCTACGGCTTCATCGCCTCGGTGCTGCCCGTGTGGCTGCTGCTGGCCCCGCGCGACTACCTGTCGACCTTCCTGAAGATCGGCACCATCGTCGGCCTGGCCATCGGCATCGTGGTGGTCGCGCCCGAGCTGAAAATGCCGGCGCTGACGCAGTTCGTGGACGGCTCCGGTCCGGTGTGGTCGGGCAACCTGTTCCCGTTCCTGTTCATCACCATCGCCTGCGGCGCGGTGTCGGGCTTCCATGCCCTGATCTCGTCGGGCACCACGCCCAAGCTGATCGAGAACGAAACCCAGGCCCGCTACATCGGTTACGGCGGCATGCTGATGGAATCGTTCGTCGCCATCATGGCGCTGGTGGCCGCTTGCGTGATCGAGCCGGGCATCTACTACGCCATGAACAGCCCGGCGGCCGTCATCGGCACCACGCCCGACCAGGTCGCCCAGGTGGTGTCCAGCTGGGGCTTCGTGATCACCCCGGCCGACCTGGTGCAGACCGCCAAGGACGTCGGCGAGAGCACCATCATCTCGCGCGCCGGCGGCGCGCCGACGCTGGCCGTGGGCATGGCGCATATCCTGCACCAGGCCATCGGCGGCCCCAGCATGATGGCGTTCTGGTACCACTTCGCCATCCTGTTCGAGGCGCTGTTCATCCTGACGGCCGTGGACGCCGGCACCCGCGCGGGCCGCTTCATGCTGCAGGACCTGCTGGGCACCTTCGCTCCGTCGCTCAAGCGCACCGAGTCGCTGCCCGCCAACCTGATCGCCACCGGTCTGTGCGTGGCGGCCTGGGGCTACTTCCTGTACCAGGGCGTGGTCGATCCGCTGGGCGGCATCAACACGCTGTGGCCGCTGTTCGGCATCGCCAACCAGATGCTGGCCGCGATCGCGCTGACGCTGGGCACCGTGGTGCTGTTCAAGATGAAGCGCGACCGCTACGCCTGGGTCACCGTGCTGCCCACGCTGTGGCTGCTGGCGTGCACCCTGACCGCCGGCTGGCAGAAGCTGTTCCATGCCGACCCCAAGGTCAGCTTCCTGTCGCACGCGGCCAAGTACAACGCCGCCATCGCCGAAGGCAAGGTGCTGGCCCCGGCCAAGTCGCTGGCGGAAATGTCGCGCGTGGTGCTGAACGACTACATCAACGCCGGCCTGTGCGCGATCTTCATGTTCGTGGTGGTCAGCATCGTGGTGTTCGGCATCCGTTCGGTGCAGCGCGCCCGCGCCGAGAACCAGCCGACCGCGCGCGAAACGCCCTACGAAACCCTGCCGGCCCCCGTCGCCGCGGGCGCGGACTGACGCAAGGAGGCGCCGCCATGCTGTTTTCCAACATGACTTCGGCGGCCGGCGCCGCCGGCCGCTACCTGGGCCAGACGCTCAGGCTGATGGTCGGCGTGCCCGACTATGAAACCTACGTCGAGCACATGCGGCGCACCCATCCCGACCAGGAGCCGATGAGCTACGAGGACTTCTTCCGCGAGCGGCAGGACGCCCGCTACGGCGGCAAGAAACGCATCGGCTGCTGCTGACGGAACCCGAGGGTCCGTTGACCGCAACGCAACAGGCGCCGGCTTTGTCCGGCGCCTTTTTTCTGGCCAGCCGCGGCCATGCCTTACGGTATATTCCGCTTTTTGGTGCGTCGCAATAAAAAGGGGAACGGCATGGGATGGATCTATCTGGCGCTGGCGGGGGTGGCGGAGGTGTTCTACGCCGCCGCGATGCCCAGGACCGACGGTTTCACCCGGCTCGGCCCCAGCCTGTTCTGCATCCTGTTCATCGGCATCAGTATGTACCTGCTGTCGCTGGCGACGCGCACCATCCCGGTCGGCACGGCCTATGCCGTGTGGGTCGGGATCGGCGCGGTCGGCACTGCCGTGTATGGCTCGCTGTTCCTGGGCGAGGACCGCAGTTTCCTGCGGCTGATGTGTTTCGTCCTGATCATTTCGGGCATCGTCGGCCTCAAGGCGCTGGCGCCCGCCAAGGACTGAGCGCGGCGCACCGCGCCCCGCCTGGCCTGGCGCGATGCGCGCTCAGCGGGCGTGCTTCTTGGCCCCGGCCACGCAGATCACGGCGGCCAGCGTCACCAGCAGCATGCCCCAGCTGACCTGCTCGTGCAGCAGCAGCGCCGCCAGGCCCAGGCCCATGAAGGGCTGGAACAGCTGCAACTGGCCCACCGCCGCGATGCCGCCCTGGGCCAGGCCGCGGTACCAGAACACGAAGCCGATCAGCATGCTGAACAGCGACACATAGGCCAGGCCGATCCAGCCGGCCGGGGTGACCTGCGCGAACGAGGGCGGCCAGGTGAGCAGCGTCAGCGGCAGCATCACCGGCAGCGACAGCACCAGCGCCCAGCTGATGACCTGCCAGCCGCCCAGCGTGCGCGACAGCTTGGCGCCTTCGGCGTAGCCCATGCCGCAGACCACGATGGCCGCCAGCATCAGCAGGTCGCCCTTGAGCGACACGTCCAGGCCGCCCGTCAGCGCGTAGCCCACCACGAAGGCCGCGCCCGCCACCGAGAACAGCCAGAAGGCCGGCTTCGGCCGTTCGCCGCCGCGCAGCACCGCGAAGATGGCGGTGGACAGCGGCAGCAGGCCGAGGAATACGATCGAGTGCGCCGAGGTGACGTGCTGCAGCGCCAGCGCGGTCAGCAGCGGAAAGCCCAGCACCACGCCGATGGCCGTCAGCGCCAGCGCGGGCAGGTCCGCGCGCCGCGGGCGCGGCTGGCGCAGCAGCCGCAGCAGGGCCCAGCCCAGCAGGGCGGCGATGGTGGCGCGGGCGCCGGTCAGGAAAATGGGATCGAGTTGCGCCACCGCCACCCGGGTCGCCGGCAGGGAGCCGGCGAAGATCGCCACGCCGATGAAACCATTGATCCAGTCGCTTGTCGCCTTGTCCATCCACTGCTCCGCGCAAAGCGTTCAGTGAATCATCCGGGCGCCGGATTCCCCAGAGACAGTCCAGTACAATTTAAAATAACTGTTATGCAAAACAGTCCAGTACGGATGGAGGCGAAATGACATCAGGCGGCACCCGGATCGAGGCGGTCATGGCGCAGGTGCGGTCGCGCATCGCATCGCGCGCGTATTCGCCGGGCGCGCGCCTGCCGTCGGTGCGGGCGCAGGCCGGCGCGATGGGCTTGTCGGTGTCGACGGTGGTGGAGGCCTATGAGCGGCTGGCGGCGGAAGGCAGCATCACGTCGCGGCCGGGTTCGGGCTTCTACGTCGCCGGCCCGGTGGCGCCGCTCGCGCTGACCGAGATCGGCCCCAAGCTGGACCGCGAGATCGATCCGCTGCGGGTCTCGCGCCAGTCGCTGGAGGCCGCGCCCGACGCGCTGCGGCCCGGCTGCGGCTGGCTGCCGGCCGACTGGATGTACGAGCCGGGTATCCGCCGCGCCTTGCGCGCGCTGGCCAAGGCCGATTCGGTGGCGCTGACCGAATACGCCACGCCGCTCGGCCATCCCGGGCTGCGCCAGGTGCTGTCGCGGCGCCTGGCCGCCGCCGGCATCGAGACGGCGCCCGAGCAGCTCATGCTGACCGAGTCCGGCACCCAGGCGATCGACCTGATCTGCCGGTTCCTGCTGGAGCCGGGCGATACGGTGCTGGTCGACGATCCCTGCTATTTCAATTTCCACGCCTTGCTCAAGGCGCACCGCGCCCGCGTGGTCAGCGTGCCATACACGCCGAACGGGCCCGACGTGGCGCGTTTCGAGGCGGCGCTGCGCGAGCACGCGCCGCGCCTGTACATCACCAATTCGGGCATCCACAACCCCACCGGCGCCACGCTGTCGCCACTGGTGGCGCATCGGCTGCTCAAGGCCGCCGACGGCGCGGGGCTGGTGATCGTGGAAGACGACATCTTCGCCGACTTCGAACATGCGCCGGCGCCGCGTCTGGCCGCTTTCGACGGCCTGTCGCGCGTCATCAAGATCGGCAGCTTCTCCAAGACCGTGTCGGCCTCGCTGCGCTGCGGCTTCATCGCGGCGCGGGCCGACTGGATCGACAGCCTGGCCGACCTGAAGATCGCCACCACGTTCGGCGGCGGACGGCTGGCGGCCGACGTGGTGTTCCGCACCCTGACCGACAGCGGCTACCGCAAGCACATGGAGTGGGTGCGGCAGCGGCTGGCCGAGGAGCGCGACAACGCCACCGCGCGCCTGCGGGCGCTCGGCATCGTGCCGTGGCTCCAGCCGAAGGCGGGCATGTTCCTGTGGTGCCGGCTGCCGGCCGGCATCGACGCCGCGACGGTGGCGCGCGCCTGCCTGCGCGACGGCGTGGTGCTGGCGCCGGGCAACGCCTTCAGCGTGTCGCTGAGCGCGGGCGACTGCCTGCGCTTCAACGTGGCCCAGTCCACCGATCCGCGCGTGTTCGAGACGCTGGTGCGGGCGCTGGCCATGGCGCGCAAGGCGTGAGCCGTCCCGCGGATGCGTCCGCGCGCTAGGAGTTTTTGGCCGGCGCGTCCCGGCGCGCCCGTTTCTCGGCGGCCAGCACCAGCGGAATGGCGCAGGCCGCGCACAGCGCCATCACCAGGAAGCCGCCCGGCGCGTAGCCGCGATACAGCGCGCCGCCCAGCTGGATGCTGCCGAACATGAACACGCCGCCCGACAACAGCGCATAGAGGGCGATGGCCGAGGTCTTGCAGGCCGCCGGCACGCGGCGCGCGATGTACCACATGATGGCGGCATTGTTGCCGGCCAGCGTGAAGCATTGCAGCACCTGCAGCGCCGCGATCCAGGCCGGGTCGGTGGTGGCCGACAGGCCGGCCCAGCGCAGCGCCGTCATGGCGGCCGAAACCAGGATCAGCCATTGGGCGCCGATCCGCGCCAGCACCTTGGGCGCGAGGAAGAAGAACAGCACCTCGCTGGCCACGCCCACCGCCCACAGCATCGATATCAGCGCCGTCGACAGGCCGCGGTCGGTCCAGTAGAGCGTGGAATACGAATACAGGAAGCCGTTGCTGGCCTGCACCAGCGAGGCGGCGCCGATGCACAGCAGCAGCGGCCGGTCGCGCAGGATCTCGCGCATCGGCAGCCGCACGCGCTCGGCCGGCGCCTCCTCGGCGCTCGGGCGGGCGGCCTGCGGCAACAGGCGCACGCAGGCCAGGCAGGCGACGATCAGCAGGATCGACAGCCACATCACCCAATCGGCGTCGAAGGTCTTGATGAGGTAGCCGCCGGCCACCGTGACCAGCGCGAAGCCGAGCGAGCCGCAGGCGCGGATGATGGTGTAGGAATTGCCCTGGCCGCGGCCGCTGGCGATGGCCATGCGGTCCAGCAGCGGCAGCACCGCCGGGAACACGGCGTTCAGCAGCAGGGTGACGGCGAACAGCCAGGCGGGCGCCGCGCTGAACGGGTAGCAGATGAACAGCGCCAGCGAAGCGGCCAGCGCGGCGAAGATCAGCCCGTGCACGCCGCCGCGCTGGTCGGCCACGTGCGCCACCACCGGCGTCGACAGGATCTTGGGCAGGAACGAGGTCGCCACGATCAGGCCGATCAGCGCCGGATCGAGGCCGCGGCTGGCGAACCACAAGGGAAGGAACGGGATGCTGACGCCCTGCAAGCCGTAGTACAGGAAGTAGAACCCATGCAGGGCGATAGCGCCTTGCCGGGCGTCGGGGTTGCCGCGCATAGCGATGTGACAGGAGTGTGGCCGGTGTGAAGCGCCGTAGCATACTCCTTCCGCCGGGCCGGCTCCGGCCCCGTTGCCCGGGGCCCGGCGGCGCTACCAGGGCAGGGGCGCCGCCTCGCCGTTGGCATGCTCGCCGTAATAGATCGACGGCAGGAAGCGCGACAGGAAGGTGAACTCCGTATAGCAGTGGCGCAGCAGGTTCAGCCCGAGCGCGTCCGGCACCTCCTGTTCCGGCCGCTCGCTCGACAGCCCCAGGTAGAAGCGGCTGCGCAGCACGCAGCCGAACGGCGTGTCGCGCGTCAGGTGGATCATCTGGCCGTCCATCGGATCGCCGTCCGCGTCCAGCTGGACGTGGTCGCCGAAGCCGATGCGGGCGTAGACGGCCGCCGACACGTCCTGCTTGTCCTGGGCCGCGCGCAGGCGCTCGGCGTCGAAGGCTTCGGCGGGCGCATGGAACTTCAGCCTGGCCGCCACCGGCGGCAGGTCGGCCAGCGATTCGACCGCGTGGATCGAGGCGCCGATGTAGTTTTCGCCGCGGCGCCAGGCGCCGTCCCAGCCGCGATGCTCGACGTGGTCCTGCGGATGCCACCACTTGATGTGCTGGGTGGTCTGGAAGAACTTGAACCACCAGTCGAACATGCGGCCCTTGCAGCCGTGCAGGTCGGTGCGCGCGGCCACCACCAGGCCGCCGCCGGGCAGCCGCGTGATGCCGGTTTCGAGGTGTAGCGGCGCGGGGTCGAGCAGGGTGTCCATGTCGGCGGCGATATGCGCCATGTCGGGGTGAGAGGGGGGGCATCGTGGCGCTTTCCGGTAATGGGGAAAGCGGATTCTACAATAAAGAAACGTTATTCGTTTCCAAAATAATCGCAGCGTGTAAGATCGCACCTCAACCACAGGAGCATCGCCCGACCGTGGCATCGTCCCCCCCCGCCGCGTCCGCGCGGCCGTCCCGCCCGGCCCGACGCCGAACTGCGCGCGGCCGCGCTGGAGGCCGCCACCTGGCTGCTGCTGAACGAAGGCTATGCGGCGGCCACGCTGGAGGCGGTGGCCAGGCGCGCCGGCATGGCCAAGAAGACCGTCTATCGTTTCGCCGCCAACCGCGAGGACCTGGTGGCGCAGGTGGTGCGCGGCTGGACCGACACCTTCGTGCCGGTCATGGCGCAGGAGGTCGGCGGCGCCGCCGACGTGCTGCCGGCGTTGGCGCGGGTGCTGCAGGCGATCGCCGACCGCGCGCTGTCGGCCGAGGCGGTGGGCATGTTCCGGCTGTTGACCGCCGACTTTCCGGCGCGCGCGGCGCTGCTGGCCGTCTACCAGGAAAACGGCATCGAGCGCGGCACCGCGCTGCTGGCCGGGTGGTTCGAGAAACTCGCCGCGCGCGGCTTGATCCGTATCAAGGAACCGCGCGCCACGGCCGGCCTGCTGCTGGCCATGACCATCGCCGAACCGCTGCGGCAGATGGCGCTGGGACTGGCGCAGCCACTGCCGCAGGGCTCGATCGCGGATCGCATCCAGGCTTGCGTGGCGCTGTTCTCCGGCCAGGGCAGGGTGTTCGAGGTTCTGCCGGACTAGTGCCGGCGTCACGCCCGTCGGGGCGGTGGCATTCAGCCTGGCGCCAGCCGCGCGCGGCCTTTGCCAAAGCGCGCCCACGGCATTACCCTGGAAAGTCGCGGTGTGAACGATCGCGCCGCGCGTGTTTTCCGAATCATTTCCAGGAGCTGCGATTCATGGCCAAGAAACTGAATGAGAAGACCACCAAGGCGGCGAAGACGCTGCGCAAGCGCCCGCTGGCGACCCCCACCGATCTGGCCGCCGCCGCCACCCGCGATATTTCCGCGGTGTTGAACCAGGTGTTGGCCGATGTGTTCGCGCTGTACCTGAAGACCAAGAATTTCCACTGGCACGTCAGCGGTCCGCACTTTCGCGATTACCACCTGCTGCTGGACGAGCAGGGCGACCAGCTGTTCGCCATGACCGATCCCATCGCCGAACGCATCCGCAAGATCGGCGGCACCACGTTGCGGTCGATCGGGCATATCTCGCGCTCGCAGCGCATCGCCGACAACGATGCCGATTACGTCCAGCCGCTGGACATGCTGGCCGAGCTGCGCGAAGACAACAAGACTCTGGCGGCCTCGCTGCGCGAAGCCCACAACGTCACCGACGAGCATCGCGACATCGCCAGCTCCAGCCTGATCGAGAACTGGATCGACGAGACCGAGCGGCGCACCTGGTTCCTGTTCGAGGCCAGCCGCCAGGGCGACAGCACGGGCCATTGAGCGGCGTTTGCGGCCATTCCCGGCCCTTGTATCGGGGCCGGGAGATGGGCGGACGGGTGATGGCGGGACGAAGGTCAGGCCGCCGGCGCGTCAGCCCTCGCGCCCAAATCCGCCGCGGGCCCATTCCGAGGCCCGCTGCACGCTCAGCCTGTAGGTGGGCGCCACGTGGATTTCGGCCAGCTGTTCGCCGGATTCGTCATAGGCGCTGAGCACGGCATAGGGCTCGTCTTCGTCGGGAACGATATCCAGCTTGACGGTCAGGCGGCCGGCGGCCGCGTCGATCTTCACGCTCTTGTGCAGCGTCGCGTGCAATTGCTGCTCGTGACGGCGCAGGACTTCGTTGGCGGTCTTGACCAGGGTGTGGAAGGCGGGGGCGTCGAGCGGCTTGGGGTTCTTCTTGTCGCGGCCCATGGTCCATGGGCCCACCAGGGCCGGTTCGGCCTGTCCGTCCAGGGTCATCTCGACGGCCCAGCCGTCGTCGTCTTCGTTCTTGATGATGCGGGCGGTCCAGCCATCATCGCGCCACAGCGTGGCTTGGTGTTCCTTGCGGTATTCGGCGTCGCCGTCGTCCGGCATGCGGGTGTCGTTCACTACGGTGCTTTTCCTGGGTGCATGGGTTCGCGGCCTCGCGGGCGCGGTTGCCGCGCCAGACCGAAGAGATCATGGGAGAGCAGGGCGGAGGTCCGGATGCCCGGATGATTCCGTCTGCCCCCCGCACTGTAGCGCAATGCGCGCGGGCGTTCCCGGCGCGGCGGGCGCCGCGGTCGCGACGCCCGCGTGCTTGCGGCGCTGTCCTAGAAGCGCACGGCCAGCTTGAGCAGGCCCGACTGCTGGCGGTTGCCGCCGCCGAACTGCGCGTCATAGGCGACGCCGGCGGTGGTGTTGCGGGCGAGCGCGATTTCGGCGCCCAGCCCGACCACCGCGGCGTTCTTGGCGATCGGCACGCCGCGCACCGAGAACGTGCTGCCGCCGTCGAAGGCCAGTTGCTGGCTGGGCGTGACGTCGCCCATGGCGTGGCGCCAGCCCAGCGAGGCGGTCAGGCGGCCCGGCGCGCCGCTGGACTCGAACTGCCAGGCGCCGCGCACGCCCAGCGTGCTGCTGGTCACGTCGTCGGTGCGGCCCTTGCCGCGCAGGGCGGCCGATCCGCCCGATTCCTCGAAATCACGCGTGCGCAGCTGGTTCCAGGCCAGGCCGGCATAGGGTTCGATGCTGTAGGCATCGTTCAGCGGCAGGTGGTAGCCGAGTTCGCTGAACAGCTGCGTCGACGAGGCGCGGTAGGACGACTCCAGGCGCTGGTTCAGGCTGCCGGCCGCGACGTCGCGCTTGGTGTTGATGTCGTGCCAGGTGTAGGCGGCGCCGGCCATGAAGCGGATGTGGCCGGGACCGGCCTGGAAATTGCGGCCGCCGAACAGCGAGGCGGTGTAGCTGTCGACGTCGGTGCGCGAGGCGGAATCGGTGAGCGAGCTGTGGCTGCCGGTGTAGCCGACCGCGCCGCCCAGGCGCCAGCCGCCGCCGACCGCGCCATCGCCGCCGACGAACAGGCCGCCGGACGATTGGTTGACGCGCGAGGCGTTGCCGTCGCCGGCGAAGGT
>NZ_CYTY01000009.1:19778-34188 GCF_001298995.1 Achromobacter sp. 2789STDY5608615
GCGTAGGCGCTGGAGGCGCCGGTGAAGCGGCCCTGGATGCCGCCGTCGGCCGTCAGGATGTTGTAGGTGGTGCGCGGCGCGTAGTTGCCGGCGGGGCCGACGTGCGCCACCGTGCCGTCCAGCACGGCCACGCCGGTGACGTGGATGCGATCGCTGGCGCTGCTGGCCGGATCGGCGTGCACGCGATAGACGGTGTCGGCGCCGAAGGTCAGGTTGCCGTTGATCGTCAGCGTGCCGATGGGCGAGCCGTCGTTGCCCGGGGAGATCACGGCGGTGGGGTAGAGCGTGGTGGTGCCCAGCTGGCCGACGCCGGCCAGCACGACTTCGCGGCCGATATCGACCGGGCCGTTCAACTTGCCGTCGATTTCCAGCGCGCCGTCGGCGATCAGGATGGGGCCGCTCAGCCCGCTGCTGTCGCCGGTCAGGATCAGCGATCCCGGGCCGGTCTTGACGAAGCCCTGCGTGCCCTGCAGCGAGTTGTGGATGGTGTCGACGAATTGGCCCGAGGCGTAGGTGCCGTCGCCGACCACCAGGGCCGGCGGGTTGCCGCCGCTGCCGACCAGGGTGATGGGCGCGCCCTGCACGGTGTAGCGGTCGGTGGCGAACTGGATGCCCGAGACGCGCACCGGGCCGGCGCCGCCATCGACGGTGACCGTGCCGGCCGCGCCGGTGAAGATGGCATAGCCACCGTCGGGCAGGGCGCCGGTGGCGTTGGTGGGGCTGTTCCAGTTGCCGCTGGCGGCGCTCCAGGTGCCGTTGCCGCCGCCGGCGCGCGTGGCGGACGCCGCGCCGTTGCCGTTCCACAGGTTGGTGGTGCTCGGGCCGAGGATGAGGTTGATCTGCTTGTCGCCGGTCAGCGACTGGATGGTCGCCGCGGGCTGCGAGTCGCCGGTGACGGCGCCCAGCGTCAGGCCGTTGCCGCTCAGGGTGCCGCCGTACGACAGGATGCGGTAGTAGCCGGCGTTGGTGCCCAGGGTGTTGACCGACACGTTCAGGGTCGTGTTGTTCAGCGCGACGTTGCCGCCGACCGTGATGTTGTCGCCGGTGCCGGGCTGCGTGATGGGCAGGCCGGCGTAGCCGGTCTCGAAATCGAACACGGCGTTGTTCATCGACAGGTCGCCCCGGACGACGAGGTTGCCGTTGGACACGCCGGTCGGCGTGCCGACGGGGTAACCGGGGGCGACGCGCGCGCCCGTTACGTTGAGGTTGCCGTTGATGGCGCCGAAGCCCGAGACGGTGCCGTTGGCGGCCGCGTTGACGTTGCCGGTGAGGGTGACGCCGGCGCCGCCGCCGTTGCCGCCGACCACCAGGGTGCCGCCGTTGACGTCAACGCCGCCGGGGAAGGCGGCCGAGCCGTCGAACACCTGCGTGTTGCCGGGCGCCACCGTCAGGTCGGCGGCCATCGCGGCGCCGCAGGAGGTACTCAATGCGACCGTGGCCGTCAGCCACTTGTGGGTGCCGTATTTCAAGACTGGGGTCCTTTTTGTCTCGGCCCACGGTCCGGATGCCATGCAGAATCGCCAGCGGAAATCGTGTTTCCGTTTGCTGAAATATTCTGTATGGATTGGAGTGGGCGGTGGAAAAAGGACGCAATTTATACCCGCTTTTTTGCAAATTAAAAAACTGCCTGAAAGATACCATCCGGGACGCCGGATTTTCGCATTTCGGATACCAACCAATTGTTTTTATTGGGGTTTTGGATACGGTCCATATTATCAATATGGCGTGAATTGATACATTCGATATTATCTGTCAGGCACGATAAATGCTGATTTTCGATTTTAAGAATCGGCGCGGTTTTGATTATTTATCCTGCTTATCGAGGCGCCGAGGAAAAACGTCAAGACGCGCGTTTTTACGACCATCGCGACAGCGCGTCCTCGGCTGCATGGCGTGCAACGGCAACGGCGGCCGCGCGTGGTGCGGCCGCCGGCGCGGCAAGCCCCGCCGACGGCCTCCAACGACAGCCCTGTCCGCCAGCCGCCTGCGAATTCACCCGCTGTCTACGGATTCACCAGCACCGGCTTGTCGCGATACGTCGCCGGGAAGGTCTTGGCCAGGTTCTCGACCTTGGGCGCGTCGTTCACCATGATGTACATGCTGTACGGGTGCCGCACCAGGTAGTCCTGGTGATAGCCCTCGGCCGGGTAGAAGCCCTTGAGCGGCTCGACCGTGGTCGCCAGCGCCTTGGGGTAGACGCCGGACTTGTTCAGTTGGGCGATGTAGGCCTCGGCCACCTTGCGCTGGTCGTCATTGGCCGGGAACACCGTCGAGCGGTACTGCGTGCCGCTGTCCGGACCCTGGCGGTTGAGCTGGGTCGGGTCGTGCGCCACCGAGAAATAGATCTGCAGCAGCTGGCCATAGCTGACCTGCCTGGGGTCGTAGGTGATTTCCACCGATTCGGCGTGGCCGCTGCGGCCGCCGCTGACGGTGTCGTAGTCGGCGGTGGAGGCCTGGCCGCCGGCGTAGCCGGAAACCGCCGAGGTGACGCCCTTGACGTGCTGGAACACCGCCTGCACGCCCCAGAAGCAGCCGCCGGCGATCACGGCCTTTTCCTGTGGCGCGCCGACCGCCGCGTCGAGCGCGGGCGGCGGAATGATGAAAGCGGTCTCGGCGGCGCTGGCCGTGCCGAGGGCGAACAGGGCGCCGGCGGCGGCCAGCGCGGCCTGGCGGGCGCGGGAGAGGGGACGAAGGGGCATGATGCGCAATCCTCGGAAAAAAATACGCGGGCCGCAATCAGGCCTGCGGGGTGAAACTCATGGCCACGCCGTTCATGCAGTAGCGCAGTCCGGTCGGGCGCGGGCCGTCATCGAAGACGTGGCCCAGGTGGCCGCCGCAATTGCTGCAATTGACGGCGGTGCGGGTCATGCCGAAGCTGCGGTCTTCGAGCGTGTCGACGGCGTGTTCCAGCGGCTGCCAGAAGCTGGGCCAGCCGGTGCCGCTGTCGAACTTGGTGGTCGACGCGAACAGCTTCTGGGCGCAGCCGGCGCAGGCGAAGGTGCCGGCGCGGTGTTCGTCGTTGAGCGGGCTGGTGTAGGGCCGTTCGGTGCCTTCGCGGCGCAGCACGTCGTATTGCGCGGCGCTGAGCTTGGCGCGCCACTGCGCGTCGGTCAGCATGTAGGGATAGGCCGGCCGCGGCTGGGCGGCGCGCGCGCCGCGACCGGCCAGCAGCGGGGCCAGGCCGGCGGCGGCCGCGAAGGCGCCGCCCGCGCCGAGGAAATGCCTGCGTGTCAGTCTCATCGGAAACTCCTGTTGGAAGGGGCCGCCCGCGGCGCGGCCGGGGCGGCGCCAGCGGGCCGTTGAACGGCGGGCTTACTTGCCCATGCTGTCCTTGCTCATGGAGCCGCCCTTGGACATGCCGTCTTTCGACATGCCGTCCTTCGACATGCCATCCTTGGCCATGCCGTCCTTCTTCATGCCGTCGTGCGACATGGCGTCCTTGGACATGGAGTTCTTCGACATGCCGTCCTTGGCCATGCCGTCTTTCGCCATGCCATCCTTGGACATGCCATCCTTCGACATGCCGTCCTTGGCCATGCCGTCTTTCGCCATGCCATCCTTGGACATGCCATCCTTCGACATGCTGCTCTTGGCCATGCCGTCCTTCGACATGCCGTCCTTGGACATGTCGTCGGCCGCGTGCGCGGCGACCGCACCAAAGGCCAGGCAAAGCGAGAATGCGGCGGTGGTGAGTGTCTTCATGATGCGTTCCTCTGGTGTGTCGTGGTGGGAAGGGGAAAAGCCACCTAGCTGCCGCCGAACCAGTTGTAGCCCTGGTCCTCCCAGTAACCGCCCGGGTAGGTGTTGGTGACGAAAATCGCCTGGATGTGCTTGGGGTTCTTGTAGCCAAGCTTGGTGGGCATCCGCAGCTTCATCGGGAAGCCGTACTCCGGCGGCAGGGTCTTGCCGTCGTAGGTCAGCGCCAGGATCGTCTGCGGGTGCAATGCGGTGGGCATGTCGATGCTGGTGTAGTAGTCGTCGGCGCACTTGAAGCCCACGTATTTCGCGGTCAGGTCGGCGCCCACGCGCTTCAGAAAGGTCGAGAACGGCACGCCGCCCCACTTGCCGATGGCGCTCCAGCCCTCGACGCAGATGTGGCGCGTGACCTGGTCGATCTGCGCCATGGCGCGCAGCTCGTCCAGCCGCCAGCGGCGCTTGTCGGCCACCATGCCGGTGACTTCCAGCCGGAAACTCTCTTCCTCGACCTGCCGCACCTCGTCGATACCGTAGTAGGCATTGAACGGGAACGGGCGGGTGATCATGGATTCCGGGTAGGTCGGGGCCAGCTTGTTCGGGTCGAAGATCCAGCCCTGCACGCGGTCGTTGAAGCGCGACACCGCGGTCAGCGCCTTTTCGACGTTTTCGTCGTCGGACAGGGTGCAGCCGGACAGCATCGCCAGCCCGCCCAGCGTCAGGCTGCTGCGCAGGAAGGCGCGGCGCGAGGGGGCCTCGACCCGCTTGTCCAGGATCTTCACGGCTTCCTTCAGGATGGCGGGGCCGTCCAGGCCCAGCAGCGACAGGCGTCGTTTTGCGCTCACGTGAGGCTCCTTATTTGCCGCGGATCATGGCGATCAGGCTGCGCGGCACCAGCGCCACCATGACCAGGTGGACCGCCACGAACGCCACCAGCAGCGCCATGGCGAAGAAATGGATGCGGCGCGCGAATTCATAGCCGCCCAGCAGCGTGCGCAGCGTGTCGAACTGCACCGACTTCCACAGCACCAGGCCCGACAGGACCAGCACCGTGATGTCGGCGATGACGAACAGGTAGGCCAGCCGCTGCACCTGGTTGTAGTGGCGCGGGTCGGCGTGCGACAGCTTGCCGCGCAGGGCGGCGGCCAGGTCGCGGGCGACGCCGCGCGGGCCGACCGGGAAGAACTTGCGCCACAGGCGGCCGGTGGTCAGGTTCAGCCCCAGGTAGAGCAGGCCGTTGACCAGCAGCAGCCACATGCCGGCGAAGTGCCATTGCAGCGCGCCGCCGAGCCAGCCGCCTAGGGTGGCGCCGTTGGGAAAGGTGAAGTCGAAGAACGGCGCGGCGTTGTAGACGCGCCAGCCGCTGGTCACCATAATGACCACGGCCGGCGCATTGAGCCAATGCACGATGCGCAGCCAGCCGGGATGGACCGGGCCGCGGCTGTCGGGCGCCGGGGCGGCGGGGGCGTCTGGGGTGGCGGGCGTGGCCATCATGGCGGGGCTCCTCGGGGAGGCGGTTGTTGTCGTTGGAGCCATTCTTCCCCGGGGCCGATATCGAAGTCCTCACGCAAACTTAAAATAAATGTGATAACTCGCCGGCCATGGATTGGCGACAATAGCGCTGCCGGGGGCGGATCGCCCGCGCCCGGCGTTGCCGGCCGCTGGCGGTCGGCTTACCCCGATTTCCACCCCTGACCGAGCCCCTATGGATACGCCTCGCCGCGTCCTGATCGTCGAAGACGACGCCCACATCGCAGAATTGCTGCGCCTGCACCTGCGGGACGAAGGCTATGCGGTCGAGCACGCGGCCGACGGCAACGAAGGCATGCGCCGGCTGGAAGAGGGCGGCTGGGACGCCCTGGTGCTGGACCTGATGCTGCCCGGCATCGACGGCCTGGAGATCTGCAAGCGCGCCCGCGCCATGACGCGCTACACCCCCATCATCATCACCAGCGCCCGCTCCAGCGAGGTGCACCGCATCCTCGGCCTGGAACTGGGCGCCGACGACTACCTGGCCAAGCCGTTCTCGATGCTGGAGCTGGTGGCGCGGGTGCGGGCGCTGCTGCGCCGCACCGAGGCGCTGGAGCGCAACGCCCGCATCGACGCCGGCAGCCTGCGCCAGCACGGCGTGGCCATCGACCCGATCGCCCGCACCGCCTCGGTCGACGACCGCCGGCTGGAACTGACGCCGCGCGAGTTCGACCTGCTGCATTTCTTCGCCCGCAACCCGGACAAGGTGTTCTCGCGGCTCGACCTGCTGAACCAGGTCTGGGGCTACCAGCACGAAGGCTACGAGCACACGGTCAACACCCACATCAACCGGCTGCGCACCAAGATCGAGGCCGATCCGTCCAATCCGCAGCGCATCCTGACGGTCTGGGGCCGCGGCTACAAGTTCGCGGCCGAACCCGGCGCGCCGGCGGAGTCCGCATCATGAAGCGCCTGACCCTGACCCAGCGCCTGTCGGCCGTGTTCGCCATGCTGCTGCTGGCCTGCTGCGGCGCCTCGGCCTGGCTGCAGATCTCGGCCAACCTGCGCTACGAGCAGGAAGTGGTGCAGCGGCTGTCCAGCGGCCTGGCGCAGCACATCGCCGGCACCAACGAGCTGATGGACGCCAACGGCTGGAAGCCGGACGCGGTGCGCTCGCTGTTCTCGATGCTGATGATGGTGAATCCGGCGGTCGAGGTCTATCTGCTGGACAACGACGGCCGCATCGTCGGCGACGCCGCCTCGCCCGGCCAGATCAAGCGCGAGCGGGTCGACCTGGCGCCGGTGCGCCGCTTCCTGGCGGGCGGGGCGCTGCCGATCGAGGGCGACGATCCGCGCCACCTGGATACCGCCAAGGTGTTCTCGGCCGCGCCGGTGCGGGTGGCCGGGCGCGACGAAGGTTACGTCTACGTGGTGCTGCAGGGCGAGGCGCACGACGCGCTGGCCATGGCGGCGTCGCGCAGCGCGGTGCTGCGCACCACCTTGTGGTCGATCGCGCTGGTGGCCCTGCTGGGCCTGGTGGCGAGCCTGGCGGCGTTCGGCCTGATCACGCGGCCGCTGCGCGGGCTGACGCGCGCGGTGCGGGCCTTCGGCGACGACGACGGCCGCGCGCTGGCGGCGCTGGAAAAGCCGGTCGACGCCACCGACGCCAGCGGCGACGAGATCTCGCTGCTGCGCCGCAGCTTCGTGCAGATGGGCCGGCGCATCTCCGAGCAATGGCGCGAGCTGACGCGCCAGGATCAACAGCGGCGCGACCTGGTGGCGAACATCTCGCACGACCTGCGCACGCCGCTGACCTCGCTGCACGGCTATCTGGAAACGCTGCGGCTCAAGGACGAAACGCTGGGCGCGGCCGAGCGCCGCCGCTATCTGGACATCGCGCTGGCGCAGAGCCGCAAGGTCGGCCGGCTGGCGCAGGAATTGTTCGAGCTGGCGCGGCTGGAATCCGGGCTGGTGCGGCTGGAGCCGGAGACCTTCTCGCTGCCCGAACTGGCGCAGGACGTGATCCAGAAATTCGAGCTGGCCGCCGAGGCGCGCCAGCAGCGGCTGACCACGGCGATTGACCAGGAACTGCCGCCGGTGCGCGCCGACCTGGGCATGATCGAGCGGGTGCTGACCAACCTGCTGGACAACGCCATCCGCCACAGCGCGCCGGGCGGCCGCATCGAGCTGAGCCTGGAGCAGGCGCGCGGCGGCGTGCAGGTGCGGGTCAGCGACAACGGCGCCGGCATTCCCGAGGCGTTGCGGGCGGGCCTGTTTACCCGCGCCTCGGTGCTGGCCAACGGCCCGCGCGATGGCGGCGGCCTGGGGCTGGTGATCGTGCACCGCATCCTGCAGCTGCACCACAGCGATATCCGTCTGGTGCAGCGGCCCGAGCCGGGCGCGGTGTTCGAATTCGACCTGCCGGCGGCGCCGTAGGCGGTTTGCTGCCGCCCGCGCCGGACGGCGGGCCAGGGCGCGATCAGGCCGCCGTCGGCATCCGCCCGTTCAGCAGATAGTCCATCAGTTCGCGCACGCTGCGCATGGCGTCGCCGAACGGCAGCTTCGATGCGCCGCGGAAGAACAGGCCGCGGCTGACTTCGCCGCGCATGGCGGCGGCCAGCTTCAGGTCGATGCAGAACTGGCCGAAGCGCGCGATGCCGTCGCGCAGGCCGCATTGCGTCAGGCAGTCCATGCGCTGGCTGCAACGGCGCGCGTCGCAGCGGGTGCTGTCCTGCAGGGTCTTTTCCTGGCGCAGGTAGCGGGTCAGCCACGGCGTCGGCACGGCGCGCGCCGGCAGGCCGGCCACGCTGGTGAATTCGGCCAGCTTGTCGGGGTCGGCTTCCATCAGCACGCGCTTGAAGTTCTCGTGCGCGTCGCCTTCCTGGGTCACGGCGAAGGCCGTGCCCACCTGCACGCCGTCGGCGCCGTTGCCGAGCCAATGGCGCACCTGTTCATGGCTGCCGACGCCGCCGGCCACGATCAGGCGCGGGGCGTCGCGGCCCAGTTGCAGGTCCTGGAACAGCTGGCGGCATTCGGCCAGCACGCGCTTGAAGTCGAAACGCTCGTCGTGGATGTCGTCCAGGCGCGCGGCGCCCAGGTGGCCGCCGGCGTAGCCAGGGTGTTCGATGACCACGGCGTCGGCCATGCGGCCTTTCTTCATCCACTTCTTCAGCACGGCGGCCACGCCGCGCGCTTCCGACAGGATGGGGACCAGGGCGACCTTGGGGTAGTCGGCGGTCATGTCGGGCAGGTCCAGTGGCAGGCCGGCGCCCATGACGATGGCCTGGGCGCCGCTTTCGCAGGCCTGGCGCACCAGGGCGGGGTGGTCGCGCACCGCCTTCATGACGTTCACCGCGACCACGCCGCGGCCCTGCGCGGTGTCGAGCGCGGCACGCACTTCGCGGTCCAGGGCGACGCGGTTGGCGCTGTCGATCTGTTCACGGTCGCGGCAGTCCTCGGTCTGCTCGATCAGGTCGGGATGGTGATGGCGCAAGTCCACACTGGCGATGGTGCCGACCGCGTTCTGGCTGGCGACCGCGCCGGCCAGGCGATGGGCGGAAACGCCGACGCCCATGCCGCCCTGGACGATGGGCAGCAATTCGCGTCCGGCGAGAGTGAGGGATTTGAACCACGTCATGAAATGAGAGCCTTTATTGGGAACAGTGGCTCCGAGGCTAGAGCAAGGCATGACGCGCCGCCTTGCGCGGAATCAAGCGGGCGGGGGAAAGCAGGGGAGATGAAGGCGCTGCGCCTGGCCGCGGCCGCCGCGAAAGAAAAAAAGGGGCGGAGCACGCCGGCTCCGCCCCTTTTCGCTGGCGCTTCCTTTTATGCCACCAGCTTGACCAGCGCCGGCACCGTCAGCACGGCAGTGTAGTAGCCCATGAACTGCACGCCGGTGTTGAAGCCGAACAGGCGCGACAGCAGGCCGCCGAACAGGCCCATGGTCAGGATCACCAGCAGGCCCAGGAACTGGCCTTCCCACACGCTGATCACGATGATCAGGCCGACGAAGGTGGCGATGATGGCCTCGTGGCTGACCTTGCGCGACACGAACAGCGCGGCGCGGCGCGCGAAGTTCATGGCGAACGGATACGACACGATCGCCGCCAGCAGCACCGCCAGCATGCCGTAGCCCAGGAACTCCCAGTGGTTCAGCAGGTTGTGCAGGTTGTGCGTTTCACCGCTGGCCGCGTCCACCGTGAAGCGCGGCGGCGCGTTGAACAGCGGCGCGGCCGGGCCGGCGGCCACCGGGCTGAGCGGCAGGCCGAAGGCGATCAGCGGGATCAGGGCCTCGGCGATGTAGGTCGCCTCGGTGACGCCGTTGCGCGCGCTCAGCACCGTGGTCAGGCGGTGATAGGCATGCTTGACGCGCGAGCCCACCAGTTCGCCCAGCACCACCGTCATCGCCACCGGGCTGAACACGAAGGTGGCGCTGGAGATGGTGGCGGTGGCCAGGGTCCAGCGGGTCTGGATGCGGTCCATCACCTTGAGCGGGTTGGGGAAGTAGCCCGACCAGCCCTTGACGTCCGGCGCCAGCGAGAACGTGCGCACCTTGTCGCGCATCATTTTCGCGCGGCCCTGCGGCGCGATCACGGTGAACAGGTCCGCGATCAGCGGGCCGATGGCGATGCCCAGGAAGTAGCTGATGCTGAGCTTGACGCCATACTTGGCGGTCAGGCTCTGCAGCGCCACGATCACCACCACGAACGGCACCAGCAGCGCCACCGCGGCCCAGCGGCCGGCCGAGAAGTAGGCGATCAGCACCGCCGCGGCCAGGAAGATCCACGGCGCCGACTTGGTGATGGCGCCGCCGAACGGCGCCAGCAGCACGGCGAACAGCACCGCCAGCGGCACCGCCACGAAGGCGGCGACGATGGCGCCCGACACCATCTTGCGCAGCGCGATGTGCGGCACGCCCAGCTTGCGCAGCATGTTGGCGTCCTGCAGCAGCGGCGTGGCCAGCGTGTCGCCGGGGATGCCCAGCAGCGCCGTCGGCACCGCGTGGGTCATGTGCTTGGCCACCGCGCCGGCCAGGAAGAAGGTGAAGACGCCGGCGGGCGGCACGCCCAGCAGCACCACCAGCAGCGTCAGCGGCGCCAGCGTGGTGGTCTCGTCGGTGCCGGACACCAGGCCGATGGCGGCGAACACCACCGCGCCCAGGAGGCCCATGCCGGCGGCCACCATGATCTGTTCAAGCAACACGGGATCGCTCATGCCGGCACCTCTTCACGCACGTTGCGCGGTTGGGCCTGCGGCGCCTGCGCCGCGGCGGGCGCGGCGAACAGCTCGTACAGGTCCAGTTCCTTCAGTTCCTTGACCACCGCCGGCGGCAGGTCCGCCAGCGTGCCCAGGCCGCCCGGTTGCGCGGCCAGTTCGGCCAGCACCTCGGCGCGCCAGGCCGGATCGTGCGAGGCGCTGTGCTCGACCACTTCGCGCTTGGGCGGGAACAGGCGGGCGCAGATCACGCCCGCCAGCACGCAGCCGCCCAGGCCGGCCAGCATGGCGTAGGCGTGCGCCAGCTCGGGCGAGGCGACCTTGTCGCGCAGCCAGCCGCTGGCGGCGTAGAAGCCGGCCACGCTGATGACGATGCCGATGGCGATGGCCCACGCCAGGTGGCGCAGGTCGACCGTGTCGTTCCATACTTCGGCCAGGCGTCCGGCGGACGCCTTGCTGTCTCTTTCCATGTCTGTCTCCTTGATGGACGGGCGGCGCGGGAGGTTCCCGGCGCCGCCTCTGTTCTTGTGCGGCCGGCGTGCGTGCGCCGGCCGTGCCGCGCCGTCAGGCCGGTTTCCGCAGTTCCTCCAGCAGCGCCAGCGCGCGGTCGGCGCGCACGTCCTTTTCCTCGGCCATGCGGCGGGCCAGCTGGTCGATCTCGGCGCCCACCGCGCCCACGGTCAGCGCGATGTTGCGCGCGTGCAGCGCCATGTGGCCGCGCTGGATGCCCTCGGTGGCCAGCGCCCGCAGCGCGCCCAGGTTCTGCGCCAGGCCCACGGCCACGGCGATCTCGCCCAGCTCCTGGGCCGAGCGCACCGCCATGATCTTGAGCGCCAGCCGCGCCAGCGGATGGGTCTTGGTGGCGCCGCCGACCAGGCCCACCGGCATCGGCATTTCCAGCGTGCCGACCAGGGCGCCGCTGGCGTCCTTTTCCCAATGGGTCAGCGAGGTGTAGCGGCCGTCGCGGCAGGCGTAGGCATGGGCGCCGGCCTCGACCGCGCGCCAGTCGTTGCTGGTGGCGACGATGACCGGGTCGATGCCGTTCATGATGCCCTTGTTGTGGGTGGCGGCGCGGTACGGGTCGGTGGCGGCGAACACGTAGGCGTCCAGCACGCCCTCGATGATCTCGGCGCCGCTGCGGTCCCTGGTGTCGAGGGTCTGCGGCGTCAGGCGCACGCGGGCCCGCGACAGGCGCAGGTCGGCCAAGTTCGACAGGATGCGCAGCCGCACCGTGCCGCCGGTGATCTCCTCGACCAGCGGCGCCACGGCCTCGGCCATGGTGTTGACGGTGTTGGCGCCCATGGCGTCGCGCACGTCGACGATCAGGTGCAGCACCAGCATCGGGCCGCGCAGCGTGTCGGCGAACACGTGCGCCTCGATGTCCTGGCAGCCGCCGCCCAGGCCGATCAGCACCTGGTCGCGGCTGTTGGCCAGCTTGACGATGCGCTCGCGTTCGCGCAGCAGGGCGACGCGCGCGCCGTGCGGATCGGTCAGGCCCAGCACCTGCACCTGGGCGCGCATCAGCGGCCGGGTGCTGGAGGTCTCGAAGCCGCCGTTCTCGCGCGCCAGCTTGGCCATGAACGAGGCCGCCGCCACCACCGACGGTTCTTCCACCGCCATCGGCACCAGCACGTCGCGGCCATTGACCTGGAAGTTGCCGGCCACGCCCAGCGGCAGCTCGAAGGCGCCGATGACGTTCTCGATCATGCCGTCGGCGCGGTCCAGGCCGAGCGCGCCCGGCTCGGCCAGTTGCTGGCGTTCCTCGGGCGTCAGGCCGGCCGCGTCGGCGATGGCGGCGAGGCGTTGGGCGGGGGTGAGGGCGCGGAAGTTGGGCAGGCGTGAATCGGCCACCATGGCATGTGTCTCCATCGGAAAATCTAAGAATTGGGTGGCCAGATTCTAGGTAAACTGTACCGGCATTCAGAGGTACAGTTTGGACGAACAGTACCATCGCACTGCACCAATTTTCGACTTTTTCCCGCTGGAAACCACGCCGTGGACGCCGACAATTCCCTGGGCCGCGCCCCGCGCGCCGCGCCCATCGCCGAAAGCCTGGCGCGCCTGATCGGGCGCCAGATCGCCGAGGGCGTCTACCGCCCGGGCGATAAATTGCCCTCGCTGCGCGAGCTGGCGCAATTGCATCGCTACGCCAAGAACACCGTGGTGGTGGCGTTCGAGATGCTGGTGGCGCGCGGGCTGGTGGAGCCGCGCCGCGGCTCGGGCTTCTACGTGCTCGACACCGGTCCGGCGCAGCGCGCCGCCGATGAGGAACCGGGCCAGTTGAGCCGCGCCATGGACATCGTCTGGCTGATGCGCGAGCAGCTCAAGACCCAGCCAGACGCCATCGCCGCCGGCGACGGCTTCCCGCCGGTCGAATGGCTGGCCGACATGCGCATGGACCGCTATCACCAGAAGGTGGTGCGCACCGGCCTGGGCACGCTGTTCCGCTATGGCAGCCGCTTCGGCTACGCGCCGCTGCGCGAGAGCCTGGTGCGCAAGCTGGGCGACGTCGGCATCAGCGCGGCGCCGTCGCAGCTGGTGCTGACGCACGGCGCCAACGAGGCCATGGACCTGGTGATCCGCTACTTCCTGCCGCCGGGCGCGGCGGCGCTGGTGGACGATCCCGGCTATTACCCGCTGTTCGGCAAGCTCAAGCTGGCCGGCGTGCGCATGCTGGGCGTGCCGCGCCTGTCGGACGGCCCCGACCTGGTCGCGCTGGAGGCGTTGCTGCAGCGCGAGAAGCCGCGCCTCTTTTTCACCCAGTCGCTGGCCCACAATCCGACCGGTTCGGACATTTCGCCGGCCAAGGCCTACAAGCTGCTGCAGCTGTCCGAGCGCTACAACCTGATCGTGGTGGAGAACGACCCGCTGGCCGACTTCAAGCCGACCTCGGCGGTGCGGCTGTCGGCGCTGGACCAGCTGGAACGCACGGTCTACATCGGCAGTTTCTCGAAATCGTTCTCGGCGGCGCTGCGGGTCGGCTTCATCGCCTGCGGCGCGGGCCTGGCCAGCGACCTGGCGGACCTGAAGGCGCTGGTGCACGTCAGCAGTTCGGAATACTGCGAGCGCATGGTCGACGTGATGCTGCGCGACGGCCACTACGAGCGCCACCTGGTGCGCCTGCGCCAGCGGCTGGAAGCGGCCACCGGCGACGCGCTGCGGGTGCTGGATTCGCTGGGCGCCGCGGTCTACACGCGGCCCACCAGTTCGCTCTATCTGTGGGCGGCGTTTCCCGGCATCGACAATTCGCTGGCGCTGGCCGAGGACCTGATGCCGGAGAAGGTCATCATGGCGCCGGGCCGCGTGTTCAGCGTCGACCCGACGGCGGCCTCGCCCTGGTCGCGCTGCAATGTGGGCGCGGTGGCGTCGCCGCGCTTTCACGCCGCGCTGGCGGCGCGCCTGGGCCGCGCCAGCGCTCAGCGGTAGGCGAATTCCTCGAACCAGCCGCGCAGCAGGGCCTGCGCCTGGGTGCCCAGCAGCCGCGCCGGCGGGGTGCTGGGGCAGCTGCGCGCGCCTTGCACCGCGAAGCGCTTGACGCCGCGCCGCGCCAGTTCGCGCGCCAGGCCCAGCAGCCGGGTCTCGTCGAGCCAGTCGGGATGCCAGGTGATGCGGCATTCGAAATCCACGCCGGCGGTCAGCAACTGCGTCAGGCAGGCCTGCGCCGGACGGTGCGAATCGCGGCGGCCGGTGATGTCGTCATAGCCCTGCGCGTCGGCCTTGATGTCTAGGCCGACCCAGTCCAGGTAGCGCAGCACGTCGGCCAGCCGCAGCGGATAGATGCCGGCGGTGTGCAGGCCGATGCGGTATCCCATGCGCCGCGCCTCGCGGATCATCGACGGCAGGCGCGGCTCGCTCAGCGGTTCGCCGCCCGAGAACACCACGCCGTCCAGCAGGCCCTGGCGGTTGTCGAGGAAGGCGCGCACGTCGCGCCAGTCGTAGCGCGCGTTGCGCGTCTGCAATTCGGGGTTGTGGCAGTAGTGGCAGCGCCACGGGCAGCCGGCGATGAAGATGACGGCGGCCAGCGTGCCGGGCC
>NZ_CYTY01000009.1:34438-92167 GCF_001298995.1 Achromobacter sp. 2789STDY5608615
TGCGGGGTGATCACGGTTTGCATGATGGCTCCTGGGGAAAGGGCCGGGCGGGGATCGCCCGGGGAAAAACTCGATGGCCGGCGCGGTCAGGCCGGCGCGCAGCACGAAGCCTGCTTCGCCAGCAGTTCGGCGTCGCACTTGGGGCAGAACTCGTGGTGCCCGGCCAGATAGCCGTGGTTCGGGCAGATCGAGAACGTCGGCGTGACTGTGATGTACGGCAGCCGGAAATTCGACAGCGCGCGCCGCACCAGTTCCTTGCAGGCGCTGGCCGACGACACGGCCTCGTTCATGTACAGGTGCAGCACGGTGCCGCCGGTGTACTTGCCCTGCAGCGCTTCCTGCAGGGCCAGCGCCTCGAACGGATCGTCGGTGTGGCCCACCGGCAGCTGGCTGGAGTTGGTGTAGTAGGGCTGGGCCTCGGTGCCGGCTTGCAGGATGCCGGGATAGCGCTTGCGGTCCTCGCGGGCGAAGCGGTAGGTGGTGCCTTCGGCCGGCGTGGCCTCCAGGTTGTAGAGGTGGCCGGTCTCCTCCTGGAACTCGGTCATGCGCGCCCGCACCCGGTCCAGCAGCCGCACCGCCAGCGCGTGGCCGGCCGGCGTGGTGACGTCGTCGGCGCCGTCGCTGAAGTTGCGGATCATCTCGTTGATGCCGTTCACGCCCAGCGTGCTGAAGTGGTTGCGCAGCGTGCCGAGGTAGCGCCGGGTGTACGGATACAGGCCCTGGTCGATGTAGCGCTGCACCACCTTGCGCTTGGTCTCCAGCACGTCGCGGCCCAGGCCCAGCAGCAGGTCCAGGCGCGCCATCAGCGCGGCCTCGTCGCCGCGGCAGGTATGGCCCAGCCGCGCGCAGTTGACCGTCACCACGCCCACCGAACCGGTCTGCTCGGCCGAGCCGAACAGGCCGTTGCCGCGCTTGAGCAGCTCGCGCAGGTCCAGCTGCAGGCGGCAGCACATGGAGCGCACCATGTGCGGCTCCAGGTCGGAATTGAGGAAGTTCTGGAAGTACGGCAGGCCGTAGCGCGCGGTCATCTCGAACAGGCGCTCGGTGTTGGGGTGGTCCCAGTCGAAGTCGGGCGTGATGTTGTAGGTGGGAATCGGGAAGGTGAACACGCGCCCCTTGGCGTCGCCGGCCATCATCACCTCGATGTAGGCGCGGTTGATCATGTCCATCTCGGCCTGCAGGTCGCCATAGGCGAACGGCATTTCCTCGCCGCCGACGTAGGGGATCTGCTCCTTCAGGTCGGCCGGGCAGGTCCAGTCGAAGGTCAGGTTGGTGAACGGCGTCTGCGTGCCCCAGCGGCTCGGCACGTTGAGGTTGTAGATCAGCTCCTGCATGCACTGCTTGACCTCGGCGTAGGTCATCGCGTCGCGGCGGATGAAGGGCGCCATGTAGGTGTCGAACGAGCTGAAGGCCTGCGCGCCGGCCCATTCGTTCTGCAGCGTGCCCAGGAAGTTGACGATCTGGCCGATGGCCGCCGACATGTGGCGCGGCGGCGTGGCCTCGATCTTGCCGGGGATGCCGTTGAAGCCCTCGGTCAGCAGCTGGCGCAGCGACCAGCCGGCGCAATAGCCGCTGAGCATGTCGAGGTCGTGGATGTGGATGTCGCCGTCGCGGTGGGCCTGGCCGGCCTCGGGCGTGAAGACGTTGGACAGCCAGTAGTTGGCGGTGACCTTGCCGGCCACGTTCAGGATCAGGCCGCCCAGGCTGTAGCCCTGGTTGGCGTTGGCGTTGACGCGCCAGTCGCGCTGTTCCAGGTATTCCTCCATGGCGCTTTCCACGTCCACCAGGGTGTGGCGCAGCGCGCGCAGGCGGGCGTGCTGCTCGCGGTAGACGATGTAGGCGCGGGCGGTGCGCCAGTAGCCGGCCTTGACCAGCGTTTCCTCGACCTGGTTCTGGATGGTCTCCACGCCGGGGCAGACGTTGCCCTCGGCGGCCAGCGCCGCGATCACCGCGCTGGCCAGTCCCTGCGCGACGTCGGCGTCCAGTTCTCCGGTGCTGCGGCCGGCGGCGGCGAGTGCCGCCGCGATCTTGTCGCGGTCGAATGCGACGACCCGGCCGTCGCGCTTGAGGATGTGTTGGAGTTGCATCGCTGACACCATATGTTGTGGGGTAGGAAAACTCTACCACCACCTATGGTGTCAAAAACCGGGCCGCCGAGGCGTTTGTCAGGCCGGCTTGATGCCGGTCAAACGGCCCCGGCCGGGCCGGGGCGGGCGCAATGCGGCCCTAGAAGCCGAAGCCGACCCCGGCGATCGAGATCACCACCGCGAGCGCGGCGGTGCGCATCGCCGGGCGCGGCGACCACGACAGCATGCCGACCCACAGCAGCGCGCCGGCCGACAGCCAGCCCAGCCAGGCCACCACGCCCACGGTGTTGCCCCACAGGCCGACGCAGGGCAGCAGCGCCAGCAGCAACAGCAGGATGCCGGCGGCGCGCAGCACGCGGGTGTGGTTGGCGGAGGGATCGCGGCCCCAGACCTGGTCGTAGTGGCGCGGCATCGCCAGGCTCAGGCAGGCCATGCCCGAATAGGTCAGCAGCAGCGCCATGGCGATGCCGTATGCGTCGTTCAGATTCATGCCGTGGCTTCCTGGGGCGGTCGGGCGTTGCGCGGCGGCGGCGCCGACAGCGGCTTCTTCCGCAATCGTAGCGCGGCCCAGCCGGCCGCCAGGCCGGTGGCCACGGCCGTCAGTTCGACGCCGGCGCTTTCCCAGTCGCCGCGCGCGATCTGCGCCAGCGGATGGTCGCCGATCGTCGCCAGCGACAGCAGCGGCAGCAGCAGGCACAGCGCCGACAGCGCGGCCAATTGCCCGATCCATGCACGCCGCGGCGTGCACAGCCAGGCGTGGGCCAGCGTCAGCGCCCAGATGATGAAGAAAGCGCGCAGCTCCCAGCCGGCGCGCTGCGGCAGCGCCACCGGCAGCAGTCGGTTGGCCCACAGATAGCCGACGCAGGCGATCGCCAGGCCGGCCAGCGCGGCCACGTTCAGGCCCTCGATCAGGCGGTAGACGCGCGCGGTGGCGGCGCCGAATTCGTGGCCCATCTTGTTGCGGCGCTTGACCATGAACAGCACCGCGCCGGTGCCCATCATGGCGGCGCCGGCCAGGCCGCACAGGAAATACAGCCATTTCATGGCCAGCCCGCCGAACTTGACCATGTGCAGGTCGGCCATCACCTGGCGCGTCAGCGGCGCGGCGCCGCCTTCGACGCCGCCGGGCGCGCGCAGGCGCAGCAGTTCGCCGCTGGCGCCGGAGAATTCGGCCATGCCGCTGGTGCTGCTGATGTGGACCTGCTGGTCCGCCGTCTCGTTCCAGCCATAGACCGCGATGCGCATCGAGCCGTCTTCCGGATTGTTGATGACGATGGCGCGCGCGGTCTGCCCGATCAATTGTTCGGCGCGGGCCACCAGGGGCTCCAGCGCCGGCACGGCCAGCGCGGCGCCGGTCGGCGTCGGCCGGTCTTCGCGGGAGAGTTCGGCAAGATACTGGCGGGCGGCCTCGGCGCCGCTGCCATAGGCCGCGGCGATCGGCGCGGGCATCAGCGTCAGGGCCGAGATCACGATGCCGGTGTAGGCGATCATGAACTGGAACGGCAGGGTCAGCACCGCCGTGGCGTTGTGCGCGTCCAGCCACGAGCGCTGGCCTTTCTTTGCGCGGAAGGTGAAGAAGTCCTTGAAGATGCGCTTGTGCGTCACCACGCCCGACACCATCGCCACCAGCATCGCCATGGCCGCGAAGGCCACGATCCACACGCCCAGCGGCTGGGCATGCAGGTTGTAGTGGAAGTCGACGAAATGGTTGCCGCCGAACGTGGCGCGGCCTTGCGCGTGATGCGCTTCCTCTGGCAGTTCCTGGCCCGTCTCGGGATCCAGTTCGGCGTCGGCGTATTGGCCGTCGCGATCGAACCAGTACGCCACCAGGCCGTTGTCGTGAAAGCGGTCGACCGGCCAGATCTCCCACATGCCGGCGCCGGGGTGATGCTGCGCCATGTACTGCACCGCCAGGTCGAGCCGGCGCGCGCGATCCACCTTGACGGGCTCGCGCGCCGCCGCCTCGGCCTCGGCCGCGTGGTGCTCGGGCGTCATCCAATGGGTGATGGGTTCGGCGAATACCGCCAGGGCGCCCGTCAGGAAGACGGCGAACAGCAGCCAGGAAAACCACAGGCCGACCCAGGTGTGGAGCCAGGCCATGGACAAACGGAACGTGGGTTTCAGAACGCGCCTCGTTATTTTTCGACCCGGCCGCGGACCGGTGTCTTTTATTGAGAATGGTTCTGATTCTAGTCGAAATGGGGCCAGAGTAGGACGATGTAGGACCGCGAGCCGGGCGGCGGGTCGGGGACCGCGCCGACCACGATCGCCTATCCGCCGCGCTTGACCTGGTTCGGCAGGACGTCGTGGACCCGCTTGAACGCGCTGGAGAAGTGGCTCATGTTGGTGTAGCCGAGCTTCAGTCCCGCCTGCGACACACTGAGCCCGCCCGTTGCGATGAGGTCCCAGGCCGCGCGCATGCGTTCGCGCTGGTAGAGCGTATGCACCGGCAGGCCGAAGTACTGTTTGAAGGCCTGCTTGAGCTTGAAGGTGTTCATGCCGCATTGGCGCGCCAGATCGGCGATGGAGGGCGGCTGCGCCAGGTCGGCCAGCAACAGGCTGCGGGCCTGGTGCAGGCGTTCATGGTCCGCGCGGCGCACGGCGGCCGGCCGCGCCGCGACGCCCTCGGCGCGGGCGGCGCCGCGCACGCGCAGCACCTGGATCAGGAACTCCAGGCTGCGGGCCTCGCGCAGCAACGGCGAACTGGCGCCGCCCATCAAGGCGCTGTCCAGTTCCTGGGCCGCCTGCAGCAGCCGCGGATCGCTCGGGGTCAGCCACAGGCCAAGGCCGCGTTCCAGGTCGGCGGCCAGGGCATCGCCGTCTTCGCCGGCGATCTGGCGCAGCAGGGCAGGGGATACCAGCAGCCCGACATGCGGCATGTCGCCATGCATCTGCGTGTGCCAGGGGCCGCCGCCCAGCGTGCCGCACAGCAGTTGACGGCTCTGCAGCCGCTGCTGGCGGCCATCCACGGCCACGTCCATGCCGCCCTTGGGCCAAATCGACAGCAGCAGGCGCTGGTCGGAATCGCAGATCAGGCAATCGACCGGCTGCTCGTAGCGGCTGTGGCTGGCGAACGCCGTCAGTCCGGTGCCGGTCTGGTGCACCGCATTGGGCTGGGGCGCCGACGGCCACAGTTCGGGCGGCGGGTTGGGGTCGTCGGGCAGGTGCCGGGCAAGGTCGATCAACGGCAGGTCCATTGCAAATGCTCCCGATCCGGGCAGGAATACTGCCGATTCGGGCAGTAATTGTTAATGAGAATCGATATTGTATGGCCGATTCCTTCTCACCCCTGTGCGATTTTCATGTCCATGCCTACCCGAACTGCCCTGGCCGTTGGCCTGTCCCTGGCGCTGGCCGCGCCCCTTTCCCTGCGCGCGGCGCCACCCGCGGCCAACGCGGCCAATGGCGAAGCGGCCGCGGATGCCGTCCGGCTGGCGCCGGTGGTGGTCACCGCCACCAAGCAAGGCGCGGCCGAGCAAGTCACGCCCGCCAGCGTCACCGTGATTGACGGACTTGCCGTTGAACGCGATGGCCTGGACGGCCTGTTCGACGTGGCGTTGCGTTCGCCCAACGTCTACTTCACCAGCTTCACGCAAAACACGCCCAGCCTCACCATCCGCGGGTTGGGCTTCTCGGACGATGAATCCGACAGCGTCAGCACCAGCGTGCTGATCGACGGCGTGCCCATGACCGTCATGACGTTGGGCCAGTTGTTCGATGTCGAGCAGATCGAGGTGCTGCGAGGACCGCAAAGCACCCTGTACGGCCAGAACAGCATGGGCGGGCTGGTGGCCGTGCGCACCCGCGATCCGGGCTTCGCGTTCGGCGGCAACGCCCAGCTCGAGTACGCCACCGGCAACCGCCGGCGCGAGACGGCGGCCATGGATATCCCCCTGTCCGACCGCACCGCCATCCGTATCGCGGGCGGCGCCGAAAACGCCGATGGCTACGTCAAGAACGACGTCCTGGACCGTGACGACACCGGCGGCTGGCGCAGCCGCTTCGGCCGCGTCAAGTTCCTGCACGTGGACGATGCGGGCGGTGAATGGCGGTTGGGCGTGCACGGCGTGAAAACGCGGGGCGGCAACGACTTCTTCACCACGCGCCAACTCGCGGACAAGCACCATTCCGGCAATAGCGAAGCGGGCCAGAATGACCTGTCCTACACCCTGGTCACGGGCTCGTATGACCGTGAGCTGGCCAATGGCAACCGGCTCGCCGTCAACCTCGGCGGCAGCCGGATGGATTGGGATTACTGGATGCCCGAGTCGGTGCTGGGGGCATCCAGCGGCTTCAATTCCTCTGTCGAGCAGTACAGCGCCGAGGCCCGCCTGTCGCATCTGCCCAGCGGCGAGACCGGCCTGGACTGGATGGCCGGCCTGTATGGTTCGAAGATCCGCCGCGATTCGCCGTATACCTTCGCGATGCCCAATGTCTTCAGCAGTGTGACGTCGGCCCGCATCAAGGGGGCGACGGCGGCGATCTTCGGCGAACTGGGCTGGCGTTTCGACCCGCGCTGGCGCATCGCGGGGGCGCTGCGCGTCGAACGCGACGAGCGCCGCATGGACTGGCGCAGCACGCAAAGCGCCGGACCCTACAGCGCCGTGGAAACGCTGCGCGGCAAGACGCACGACACCGTGCTGCTGCCGCGCCTGACGCTCGAATACCGCCCCGATGTCCTGCAGTTCGCCTGGGCCACCCTGGCGCGCGGCTACAAGGCCTCGGGCTTCAACCAGTACGCGACCGACAGCGCTTCCGCCGCGCAGGCCTACCAGCCCGAGTATGGCAACTACGCCGAACTGGGCTACCGCCTGCAGGGACTCGACGAGAGCTGGAATGTAAGCGCCGTCGGCTTCTACACCAAGCTGCGCGACCAGCAGGTCGTGACCATCGGCAGCGGCGGCCAAAGCCTGACCAGCAACGCGGGCCGATCGCACAACGTGGGCATGGAACTGACCGGCACCTGGCGGCCCGTGCGCAGCGTGGACCTGAGCGCCTTCGTCGGCCTGGTCAAGGCGGTCTATGACGATTACCACAAGGGCGGCGTGGACTATGCCGGCCAGCAGTTTCCCAACACGCCGCGCCAGAGCTATGGCGTGACGGCGGCGTGGCGCTTCGCGCCGGGCTGGGAGGCGGGCCTGGCGGTGCGGCATCAGGGCTCGTCCTATCTCTATCCCACCGCCACGGCCAAGAACGACGCCTACACCTTGCTGGATGCGCAACTGACTTACCGCGTCGACCGCCATTGGACGGTCGGCGTCTACGGCAAGAATTTGACGGACCGCGTCTACTACACCCGCGCGCTCAACGACCTGGTGGTGGCGGGCACGGGCCGGGTGGTGGGCGTGCGCGTGGGCCTGGATTTCTAGCATGGCGACGCAACGTTCTTCGGACCGGCGCAGCCAGTTCGTGGCCCTGGGCCTGATGTATTTCGCGCAGGGCCTGCCGAGCGGCCTGGCCTTCAATGCCCTGGGCGTGCTGATCCGCGACGGCGGCCACAGCGTGTCCGACGTGAGCCTGACGGGCCTGGCGTTCCTGCCCTGGGCGCTGAAATTCCTGTGGGCCGGGCCGATCGAGAACTGGTGCGCGCGACGCAGCCATGCCTATGTGGTCGGCGCGACGCAATGGCTGGCCATCGTGCTGTGCCTGCTGCTGGCGAATTTCCCGCCGTCCACCGAGCTCTATCTGTGCGTGGCGGGCGCGGTGGCGTTGAATCTGGTCTGCGCCACGCAGGACATCGTGACCAATGCCTATGCCGTGGCCCGCATGCGCGGCCGCACGGCGGGCGCCGCCAACGCGATCCAGGTGTCGGCGTTCATCGGCGGCATGCTGGCGGGCGGCGGCGGCCTGCTGGTCGTGTATCAGCATTGGGGCTGGGCCGTGGCCATGCAGGGCCTGGCCGGCCTGATGCTGCTGCTCTACCTGCCGCTGCTGCTCGGCCGGCGCTGGCGCCAACCGCCGGCGACGGCCGCCGAAGGCGACCCGGCGCCCGGCCCTGAAGGGCGAGTGCGCCTGCGAGACCTGCGTGAACACCGCGACCTGGGCTGGGCGCTGCTGATCGCCATCCTGTTCAAGTGCGCCGGCACGGCCGTGGCGACCTTGCTGCAACCCTGGCTCATCGATCATGGCATGTCGGTGGCGCAGGCGGGCGGCCTGCAGGTCAGCAACCTGGTGGCCAGCGCCGTGGGCGGCGTGGTGATCGGCATTCCGCTGATTCGCTGGCTGGGCGACCGCGGCGCCGTGCTGGCGTCGCTGGCGGGTGCGACGCTGCTGCTGGGCACGGCGTGGGGCCTGCAGGCGGCGCAGGTCAGTGATGTCCGCGTGATCTTCGCGGCCTTCGCGGTGCAATCGCTGGCCGAAGGCGCCATGTACGTGACGGTCTGGGCGCTGTTCATGAACTGGGCTTCGCCGCGCCGGCCGGGCACGGACTACACCGTCATGCAATGTTGTGAAAGCCTGTCCAACGCCGCCGCGGCGGCCGTCATCGGCGGGCTCGGCCAGGCGCTGGGCTACCGCTACGCGTTCGGGCTGGCGTGGGCGGCGGCGTTGGTGGCCCTGCTGTTGATCGCGCTGGGCCTGCGCCGGCTCGAGGGAGCCGTCCGATGAGCGCGCCCAAGGCGCCGCAGGGCGTCGCCATCCCGGACGCCGATGCCTCCGATCCCGCGATGGACGCGGGCGGCCATCGTTTCGCCAGCCTGGTGCGGCATTCGCCCGGACTGCTGGGCCTGTCGGTGGCGACGGCGATCGTGTCGGCGGCGCTGAGCGTGGCGCCGTTCTGGCTCATCTACCGGATGGCGGTGGAATGGTGCGGTCCGGCGCCCGACCTGGCGTCCGTCCGCATGCTGGCCGGCTGGACACTCGCGGCGCTGGCGCTGCGCTGGGCCGCCATGGCGGCCAGCCACGTCCTGGCGCATCGCGGCGCCTTCAGCATCCAGCACCGCCTGCGCCTGGCGCTGGCCCGCAAGCTCGGCCAGGTGCCGCTGTCTTTCTTTGCCGCGCGTGGCCGTGGCGGGTTGCGGCGCGTGCTGACGGACGATGTCAACGGACTGGAGGGCTTCCTGGCGCACATGCTGCCGGACGCGGTGGCGGCGGCCGTGGTGCCGCTGGCGGCGCTCGCCGTGCTGTTCGCGGTCGATTGGCGCCTGGCCCTGGCGGCGGTGGCGCCTTTGCCGGCGGCGCTGGCGGCCCAGGCGGTGCTGATGCGCCGCGCCGCCAGCGGCGCGGGCCGCTGGAGCGCGTTGCAGCGCGAGATCGCCGACCAGGTCGGCGAGTATGTGCGCGGCGTGCAGGTGGTGAAGTCGTTCGGACTCGAGGCGCGTTCCTTCAGCCGGCTGGCGGCCGCCATCCACGGTTCCGCGGACTGGGTGGCGCAGTATGCGCGCGCCAGCGCCCGGGGTTGGCTGGTGTACGTGGGGCTGCTGTCCTCGAATCTGCTGCTGGTGGCGCCGCTGGGGGTCTGGCTGCACGCGCGGGGCGCGCTGGACATCCCGACGCTCTTCCTGTTCCTGCTGCTGGCGCCCGCCGTGCTGCAACCGCTGTTGCGCCTGACGTTCGTCCTGGGCGGGCAGTCGCAGCGAGCGCAGGCGCTGGCCCACATCAATGCCGTGCTGGCCGAGCCGGCGCTGGCACAGACGCCGGGCGCCACCGCGCCGGCGGGCGCGCTGTCGATCGAATACGACAGCGTCAGCCATCGCTATGGCGACCGGCTGGCGCTGGACGGCGTGTCGTTTCGGGCCGGCGCCGGTCGCCTGACCGCGCTGGTGGGGGCGAGCGGGTCGGGCAAGAGCACGCTCGCGCGGCTGTTGCCGCGCCTGTATGACGCCAGCGCGGGCCAGGTGCGGGTGGGCGGACGAGACGTGCGGGACTGGCCGCTGGATGCGTTGCTGGCGCAGGTCAGCGTGGTGTTCCAGGACGTGTTCCTGTTCCATGGCACCATCGCCGACAACCTGCGGCTGGCGCGGGCCGACGCCAGCGCCGGGCAGCTCGAAAGCGCCGCGCGCGCGGCCAGCGCCCACGATTTCATCATGGCGTTGCCGCACGGTTACCAGACCGTCATCGGCGAACGCGGCGCGCGGCTGTCTGGCGGCGAGCGCCAGCGGCTGTCGATCGCCCGGGCGCTGCTCAAGGACGCGCCGGTCCTGTTGCTGGACGAAGCCACTTCCAGCATCGATGCCGAGAACGAAGACCTGGTGCAGGACGCGCTGTCCCGGCTGTGTCGCGGCCGCACCGTGCTGATGATCGCGCACCGGCTGCACACGGTCATGCAGGCGGACCACATTGTCGTGATGGCGCGGGGGCGGGTGGTGGGGCAGGGCACGCATGAGTGCCTGCTGGCGGGTTGCGCCGCCTATCGTGAACTATGGCGCGACCACGAGGACGCGCTCGACTGGCGCCTGGGCGCGCAGGGAGAACAGGCATGATCCGAGCGTTGGCGCAGGCCGGATTCAGGTTGGCGGGACGGCGCGACGCGCGCCTGGCGCGGGGCGTCGCCTGGGCGGTGGCGGAAGGGGCGTTGAGCGCCGCGTTCTACGGCGCGCTGTACCTTCTGCTGCGGCGCGGATTCGCGGGCCAGGCTTCGCCAGGCTTCATCCTGGCGGCGACCGCGGGGCTGGCCGCGCTGGTCTGGCTGCGCATCGCGGCCGGCCAGCGCGCCATGCCGCTGATCTTCGCCGGCGCCTACGCCATGATGGGCGAAGCGCGGCTGCGGCTCGCGGACCATCTGCGGCGCCTGCCGATGGGTTGGTTCGCGCGTCAGCGCGATGGCGATTTGGCCGCGCGGCTGACCTCGGATCTGGACATGGTCGAGTCGATCTGGTCGCACTTCCTGGGCGTTTTCGTGGCGGGACTGGCGATGCCGTGCTTTCTGCTGTTGTTCCTGGCCTGGCTGGACGGACCGATGGCGCTATGGGTGGCGGCGGTGATGCCGCTGGCCGCGCTGGCGATGGCCTGGACGCAGCGCGTGGCGCGACGGCCCGGCGAACGGATGTTCGCCGCCAACGAGACGGCACAGGCTGCGCTGGCCGAGTATGTGGCCGGTGTTCCGGTATGGCGCGGCTTCGGTCGCCACGGGCAGGCCTGGCGCCGGCTGCGCGGCATCCTGGACGAGCAGCTGGCCGCGGTGACCGCGGTGGAATCGCGGCCGGCGCCCTGGCTGGCGTTGTTCGGCTTCGTGCTGGAAGCGGGGTTCGTGGCCGTGGCGCTGGCGGGCGCGGCACGCCTGGCCGATGCGTCCTACGGGCCGCGGCAATTGTTGCTGTTCCTGGTAGTGGCGCTGCCGCTGTACCGCCAGCTGTTCGAGGTCGGCCTGTCCACCTTGTTGCTGCGCTTCGCGCAACGCGCCATGCAGCGCATCGAGGATATCCTGCGGCAGCCGCCGCTGCCCGAACCGGCATGCCCATCCCTGCCGCAAGGCCAGGATTTCGAGTTGCGCGACGTGAGCTTTGCCTATGACGGCGGCGAGCCGGTCCTGGCCGGCGTGTCGTGCCGCATTCCGGCCAATGGCCTGACCGCGATTGTCGGCCGCAGCGGGGCCGGCAAGACCACGCTGGCGCACCTGCTGGCGCGGCTGTGGGATGTGACGGCAGGCAGCATCCGGCTGGGGGGCGTGGATGTGCGGCAACTGGGCACGCGGGCGCTGCACGAGCGCGTGGCGATCGTGTTCCAGGAGGTCGTGCTGTTTTCCGGCTCGGTGCGCGACAACCTGCTGATCGGCAGGCCCGACGCGACCCAGGCCGAGATCGAGGCCGCGGCGCGCCGCGCCTACGCGCATGACTTCATCATGGCCTTGCCGCAAGGCTACGACACGCGGTTGTCCGAGAATGCGGAGTCGCTGTCTGGCGGCGAGCGCCAGCGGCTGTCCATCGCCCGGGCGCTGCTCAAGGACGCGCCGATCCTGCTGCTGGACGAGGCGACCGCGAGCGTGGATCCGTCGGCCCAGGCCGAGATCCGGCGCGCTATCGGCGACCTGGCGCGCGGACGCACCGTGGTGGTCATCGCCCATCGCCTCAATGCGATCCAGCATGCCGACCAGATCCTGGTGCTCGATGGCGGGCGCCTGTGCGAATCCGGAACGCATGCCGAGTTGCTGGCGCGGGACGGCGTCTATGCCTCGATGTGGCACAGGCAGCAGCGCGCGCGAGGATGGCGCCTGCAGCCTTCGCCCTGATGGCGTGGGGTGGCTGCATGCGATCCGCCGCCCCCGCCGGCCTCAATCCAGCTTGATCTCGGCGCGCCGGCCCACTTCGCCGAAGGTCTGCAATTCCTGCTGCATGCGCGCCGTGAAGGCCGCGCCGTCCAGGTAGACCGGTTCCAGCGCCAGATCCGTGACGGCGCGTTGCACCTGTGGATCGGCCATGATTTCGGCCACCGCGCGGTTCAGCGTGGCCAGCACCGGTTGCGGCGTGCGGGCCGGCGCCACCAGCCCGTACCAGCCCACCATCGACACGCCCGGCAGGCCGCTTTCGATGAAGGTCGGCACGTCCGGCAATTGCGGCACGCGGTGTTCGCCGGTGACGGCCAGCGCGCGCACCTTGCCGGCCTTGACCTGCGGCGCGGCCGACGACACCGTGTCCACGCCCAGCGCGATCTCGCCGCCGATCAGGGCGGTGATGAACTGCGCGCTGCCCTTGTAGGGCACCGGCGTCATCTTGGCGCCGGCGGCCTCGGCGAACATTTCGCCCACCAGGTGCGGCGCCGATCCCGGGCCGAAGGTGCCGTACATCAGGCCGCCGCTGGCGGTCTGGCGGCGGGCCAGGTCGGCCGCCTGCTGCGCGGTCTCGGCTGGCAGGCTGTTCTGCACCAGCAACACCACCGGCGCCAGCGCCACGATGGCGATGTGCTCGAAGCTGCCGCGCGGATCGTAGGGCAGGTCGCGCTTGAGCGCCGGCAGCACGGTGTAGGTGGTGCTGCCCGACAGCATCAGCGTGTAGCCGTCGGGCTGGGCCTGCGCCACGGCGTTGGCGCCGATGACGGTCGAGGCGCCGGGCCGGTTCTCGACGATCACGGCCTGGCCCAGCTTGCCCGACAGCCGGTTGGCCAGCAGGCGGGCCACGGCGTCGGTGGCGCCGCCGGGCGTGAACGGCACCACCAGCTTGATGGCCTGTTCGGGGTAGGCGGCATGGGCGGCGGGCGCGCCCACGGTGGCTTGCAGGGCAAGGGCCGAAAAGCAGGCCAGCGCGGCGGCGCGGATTCTGGCGATCATGGTCGGGTCCGGTCAGGGTTGGGCAATGGTAACGGTGTTGCGGGCGGCCAGGCGCAGCGCGGCGCCCTGGTCGCCCAGGTCGCAGAACAGGCCGGCCATGATGGCCAGGCCCTCGCGCGCCACGCTGCCCAGCAGATGCTCGTTGGGCGCGTGCTGGGCGCAGGCGGGGTAGGAATGCGGCACCCACAGCGTGGGCAGGCCGAGCAGGTCGGCGAAGATGTCGTTGGGCAGCGAGCCGCCCAGGTTGGGCAGCAGGGCCGGCCGCAGCCCCGTGCTGCGCTCGATCGAGGCGGCGGCCCAGCGCACCCACGGGTTGTCGGGCGACAGCCGGGTGGCGCCGGCCTGCATGCCGACGCGCACCTGCACGTCGCCGAAGCCGGCCTCATCGAGGTGGGCGCGCACGTGGCGTTCCAGCGCCTTCCAGTCGGTGCCGACCACGAAGCGCAGCTGACACCAGGCCGAGGCGGCCGGCGGAATGGCGTTGACCGGCTTGGCCGGATCGCCGGCGCCGAAGGTCAGCACGTCCAGGCTGTTCCAGCCGAACACCTGTTCCGCGGGCGACAGCCCCGGTTCGCCCCAGTCGCTGTCGATCGCGGGATCGTCGGGACCGCCGCCGACCTCCAGGTCGGCCAGCGCGGCGGCCACCGGGGCCGGGATGGGCGGCGGGCGCAGGCCCGGCACCTGGATGCGGCCGCGCGCGTCCACCAGCGTGGCGATGGCGTGCGACAGGATGATGGCGGGGTTGGCCAGCAGGCCGCCCCAGTTGCCCGAGTGATAGCCGCGGTCGCGGGCGCGCAGCGACAGTTCGAAATTGACCGCGCCGCGCGAGCCCATGAACAGGGTGGGGCGGGCGGCTGCCAGGCGCGGGCCGTCGCTGGCGATGAAGACGTCGGCGGCCAGGCTCTCGCGCTGCGCCTGGCAGAACGCCGCCAGGCCCGGCGAGCCGGCTTCCTCGCCGGTCTCGATCAGCCAGGTGGCGTTGAATCCCAGCCTGCCGTCGCGCGCCCGCAGGACTTCGCGCAGCGCCGCCAGGTTGATGGTGTGCTGACCCTTGTTGTCGGCGGTGCCGCGGCCGTACCAGCGGTCGCCCTCGACCCGCAGGCGCCAGGGATCGCGGCCGGCGTCCCATTTGGCCGCGTTGCCGCGCACCACGTCGCCGTGGCCGTACAGCAGCACCGTCGGCAGCGAGGCGTCCTCGATGCGCCGCGCCACCAGGATCGGCAGGTCCACGCCCGTCGGGTTCGGATGCACGTGACAGGTGAAGCCCGGCGCCCGCAGTTGCGGCGCCAGTTCGTCGTTCAGATAGGCGTGCTGGCTGGGCGCCTGGCCCGGCTCCTCGCTCTCGGTCGGGTAGGCCACGCGGCGGGCCAGCTCGGCCTGCAGGGTGCCGTCGTCGTAGGCGTTGGTGGCGTGAAGAATGGCTTGTTCGCGGATCACAGCGGTCTCGGAGGCGAAGAAGGCACAAAGTTATTACGCTTGTTCACATGCCACAATTAGATAATTCGCATTTGATCGTTGCTATTTTGGCAATGGTTTGCGCGGTCGTTCCGAGGCGCTCGGCATGACCCTGGGGAGAGTGTCGTGATTTCGCTCGGTTTGAGGTATTTCCTGGAGGTCGCGCGCTGCGGCTCGGTCGCCGGCGCGGCGGCCGCGCAGCACGTGGCGGCGTCGGCGGTCAGCCGCCAGATCGCCAAGCTGGAGGACGAGCTGGGCGTCGCGCTGTTCGAGCGCCAGGCGCGCGGCATGGCGCTGAGCGAGGCCGGGCGCCAGTTGGCCGCCTACGCCAGCGCCGCCGCGCTGGAGGCCGAGCGCATCGCCACCGGCATCCGCCAGCGCAGCGCGCTGGGCGACGTGACCGTGCGGCTGGCCTGTACCGAGGGTTTCGCGCATCGCTTCCTGCCGCAGTGCATGGCCGATTTCAAGCGCCTGCATCCGGAGGCGCGCTTTCATCTGCTGGTGGAGCGGCCGGAGGAGGTCAACCGTCTGATCCTGGAGGGCCTGTCGCAGCTGGCGCTGCGCTACACGGTGGCGCCCGACGAGCGCCTCAAGACCGAGCTGCTGTGCCGCGCGCCGGTCTACGCCATCATGTGCCGGCATCATCCGCTGGCCGCGCGCCGCAGCGTCGGCGTGCGCGACCTGGCGCAGGCGCCGCTGTCGCTGGGGGATCCGGGCACGACGGTGCGCGACCTGTTCGACACGGCCTGCGCCAATGCCGGCGTGCACATCGAGCCGGCCTATGTGTCCAACCATTCGGCGGCCTTTCTGCCGATGCTGCCGGGCAGCCAGATCGTGGCGTTGACGGGCTACCTGACGGTGATCGGCCTGCTCGACAGCGCCGGCCTGGTGGCGGTGCCGTTCAGCAATCCTGAAATGCGCCAGCGCAGCATCCAGGTCGTGACCTTGCGCGGCGCCCACCTGCCGCCGCTGACGCGGGCCTTCCTGGCGCTGCTGGCCGAACGCCTGGGCGAGGCGCCGCGCGCCCCGGAACTGGCGCGCGCGGCGGATTGAGGCGCCGCAGGCGCGATGCGGACGGGCGGGTCAGGCGCGCCGCCCGGCCACCTTCAGCCGCAGCCGCTCCAGCGCCAGGTACACGATCGGCGTGGTGTACAGCGTCAGGAACTGGCTGATCATCAGCCCGCCGACGATGGTCACGCCCAGCGGCCGGCGCAGTTCCGAGCCTTCGCCCATGCCCAGCACCAGCGGCAGCGCGCCCAGCAGGCCGGCCAGGTTGGTCATGACGATGGGGCGCAGGCGCAGCATGGCGGCGCGGTGGATGGCCTGTTCCGGCGTCAGGCCCTCGCGCCGTTCCAGGCCGAGCGCGAAGTCGATCATCAGGATGGCGTTCTTCATCACCACCCCCACCAGCAGGAACAGGCCGAGCAGCGCGATCAGGCTGAATTCGATATTGGCCAGCCGCAGCGCCAGCAGCGCGCCGACGCCGGCCGAGGGCAGGGTCGACAGGATGGTCAGCGGATGCAGCGGGCTTTCGTACAGGATGCCCAGCACCAGGTAGATCGCCACCAGCACGCCCAGGATCAGCCAGGGCTGGTCCTGCAGGCTCTGCTGGAAGCTGCGGGCGTCGCCGCCCAGCCGCGTCTGGATGTGGGCCGGCACCATCAGCCGCGCCATGGCGGCGTCGATGGCGGCCAGGCCCTGCTGCAGCGAGACGCCCTCGGCCAGCGAGAAGCCGACGCCGACGGCGGCGAACAGGCCGTCGTGGAACACGCGGTCGTTGACCAGGCCGTGCTCGTAGGTGGCGAAGGCCGACAGCGGCACGCGGCTGCCGTCGGCCGCCACCACCTGGACGCGCTCGAGCACCTCGGGGTCCTCGGTGTAGCGCGGATCCAGCTCCAGCACCACGCGGTACTGGTTCATGGGGTCGTACAGCGTCGCCACCTGGCGCTGGCTGAAGGAATTGCTGAGCACGCTGGCGATGGTGCGCATGTCCACGCCCAGGCGCTGGGCGGCGGCGCGGTCGATGTTGATGACCACCTGCTGGGTGGCGGCGTCGCCCACCGCGTCGACGTCGCGCAGCTCGGGAATGTCGCGCATCGCGCGCGAGATCTTGCGCGACCATTGCCGCAGCGCCGGCACGTCGCTGGCCATGATGGCCAGCTCGTGGTCGCCGGAATTGCCGAAGCCGCCCGGCATGCGCAGGTCCTGGTCGACGTTCAGGAAGAACATGCCGCCCGGCACCGGCGGCGCGTTGGCGCGCAGCCAGTCGATCACCTGGGCCGAGGATTCGCGCCGCTCGGCCACGGGCTTCAGGCGGATCAGGAACAGCGAATTGCTGATGCCCAGGCTGCCGCCGTTGTAGCCGATCACGTCCTGCACCGCCGGATGCTTGAGCACCAGCTGGCGGTAGACGTCGATCTTGGGCTGCATCACCTGGAACGAGAAGCCGTCGTCGCCGCGCACGAAGCCCATCAGCTGGCCGGTGTCCTGCTGCGGCAGGAAACCCTTGGGCGCCTGCGCGTACAGGTAGGCGTTCAGCGCCACCACCGCGGCCAGCAGCAGCAGGGTCAGGCGGGCGTGGCCCAGCACCCGCGCCAGCGACGCGCCGTACCACTGGTGGGCGCGGGCGAATGCGGCGCGCAGCCGCGAGGGCCGCGGGTTGGCCTCGGCGGGCGGGCGCAGCCAGCGCGCGCACAGGCTGGGAATGATGGCGACCGACACCACCAGCGAGATCAGGATGGCCGCCACCAGCGTGATCGAGAACTCGCGGAACAGCCGTTCCACCAGCCCGCCCATGAACAGGATCGACACGAACACCACCGACAGCGCCAGCGTCATCGCCACCAGCGTGAAGCCGACCTCGCGCACGCCGCGCAGGGCCGCCTGGCGCGGACCCAGGCCGCGCTCGAGGTGGCGCGAGATGTTCTCCAGCACCACGATGGCGTCGTCCACCACCAGGCCCGCGGCCACGATCAGCGCCATCAGCGACAGGTTGTTGAGCGAGAAGCCCCACAGGTACATGACGGCGAAGGTGGCGATCAGGCACACGGGGATCGCCACGCTGGGAATGGCGGCGGCTCGGGCGCTGCCCAGGAACAGCCATACCACCAGGATCACCAGCCCGACCGCCAGCCCCAGCGTCACGTGGGCCTCGCGCAGCGTGGCGTGGATGCCGGGCGAGCGGTCCAGCACCACGGTCAGGTCGACGTCGGCGGGCATCAGCGCGCGCAGGCCGGGCAGGGCCTGGTTGATGGCGGCGATGGTCTCGATGATGTTGGCGCCCGGCTGGCGGCTGATGGTCAGCACCACCGCCGGGTCGTGGTTGTGAAAGCCGCTGCTGTAGCGGTTCTCGACCGAGTCGCTGACGCGCGCGATCTGCGCCAGCCGGATGGTGGCGCCGTCCTGGTGGCGCACGATCAGGCCGTTGTAGTCGTCGGCCGTGCGCGGCTGGCCGGGCGTGCCGACCTCCCAGCGCTGGTCGGCCGAGTCCAGCTGGCCCTGCGGTCCCATGGGGGCGGCGTTGGCGATGGACTGGCGCAGGTCGTCGAGCGCCACGCCATAGTGCGCCAGCGCGTTGGGGTTGACCTGCACCCGCACCGCCGGCAGCGAGCTGCCGCCCAGCGTCACTTCGCCGACGCCGACGATCTGCGAGAGTTTCTGCGCCAGCACCGTGGCGCCCAGGTCGTAGAGCCGGCCGGCGGGCCGCGTCGGCGAGCTGAGCGCCAGCGCCATGATGGGCGCCTGCGACGGGTTGACCTTGCGGTAGGTGGGGTTGCCGGGCATGCCGGACGGCAGCTCGGCGCGGGCGGCGTTGATGGCGGCCTGCACGTCGCGCGCGGCCGCGTTGATGTCGCGGTCCAGCGCGAACTGCAGCAGCACGCGGGTGGCGCCCTGGTTGCTGGAGGAGCTCATGGCGCTGACGCCGGCGATGCCGCCCAGCGCGCGTTCCAGCGGCGCGGCCACGGTGCTGGCCATGCTCTCGGGGCTGGCGCCGGGCAGATTGGCCCGCACTTCGATGGTGGGAAAGTCCACCTGCGGCAGGGGCGCCACCGGCAGCAGGCGCCAGGCCACCGCGCCCAGCAGCGTCAGAGCCAGCGCCAGGAAGATGCAGGCGACGGGCCGGTGCAGCAGCGCGCGGATCATGGCGCCGGCCGGTCCGCGGCGGCGGGCGCGGCCTTGCGGCGGCCCGCGCCCAGCTGGTGGAAGAACAGGTAGACGGCGGGCGTGGTGAACAGCGTCAGCACCTGGCTGACCAGCAGGCCGCCCACCATCACCCAGCCCAGCGGCTGGCGCAGCTCGGCGCCGGAGCCGGTGGCCAGCATCAGCGGCAGGGCGCCGAACAGCGCCGCCAGCGTGGTCATCAGGATCGGCCGCAGCCGCAGCAGCGCCGCTTCGCGGATCGCCTCGCGCGGCGCCAGGCCGCGGCTGCGTTCGGCTTCGAGCGCGAAGTCGACCATCATGATGCCGTTCTTCTTGACCAGCCCGATCAGCAGGATGATGCCGATGACGGCGATCAGGTCCAGCGGCCGGCCGGTCAGCAGCAGCGCCAGCAGCGCGCCCACCGTGGCCGACGGCAGGGTCGAGAGGATGGTGACCGGATGGATCGCGCTTTCATACAGCATGCCCAGCACCAGGTACATGGTGACCACGGCCGCCAGCATCAGCCACAGGGTGTTGGACAGCGAGGCCTGGAAGGCGGACGCCGCGCCCTGCAGGCGCAGCTCGACGCTCGGCGGCATGGCGATGTCCTGGCGCGCCGCCTCGATGGCGGCGATGGCCGCGCCCAGCGAGCCGTCCGGCGGCAGGTTGAACGAGAAATTGACGGCGGGGAACTGCGACAGGTGGTTGACCGCCAGCGGCACGGCGCGCTCGCTGACCGTGGCCAGCGCCGCCAGCGGAATCGGCTGGCCGTCCGCGGTTTTCAGGTGGATGCGCTCCAGCGCCTCGGGGCTGGCGGCCAGGCGCCGGTCCACCTCCAGGACCACGCGGTACTGGTTGGACTGCGTGAACAGGGTGGCGACCTGGCGCTGGCCGAAGGCGCTGTAGAGCGCCTGGGTCACGTCGTCCATGGTCAGGCCCAGCCGCGCGGCGGCGTCGCGCGAGACCTCCAGGTAGGCCTGGCGGCCGCCGTCCTGCAGGTCCGACGAGACGTCGGCCAGTTGCGGCGCGGCGGCCAGGCGCTGGGTCAGGGCGTGGCTCCAGCGCGCCAGCAGCGCGCTGTCGGGCGAGGTCAGGGTGAACTGGTACTGGCCGCGGCTGACGCGATCCTCGATGTTCAGCTCCTGCACCGGTTGCAGGAACAGCGAGATGCCCTGCACCTGGCGGGCGCGGGCGTCCAGGCGCGCCATGATGTCGGCCAGCGGCGCGCCGCGCTCGCTCCAGGGCTTGAGGTTGACCAGCAGGCGGCCGGTGTTGAGGGTGGCGTTCATGCCGTCGATGCCGATGAAGGACGACAGGCTGGCGACGTCGGGATCTTCCAGCAGGCGTTGCGCCAGCGCCTGCTGGCGCCGCGACATGGCCTCGAACGAGGTGCTTTGCGCCGACTGGGTCACGCCTTGCAGCACGCCGCCGTCCTGCACCGGGAAGAAGCCCTTGGGCACCGCCAGGTACAGCAGGCCGGTCAGCACGACGGTGGCCAGCATCGCCAGCAGCGTCAGGCGCTGGTGGCGCAGGGTGATGTCGAGCCAGCCGGCGTAGCGCGCCTGCAGGCGGTCGAGCAGGCCGGGCGGGCGCTCGGCGTGCGGCGGCAGCAGGCGCGCGCACATCATGGGCGTCAGCGTCAGCGACACCGCCAGCGAGATCAGGATGGCCACCGCCAGCGTGATGGCGAATTCGCGGAACAGCCGGCCGACCACGTCTTCCATGAACAGCAGCGGGATCAGCACGGCGATCAGCGACAGCGTCAGCGACACCAGCGTGAAGCCGATCTGCCCGGCGCCCTTGAGCGCGGCCGCCATCGGACTGTGGCCTTGTTCGCGGTAGCGGGCGATGTTCTCCAGCATGACGATGGCGTCGTCGACCACGAAGCCGGCGCCGATGGTCAGCGCCATCAGCGTCAGGTTGTTGGTGGAGAAGCCCGCCAGATGCATCACGCCGAACGTGCCGATCAGGGACAGCGGCACCGCCAGGCTGGGGATCAGCGTGGCCGGCAGGTTGCGCAGGAACAGGAAGGTCACCAGCACCACCAGCCCGACGGCGAAGGCCAGCTCCCATTGCACGCCGCGCACGGAGGCGCGGATGCTTTCGGTGCGGTCGGTCAGCACCCGCACCTGCACCGCCGCCGGCAGGCTGGCGGTCAGCTGCGGCAGCAGCGCCTTGACCTGGTCGGCCACCGCGATGACGTTGGCGCCGGGCTGGCGCTGGATGTTCACCAGCACCGCCGGCTGGCGGTCGACCCAGGCGGCCAGGTAACGGTCCTCGGCGCCGTCCTCCACCGTGGCGACGTCGCCCAGGCGCACCGGCGCGCCATTGCGCCAGGCCACGATCAGGTCGCGGTATTCCTGCGCGCTTTGCAGCTGGTCGTTGGCGTCCATGATGACCGAGCGCACCGGGCCGTCGAAGCTGCCCTTGGGCTGGTTGGAGTTGGCCTTGGCGATGGCCTCGCGCAGGTCGGTCAGTTGCAGCCCGCGCGCGGCCAGCGCCATCGGGTTGGCCTGCACCCGCACCGCGGGCCGCTGGCCGCCGGCCAGGCTCACCATGCCCACGCCCGACAGTTGCGCCAGGCGTTGCGTCATGCGGGTGTCGACCAGGTCGTAGACCTGCGGCAGCGGCAGCGAATCCGAGGTCACGGCCAGCGTCAGGATCGGCACGTCGGCCGGGTTGACCTTGCGGTACACCGGCGGCGTCGGCAGGTCGGACGGCAGCAGCGAGCCGCTGGCGCTGATGGCGGCCTGCACCTCCTGTTCGGCCACGCCCAGCGAGACGTCGAGCGAGAACTGCAGCGTGATCACCGAGATGCCGCTGCCGCTGGAGGACGACATCTGCTTGAGCCCCGGGATCTGGCCGAAGCGGCGCTCCAGCGGCGCGGTCACGGCGCGCGCGGTGACGTCGGGGCTGGCGCCCGGATAGGGCGTGGTGACCTGGATGATGGGGTAGTCGACCTGCGGCAGCGCCGCCACCGGCAGCATGCGCCAGGCGAGGATGCCCGACAGCAGCAGCGCCAGCATCAGGAGCGAGGTGGCGACCGGCCGCAGGATGAAGGGACGTGACAGGCTCATTGGGTTTCCACGATCAGCACGTCGCGGCCGTCATGCAGGCGGTCCACGCCTTCGACCACCACGCGCTCGGCCGCGGCCAGGCCCGAGCGGACTTCGACCCGGCCGGCGTTGGCGCGGCCCAGCGTCAGGTCGCGCCGGGTGGCGCGCTGGTCGTCATCGATGACGAAGACGAAGGCGCCGTCGGCGCCGTACTGCACCGCCGCCGTGGGAATCGACAGCACGTCTTCCTGCCGCGCCAGCGCCAGCCGGATATTGACGAACTGGTTCGGGAACAGCGCCTCGTCGGCATTCTCGAACAGGGCGCGCAGCTTGACCGTGCCGCTGGCGGCGTGGATCTGGTTGTCCAGCGCCTGCAGCGTGCCGAGCGCGATCAGGCGGCGTTCGTCGGCGTCCCAGGCCTGCACCTGCAGGGCGGCGTCGCCGGCCTGCGCCTGGGCCTGGCGCAGCAGGTCCAGATGGGTCTCCGAAATCGAGAACAGCGCCGAGATCGGGCGCGTCTGCACCAGGGTGGCCAGGCCATTGGCGTCGGCGGCGCGCACGTGGTTGCCGGCGTCCACGCGCCGAAAGCCGATGCGGCCGTCGTGCGGCGCCTGGATGCGGGTCTGCGCCAGCAGGCGGCGGGCGTCGGCGACGCCGGCCGCCAGGCGCTGGCGCTGCGCGGCGTAGCTGCGCGCCTGGGCCTCGGCGGTGTCCAGCTGCTGGCCCGCCACCGCTTCCTGGCGCGCCAGCTGCCGGTAGCGGCGCAGGTCGATCTCGGCATTGCCGAGCAGCGCCTCGACGCGCGCCAGTTCGCCTTCGGCCGCCGCCAGCGCCGCCTGGTAGGGGCGCGGGTCGATCTCGGCCAGCAGTTGGCCGCGGCTCACCGCCTGGCCTTCGGTGTAGTGCAGGCGTTGCAACTGGCCGTCGACCTGGCTGCGCAGCACCACCTGCGCCAGCGGCGTGACCGTGCCCAGCGCGTGCAGGTCGCGCGGCAGCGGGCCGCTGCGCGCGGCGGCGATGCCGACGGGAACCGGTTGCTGGCCGTAATTGGGAATGGCGGCGGGCGCGGGGCCTTGCAGGGCGTAGCGCCACAGCGCCCACGCGGCCAGCGCGGCCACGGCCAGGAGAGCGGCCAGCACCAGGCGCTGGCGCGAGGAGGCGGCGCCCACGGAAGGGGGCAGGGACATCTTGGTACTGCCGGGGACGGAAAGTTGGGGACAGGACGGATTCTATCTGAATAATAATTATTAGCGTTTTGGAATCAGTTTTCTGTCAGGTTGCGGCGCGGCCGGCCTGCCGCGCGGCGGGCGCATCGCGACGCGCTTGCCTCGCCGTTGGCGGGCTGCTAGCATTCGTCCGTTCGTCGGAGATGGCATTCCTCCACCAACCGCCGCGCGCCTTGCGCGGCTGATGATGCCTACAGATCCCTGGCACCGCCGGGGCTGTAGGCATTTTTTGCGTCCGCGGTTTTCTTGCCCGCGCCCGACGCATCCCGCAGCCTGGTGGATTCAGGGGAGTTTTTATCCTCGGACCCGGAACACCATGTCTCGCCCCTCCCGCCTGGAACAGTTGGAACTGCTGCCGTACATCGGCAAATGGCTCGTCATCGCCTTCATCGTCGCCTGCCTGGCGGGCGCCGCCTCGGCGCTTTTCCTGCACGCCCTGGATTGGGCGACCGCCACCCGCCTGGCGCATCCGGCGCTCATCTGGCTGCTGCCCGTCGCGGGCTTTTTCGTCGGCTGGTGCTATCTGCGCCTGGGGCGTCCGGTGGAAGCGGGCAACAACCTCATCATCGACGAGATCCACGATCCCAAGAAAGTCATTCCCCTGCGCATGGTGCCCATGGTGCTGGGGGGCACGGTGATCTCGCACCTGTTCGGCGCGTCCGTGGGCCGCGAAGGCACGGCGGTGCAGATGGGCGGGGCGCTGGCCGACCAACTGACGCATCTTCTGCGGCTGCGCCCGGAGGATCGGCGGATCGTGCTGATGGCGGGCATCGCGGCGGGCTTTTCCTCGGTGTTCGGCACGCCCCTGGCGGGGGCCATCTTCGGGCTGGAGGTGCTGGCGATCGGCCGCATGCGCTATGACGCGCTTTTTCCCTGCGTGGTCGCGGCGATCGCGGCGGACCAGGTGGGCCAGGCCCTGGGCATCCACCACACCCATTATGCGGTGTCGCAGGTCGCGCCGCTGGGCCTGGTGAGCGTGCTGAGCGTGGTGGTGGCGGGCATCCTGTTCGGCCTGATCGGCATGGTCTTCGCCAACAGCGCGCACGCCATCGGCGCTTTCATGAAGCGGCATATCGCCTACGCGCCGCTGCGGCCCCTGGCGGGCGGAGCGGTGATCGCGGCGGCGGTGTGGGCCACCGACGGCTATCGCTACATCGGCCTGGGCATCCCCTCGATCGTGCAGGCGTTCCAGCAGCCGGCGGCGCCGTGGGACTTCGCCGGCAAGCTGCTGTTCACCGTGGCCTCGCTGGGCAGCGGCTTCAAGGGCGGCGAGGTGACGCCGCTGTTCTACATCGGCGCCACGCTCGGCAACGCGCTGGCGCCGCTGCTGCAATTGCCGTTCTCGATGCTGGCCGGGCTGGGCTTTGTCGCCGTGTTCGCCGGCGCCGCCAACACGCCCATCGCCACCATCGTCATGGCGATCGAGCTGTTCGGGCCGGACATCGCGCCGTTCGCCGCCATCGCCTGCATCGCGGCCTATTTGTTCTCGGGACACAGCGGCATCTACCGCGCGCAGCGCGTGGGACACGCCAAGCACCGCGCGCTGCCCGGGGAACTGCGGCTGTCGGAACTGGGCGCGTACCGCAAGCGGCTGCGCCAGCAGTCCGTGGCGCGCACCCCTGAACAATGACCCGAGGACCTGACCCGATGACGACCGACCTGACCGCGCTGCGCCTGTACTTTCCCATTTCGGCCCGGGCCCGGGCCACGCGCTTCTGGCACCGGCTGAGCGCGCCCGCGCTGGCCCACCACCTGATCAACGCCGCGCGCCGCGCCGGCATCCAGCAGGCGGTGCTGCACCCCATCCAGTCCGGCTACCTGGCGGGCGAACGCCTGAGCCATCATCACCCGGAGGTCACCCACATGAAACACCCGCAATGCATCGAGCTGATCGACCGCGAAGCGGTGCTGCGGACCTTCCTGCATGACCATGCGGCCGAACTGCACAAGGTCCGGGCGGTGCTGCTCAAGTGCGAGATCCCGCTGATCCCCGGCGCCGAGCCGGCCATGGGCTGAACCCGGGCGGGTCAGGGACCCCTATGCTTGCGGCGCAGGCGCGGCGGCCGGGCCCAGGCCGACCTCGGCCAGGCGTTGCTGGATCAGATCCAGCAGCGCCCGGGCCCGCGCGCTGACCGACTGGCGGTGACTGTAGACGCCCAGCAATTGCAGCGGCGCGGGTTGCAGGTCCAACGGCACTTCGCGCAGGCGGCCGGTGGCCAGGTCTTCCTGGCATGAGGCGGCCGCCAGGATCGCGAAGCCGATGCCCTGGCGCGCGCCCACCAGCGCCAGTTCGCCGCTGTTGACGCGGTAGCGGCTGCGCACCGGCACCTTGACGATGTCACCGGCCGCGTCCACGAATTGCCACGGCATGCCCTTGAGCGCGCTCAGGGTGGTGATGCAGGGCAGCGCCTTGAGCTGGCGCGCCTGGCGCGGGGCGCCGACGCGGGCCAGCAGCGCCGGCGCGGCGACGACGATGCTGGGCAGGATGGCCAGTTCACGGGTGATGAGGCTGCTGTCGTCCTGGCGGCCGCGATGGAACACGATCGACAGATCGACATCCTCGCGCAGGGCGTCGATGCCGTCGAGGCGGGTGTCGCAGGCCAGGTCGATGCCGGGATGACGGTCGCAGAATTCCGCCAGGATCGGCGCCAGCAGCCGTGGCGCTTCGCCGGGCATGCACAGGCGCAGCGGCCCGCGCAGCGCCTGGCGGACGGCGCCCAGTTCCTCTTCCGTGGCGGCCAGGCTATCCAGCAGCGGCTTGGCCCGCTGGTACAGCAGTTGGCCGGCTTCGGTCATGCGCAGGTGGCGGGTGCTGCGTTCCAGCAGCCTCACGCCCAGCCGCCGCTCCAGTCCCGCGACATGGCGGCTGACGTTCGATGAGGGCATGGCCAGACGCCGCGCCGCGCCCGCGAAACTCTGTTCATCCACGACCGCCGCATAGACGCGAACGCTGTTCAGATCCAGGGCCTGGCCCATGATTATCCCGTTTGAGATATGAAAGGAACCCATTTTTCCATACTAGTTCTCGCATCCGGCGGAATCTACGATGCGGATCCTGTGTGCGGCGTCGGGCCGGCACGCGGAATTTGAACAGGAATTCAGCATGGACATCGGAATACTGGGCGGCGGGATTGCCGGCCTGAGCGTGGCGCTCGCGCTGCATCGGTCGGGGCATCGGCCGCGGGTCTACGAACGCGGCGCCGCGCCGGCCGCCATGGGGGCCGGCGTGACGCTATGGCCCAATGCGGGGTTCGTGCTCGACCGGCTCGGCCTGCTGCCGGACATCGCGGCGCTGGGGGGAAAGCCGGTGGCGATGCGCCGTTACGACCCCGCGGGCAATGCCCTGGGGGGACTCGACATCACCGCGCTGGATCGCCTGATGGGTTACCCGACCCATACGATCCTGCGCCGCGACCTGCTGGCCGCGCTGCTGGCGCACACGGCGCGTGCCGGCATCACGGTCGAGTATGACCACTGCGCCGTGGCGATCGAGCCGGGCGATGATGGCCGCGCCACCGCACGGTTCGGCAATGGCGCCGCCATCCGGCCGGACCTGCTCATCGGCGCGGATGGCCGGATGGACTCGGTGGCGCGTCGGTTCGTCACGGGTGACAACACGCCGGTGTACCAAGGGTTCGTGAACTGGATCGGTGTCGCGTCGGCGCCGGGCCTGGCCGATGACATCGCCATCCAGGACTATTGGGGCGTCGGCGAGCGTTTCGGCTGCGTCGCGGTGCGGCCGGATCTGGTCTATTGGGCGGGGGCCCAGGTCCGGCCGCTGTCCGCCGCCGGGCAGGGGGCGGATCCGCGCGCGGAGGTCGCCGGCCTTTTCGCCGATTGGGCCGCGCCGGTCGCGCGCATCATCCAGGCGACGCCCGCCGACGCCGTGCGCCTGATCGCCGTGCATGACCTGGACACGCCGGCGGTCTGGCACCGGGACAATGTGCTGCTGGTGGGCGATGCCGCGCATGCGCCATTGCCGACCTCGGGCCAGGGCGCCTGCCAGGCGCTGGAGGATGCCTGGCATCTGGGCCAATGCCTGGCGGCCGGGCCACGCGACCTGGAGGCGGCGCTGGGCGCCTTCACCGCGATCCGCCAACCCAAGACCGCCGGCTTGACCGAGCTGGCCCGCGTCCATGCGCGCGGCCTGTTCGAGCGCGATCCGGAGATCTGCCGCCTGCGCGACCAGCAGGCCAGGGCGGCCGACCCGGCGGCGGCGCTACGGGGTTTGGCCAGCGCCTGGGGCGAAGGGCTGTGAACGGGGATAATACGGTTTTCCAGCCAGTTTCCGCCCCGGCGCACGCCGGGCCGCTCATAGGGTTTCATCCATGCAAGAAAATACCTCCGCCGCCGCGCTGATCGACGCGCTGCGCACCGACCGCGCCGCGTTGCAGCTGTGGCAAACCGTGGCGCGCGAGTACCAGGGCAAGCATGCCGAGGTGCTGGCGCCGCTGGAGGTCACCGAGATCGAGCTCAAGGCCGGGCTGGTGTTCTGCTTCGACCATGCCGCCAAGCAGAAGGAGCTGACCAAGGCGGAACGCCAACTGGTGTCCGAGATCGCCGCGCAATTGGGGCAGGAGACGCTGTTCTCGATCCTGCTGGATAGCACGCCGGCCGAATGCGACGTCGAGCGCCTGAAGGCGGTCTACCGCAAGCACAGCGATTCCGACATCGACGCCGAAGTGGCCGAGGAACGCGAGGCCGAGGCGGCCGAGATGGCCGAGATGGCCGCCTCCGAGCAGGCCCAGGCAGACGCGCCCGCCACCGCGGCGACGTTCGGGCCCGACGCGCTGGCGCAGGCCGAGGCCTTGCTGGCGCTGGGGCCGGATGGCCTGGACGGCGTGCCCCAGGACACGCTCGCGCAGGCCATTCCCGTGCTGCGGGAACAACTGGCCGCGCTGAACCGCGAGCTGGCCGCGTTCGAGCGCGACTTCAAGGCCGAATACCGCTTCGATCCGGAGCAGCCGATCGACCCGGCCGACCTGATGGAAGACCTGGAGGCGGAAATCGCCGATGTGCAGGACTACATCGGCGAGCTGGAGTTCGAGCTGTCGCAGTTCGTCGACATGCAGCAGCTCAAGGCCTGGCTCAAGGCCATGAAGAAGCAACTGGAAGCGAGCCGCCGGCGCGAAGCGCGCGGCTGAGGCCGGGGCCGCCCGGATCTCAGGGCGCCCGGCGCGGCCCGGCGGGCACGATCTTCATCAGCGGCGCGGCCGGCTTGGCCGCGGCGTCCGCGCGCGGCCGGATCATCCACGGGAAGAAGCGCCACAGATACAGGCCGAACCCCAGCGCCCAGGCGCAGGCCGAGGCGTGCAGCAACCCCGCCGTGGCGCCGGTTGGCAGCAGGGCGGCCAGGCGCAGCAGCGCCGCCAGGATCACCAGGGCGTAGCTCAGCACCATGCTGCGGTCGGCGCGCAGCGGCCGGCCCAGGTGGCCCATCGCCGTGCGCGTGGCCATGCCGATGATCAGCACCGAGAAACCGGCCACGCCGATGACGTGCGCCGGCCAGGCTGGCCGCGCCACGTAGCCGGCCAGTTGCGCCGCGCCCGCCAGCAGGCCGATGCCCAGGCCCAGATAACCCACGTACAGGATCCACAGCAGCGGCACGCGGCGCGCGGCCCAGGGCTTCCAGGCCAGCCACTGCGCCAGCGCCAGGACGCCGGTGACCGCGAGCAGCAGCGCGGCGGCGCGCGGCGCGCCGGCCAGCAGGCAGGCAATCGCCAGCACGCCGGCGCCCAGCTGCCAATGGCCGCTGCGGGTGTGGGGCGGAATCTCCAGGCCCTGCACGGCGCGCTTGGCGAAGAACGGCAGCACGCGGCGCGCGATCAGCAGCGTCAGCACCGCCATGGCGAGCAGGCCGGTGTTGAAGTAGCGCATCAGCGCCACGTAATCGCCGGCCAGGGCGGCGCGCAGGTACAGCGCATGCGCCGCGGCCAGTGCCAGCAGCAGCAGGGGCACGCCGTAGTTGCGGCGGTTGCGCGTGATCCAGACGGCGCGCGCCAGCGCGGCGGCGGCCCACAGGAAGAACAGCAGGTCGGCCGCGGCCGCGAGGGTGAACGCCGTCATGCCGGGCGCCAGGTAGGCGCCGCGCGCCACCAGCCAGACCGCGCACAGCGCCGCCAGCGGCGCGCCGCGCAGCGGATTGCGGCCGGTCCAGTTGGCGCCCGCCGTCAGCAGGAAGCCGACCGCGATGGTGGCCACGAAGCCCCACAGCATCTCGTGCGCGTGCCAGGGCATGGCGGTCAGCACGCCGGCCAGCCGGGCCGGCGCGAACACCCACAGCAGCACGGACGCCAGCGCCCAGGAACAGCCGGCCAGATACAACGGGCGGAAGCCCATTTCGGTGAAGGCGCGCCAGTTCGGCCGCGCGGCGCCGTCGGCGGCGGGTTCTTCCAGGGTGAGCAGGGTGGACATTGGGGGCCTTTGCACGGGGCGGCCGGCGTACCGACCTTTAATGTGTATTTGAAATACATATTAACGCCGTCCGGCGGATGTCGCCCACCGCGCGCGCTTGATCGCGCGCAAACGCGGCGGCTTTTCCGGGGTGACTAGTCACATCGGCAGGGGGGATTTGGTCGGCCGGCGAATGGTGGCGGGGGGGGGCGAGGATGCCTAGGCTTGGGGCTGTCGTATTCCGTGTGCAAAAAAAGCGAGAACCACCATGGCATCAACCCACCCCTCGGCCAGCGCGCCCATGCGGGTCCTGGTATCCAGCACCTTCGCCTTCACCATCTGTTTCGCGGTATGGATGATCTTCGCGGTGCTGGGCATTCCCATCAAGACACAGCTCGGCCTGTCCGAGACCGAATTCGGCCTGCTGGCCGCCATGCCGGTGCTGACCGGCTCCCTGGTGCGGGTGCCGCTGGGCATCTGGACCGACCGCTATGGCGGCCGCCCGGTGTTCTTCGTGCTGATGCTGCTGGCGGTGGTGCCGATCTGGCTGCTGTCCTACGCCACCGAGTATTGGCAGTTCCTGGTGCTGGCGCTGTTCGTGGGCCTGACCGGCGGTTCGTTCTCGGTCGGCACGCCCTATGTGGCGCGCTGGTTTCCACGCAACAAGCAGGGCCTGGCCATGGGCGTGTTCGGCGCCGGCAATTCGGGCTCGGCCATCACCAAGTTCGTGGCGCCGGCGCTGATCGCCGCCGCCGGCGGCGCCTGGGTGATCGTGCCGCAGGTCTACGCGGTGGCCCTGCTGGTGACGGCGATCCTGTTCTGGCTGTTCTCGGCCTCGGATCCGTCGCACCGGGTGGTCGGCGGCGCCTCGCTGCGCGAGCAGATGGCGATGCTGAAGGACCCGCGCGTGTGGCGCTATTGCCAGTACTACTCGGTGGTGTTCGGCGGCTACGTGGCGCTGGCGCTCTGGATGACCAAGTACTACATCGGCGAATACGGCTTCGACATGAAGCTGGCGGCGCTGCTGGCCGCGTGCTTCTCGCTGCCGGGCGGCGTGCTGCGCGCCGTGGGCGGCTGGATCTCGGACCGCTACGGCGCCTACAAGACCACCTGGTGGGTGATGTGGGTGTGCTGGGTGGCGTTCTTCATCCTCAGCTATCCGCAGACGCACTTCACCGTGCTGACCACCGGCGGCCCGCGCCAGTTCGACATCGCCCTGGGCCCGACCAGCTTCACCATCCTGCTGTTCATTGTCGGCATCGCCATGGCCATCGGCAAGGCTTCGGTCTTCAAGTTCATCTCGGATGAGTTCGGCCAGAACATCGGCGCGGTCTCGGGCATCGTCGGCCTGGCCGGCGGCCTGGGCGGCTTCATCCTGCCGATCCTGTTCGGCGTGCTGCTGGACCTGACCGGCGTGCGTTCCAGCGCCTTCATGTTGCTGTACGGCACGGTCTGCGTCTCGCTCATCTTCATGCATTTCAGTTTCCGGCCCGAAAGCGCCGCCACCGCGCGGCGGCAAGCCGCTCAGGGCCTGTTCACACTGAAAGGAGCCTCGCATGAGCACCCAAATGAGTGACTATCAAGGCGCGAAGCGCAGACGTGGCAGGCCCCCGACGAGCATTCGCAACGACGAGAGGCGCTCATTTGGGTACTCACCCTTCGGGCAGGCCGGTAATCGGCCGCCAGGCGTCGTTGCGCTCACCTTGCGTGGCACAGCCACGCGGCGGCGACCGCGCCTAGCCTGGCGGCCGATTACCGGCCTGTGCGAGGCTCCTTTCAGTGTGAACAGGCCCTAACCCCCCGACCTCACCGGAGAAAACCTATGTCTTCCCATGTCCTGGCGCGCTGGGAGCCGGAAAACCCCGGCTTCTGGAAACAGACCGGCGCCCGCATCGCCAACCGCAATCTGTGGATTTCCATTCCCGCGCTGATGCTGGCGTTCAGCATCTGGATGCTGTGGAGCGTGGTGGTGGTCAATCTCGACCGCGCCGGCTTCATGCTGTCCAAGAACCAGCTGTTCTGGCTGACCGCGCTGCCGGCGCTGTCGGGCGCCACGCTGCGCATCTTCTATTCGTTCCTGGTGCCGGTGTTCGGCGGCCGCAAGTGGACCGCGATCTCGACCGCCTCGCTGCTGATCCCGGCGCTGGGCATGGGCTTCGCGCTGCGCGACCCGACCACCTCGTTCCCGACGCTGCTGATCCTGGCGCTGCTGTGCGGCCTGGGCGGCGGCAACTTCAGCTCCAGCATGGCCAACATCAGCTTCTTCTTTCCCAAGGACAAGAAGGGCCTGGCCACCGGCCTGAACGCCGGCATCGGCAACCTGGGCGTGTCGCTGGTGCAGTTCGTGGTGCCGGTGGTGATCTCGATGGGCGTGTTCGGCGCCCTCGGTGGCGAGCCGCAGACCGTCACGGCGGGTGACGTGCAGCGCAGCCTGTGGCTGCAGAATGCCGGCTTCATCTGGGTCATCCCCATCGCGCTGGCCTCGCTGGCCGCGTGGTTCGGCATGAACGACATCGCCGACGCGCGCGCCTCGTTCGCCGACCAGGCGGTGATCTTCAAGCGCAAGCACAACTGGCTGATGTGCTGGCTGTACGTGGGCACCTTCGGCTCGTTCATCGGTTTCTCGGCCGGCTTCGCCATGCTGACCAAGACGCTGTTCCCGCAGGTCGACCCGACCACCTACGCCTTCCTGGGCCCGCTGGTCGGCTCGCTGACGCGGCCGGTGGGCGGCTGGGTCTCGGACAAGCTGGGCGGGGCGCGCGTCACGCTGTTCACCTTCATCGGCATGATTGCCGCGGTGCTGGGCGTGGTGATGTTCCTGCCGCTGAACGGGCAGGGCGGCGACTTCAACGGCTTCCTGGCCATGTTCATCGTGCTGTTCGCGCTGACCGGCGTGGGCAACGGCTCGACCTTCCGCATGATCCCGGTGATCTTCCTGCGCGAGCGCACCCAGGCCGCGCAAGGCAAGGGCGAGGCCGCGCAGAAGCAGGCGCTGACCGACGCGGCGCGCGAATCGGCCGCGGTGCTGGGCTTTTCCGGCGCGATCGGCGCCTATGGCGGCTTTTTCATCCCGCGCAGCTTCGGCACCTCGCTGGAGCTGACCGGCAGCGCCCAGGCGGCCCTGTATTGCTTCATCGGCTTCTACGCCACCTGCGTGCTGATCACCTGGTGGTTCTACGCGCGCCGCAACGCGCCCGTGCCCTGCTGAGGGCGGGGTTGGCCGGGGTGACTAGTCACTCTGCCGCGCCCGCCCTGTGCCACCGGCGAATGGTCGGCCGGGCGGGCGACGCCTAAAGTGGTTCTGACAGCACAGATTGCAGTACGCGCCGGCCGGGCCGGCGCTCTTGGAGAAACGCAATGAGTCATTTTCTGGACCGGTTGAAGTTCATGTCGCGGGTGAAATCCACCTACGCGGACGGTCACGGCGAAGTGGTCAACGAGGACCGCAAGTGGGAAAACGCCTATCGCGCCCGCTGGCAGCACGACAAGGTGGTGCGCTCGACCCATGGGGTCAACTGCACCGGCTCGTGCTCGTGGAAGGTCTACGTCAAGAACGGCCTGATCACCTGGGAGACCCAGCAGACCGACTACCCGCGCACGCGGCCCGACCTGCCCAACCACGAGCCGCGCGGCTGTCCCCGTGGCGCGTCCTACAGCTGGTACGTCTATTCGGCGCAGCGCGTGAAATACCCGATGATGCGCGGCCGCCTGATGGAAATGTGGCGCGAGGCGCGCAAGACCATGGACCCGATCGCGGCCTGGGAATGGATCAGCCAGGACCCGGCCCGCGCCAAGCGCTACAAGTCGGTGCGCGGCCTGGGCGGCTTCGTGCGCACGGACTGGGACACGGCGATGGAAATGATCGCCGCGGCCAACGCCCTGACGATCAAGAAGTTCGGCCCCGACCGCGTCATCGGCTTTTCGCCGATTCCCGCCATGTCGATGGTCAGCTATGCCGCCGGCGCCCGCTACCTGAGCCTGCTGGGCGGCGCCTGCCTGAGCTTCTATGACTGGTATTGCGACCTGCCGCCGGCCAGTCCGCAGATCTGGGGCGAGCAGACCGACGTGCCGGAATCGGCCGACTGGTACAACTCGACCTACCTGATGGTGTGGGGCTCGAACGTGCCGCAGACCCGCACGCCCGACGCCCACTTCTACACCGAGGTCCGCTACAAGGGCACCAAGACGGTGGCGGTGTCCAGCGACTTCGGCGAAATGGTCAAGTTCGGCGACATCTGGCTGGCGCCCAAGCAGGGCACCGACGCCGCGCTGGCGATGGCCATGGGCCACGTCATCCTCAAGGAATTCCACCTGTCGGGCGCCTCGGCCTATTTCCGCGACTACGTGCGCCGCTACACCGACATGCCGATGCTGGTGCTGCTCAAGGAGCGCGACGGCTTCCATGCGCCCGATCACTTCCTGCGCGCCTCGCAGCTGGACGGCGCGCTGGGCGAGCAGAACAACCCCGACTGGAAGACGCTGGTGTTCGACGAAACCAGCGGCGACCTGGTGGCGCCCAACGGCAGCATCGGCTTTCGCTGGGGCGAGGGCGCGGTCAACGGCGGCGAGAAGGTCGGCCGCTGGAACCTGGAAGCGCGCGACGGCGGCAGCGGCCGCGCCATCGAGCCGCGCCTGAGCCTGGCGGACGGCGCCGACGCCGTGGTCGGCGTGGGTTTCCCGTACTTCGGCGCCGAGCACGACGAACTGCTGGTGCGCAATGTGCCGGTGCGCCGCATCCGCCTGGCCGATGGCAGCGAGGCCCTGGCGGCCACGGTGTACGACCTGCAGATGGCCAACTACGGCCTGGATCGCGGCCTGGGCGGCGGCAACGTGGCCACGTCCTATGACGACGACGTGCCCTACACCCCGGCCTGGCAGGAAAAGCACACCGGCGTGCCGCGCGCGCAGGTGATCCAGGTGGCGCGCGAGTTCGCCCAGAACGCCCACGATACCGAGGGCAAGTCGATGGTCATCGTCGGCGCCGGCCTGAACCACTGGTACCACATGGACATGATCTACCGCGGCATCATCAACATGCTGATGATGTGCGGCTGCGTCGGCAAGAGCGGCGGCGGCTGGGCCCACTATGTGGGCCAGGAAAAGCTGCGCCCGCAGTTCGGCTGGGCGCCGCTGGCGTTCGCGTCCGACTGGGTGCGCCCGCCGCGCCAGATGAACGGCACCTCGTTCTTCTACGCCCATACCAGCCAGTGGCGCCATGAAAAGCTGAACGTGCAGGAAGTGCTGGGGCCGACCGCCGACCGCGGCCGCTATGGCGACCTCAGCATGATCGACCTGAACGCCCGCGCCGAGCGCATGGGCTGGCTGCCGTCGGCGCCGCAGCTGCGCACCAATCCGCTGGACCTGACCGCGCAGGCCGAAGCCGCCGGCAAGGACCCGGTGGCCCACGCCGTCGAACAACTCAAGTCCGGCGAACTGCGCATGTCCTGCGAAGACCCGGACGATCCCGCCAACTTCCCGCGCAACATGTTCGTGTGGCGCTCCAACATCCTGGGCTCCAGCGGCAAGGGCCACGAGTATTTCCTGAAGTACCTGCTGGGCACGCAGAACGCCGTGTTCGGCGACGAGGCCGACGCCATCAAGCCGGTCGAGGTCACCTACCAGGAAGACGCGGCCGAGGGCAAGCTCGACCTGCTGACGGTGCTGGACTTCCGCATGAGCACCACCTGCCTGTACGGCGACATCGTGCTGCCGACGGCCACCTGGTACGAGAAGGACGACCTCAACACGTCCGACATGCACCCCTTCATCCACCCGCTGAGCGAAGCCGTGCAGCCGCTCTGGGAAAGCAAGACCGACTGGGAGATCTACAAGCTGCTGGCCAAGAAGTTCAGCGAGATCGGCGGCCCCTACCTGGGCAAGCGCCGCGACCTGGTGCTGACGCCGCTGATGCATGACACCCCGGGGGAACTGGGGCAGGCCTTCGAACCCAAGGACTGGAAGCTGGGCGAATGCGACCTGGTGCCGGGCAAGACCGCGCCCAACATGACCGTGGTCGAGCGCGACTACAACGACATCTACCGCAAGTTCACCTCGGTCGGTCCGCTGCTGGACAAGCTGGGCAACGGCGGCAAGGGCATCAACTGGAACACCGAGCATGAAGTGGGCGAGCTGGCCGGCATCAACGAGCGCGTGGCCGAAGCCGGCGTGAGCCAGGGCCGGCCGCGGCTGGACAGCGCCATCGACGCCGCCGAAATGATCCTGACCTTCGCGCCCGAGACCAATGGCCACGTGTCGGTCAAGGCCTGGGAAGCGCTGGGCAAGATCACCGGCCGCGACCACACCCACCTGGCGGTGGGCCGCGAGCACGACAAGATCCGCTTCCGCGACATCCAGGCGCAACCGCGCAAGATCATCTCGGCGCCGACCTGGTCGGGCCTGGAAAGCGAAGAGGTCAGCTACAACGCCGGCTACACCAACGTGCACGAGCTGATCCCGTGGCGCACCCTGACCGGCCGCCAGCAGTTCTACCAGGACCACCGCTGGATGCTGGACTTCGGCGAGGGCTCGTGCGTCTACAAGCCGGCGATCGACACCAAGACCGTGGCGCCGATGCTGGGCCGCTATCCCAATGGCGAGAAGGAACTGGTGCTGAACTGGCTGACGCCGCACCAGAAGTGGGGCATCCACAGCACCTATTCCGACAACCTGCGCATGCTGACCTTGAGCCGCGGCGGTCCCCACGTGTGGATCTCCGAGGCCGAGGCCAAGCAGGCCGGGCTGGTCGACAACGACTGGGTCGAGGTGTTCAACGTCAACGGCACGCTGACCGCGCGGGTGGTGGTGAGCCAGCGCGTGCCGGTCGGCATGTGCCTGATGTACCACGCCCAGGAAAAGATCGTGAACGTGCCGGGCGCGGAGACCAGCGGCAAGCGCGGCGGCATCCACAACTCGGTGACGCGCACCGTGCTCAAGCCGACCCACATGATCGGCGGCTACGCGCAGCAGGCCTACGGCTTCAACTATTACGGCACCGTGGGCGCCAACCGCGACGAATTCGTGGTGCTGCGCAAGATGAAGAAGGTGGACTGGCTGGAAGGCCCGCTGGTCGAGGATCCCGCCGCCCAAACGCAACAGGAAGAGAAGCAATCATGAGGATACGCGCCCAAATCGGCATGGTGCTGAATCTGGACAAGTGCATCGGCTGCCACACTTGCTCGGTCACCTGCAAGAACGTCTGGACCAGCCGCGACGGCGTCGAGTACGCCTGGTTCAACAACGTCGAGACCAAGCCCGGCATCGGCTATCCCAAGGAATGGGAGAACCAGGAGAAGTGGAAGGGCGGCTGGCGCCGCACGGCGGCGGGCAAGCTGGAACCGCGCCAGGGCGGCAAGCTGCGCATCCTGGCCAACCTGTTCGCCAACCCGAACCTGCCGCAGATCGACGACTACTACGAGCCGTTCACCTTCGACTACGAGCACCTGAAGAACGCGCCGCTGTCGCAGACGCCGCCCACCGCGCGCCCGGTGTCGGTGCTGACCGGCAAGAAGATGGACAAGATCGTCTGGGGCCCGAACTGGGAGGACGACCTGGGCGGCGAATTCGCCGCGCGCAGCCGCGACGCCTTGTTCGAGGGCGTGCAGAAGGAGATGTACTCGACCTTCGAGAACACCTTCATGATGTACCTGCCGCGCCTGTGCGAACACTGCCTGAACCCGGCCTGTGTCGCCAGCTGCCCGTCGGGCTCGATCTACAAGCGCGAGGACGACGGCATCGTGCTGGTCGACCAGGACAAGTGCCGCGGCTGGCGCATGTGCATCTCGGGCTGCCCGTACAAGAAGATCTATTACAACTGGCACAGCGGCAAGGCCGAGAAGTGCACCTTCTGCTATCCGCGCATCGAGGCCGGCCAGCCGACCGTGTGCTCGGAGACCTGCGTCGGCCGCATCCGCTACCTGGGCGTGATGCTGTACGACGCCGACCAGATCGAGCGCGCCGCCGCCGTCGGCAACGAGCAGGACCTGTACGAGTCGCAGCTGGACCTGTTCCTGGACCCGCATTCGCCCGAGGTGATCGCCGCCGCGCGCGAGCAGGGCATCCCGGAATCCTGGCTGGAAGCCGCGCGCCAGTCGCCGGTCTACAAGATGGCGGTGCAATGGCGCGTCGCCTTCCCGCTGCATCCGGAATACCGCACGCTGCCGATGGTCTGGTACATCCCGCCGCTGTCGCCGATCCAGACCGCGGCCGAGGCCGGCAAGATGCCGCAGCGCACGCTCGGCGCCAGCGCCATGATCCCGGACGTGGCCAGCCTGCGCATCCCGGTGCGCTATCTGGCCAACCTGCTGACGGCGGGCAAGGAAGCCCCCGTGTTGCAGGCGCTCGAACGGATGCTGGCGATGCGCGCCTACAAGCGCGCCGAGACCGTGCACGGCGAGCGCGATACGGCCTTGCTGGATCAGGTCGGCCTGTCGGAAGCGACCGTGCAGGACATGTACCGCATCATGGCGATTGCCGACTACGAGGACCGCTTCGTGGTGCCCAGCAGCCACAAGGAGATCGTCGAGGACAGCTTCAACGAGAAGGGCAGCTGCGGCTTCACCTTCGGCAACGGCTGCTCGGGCGGCGTCTCGGAAGGCACGCTGTTCGGCCGCAAGCCGCAGGGCAGCGAGATCTTCATCGACATGCCGAAGTCGCGCAAGAAGGCCGCGGCCTGAGACGGGAGAACACCATGAGCCTTTATCGCCTGCTTTCCGCGCTGCTCTGCTACCCCGAACAGGAACTGCTGGACGCCCTGACCGAGGTCGAGGGCGCGCTGGCCGCCTATCCGGAAGCCGAGGAAACCCTGCAACCGCTGATCGGCCACCTGGCCAGCCAGGACCTGATCGCGCTGCAGGAGACCTACGTCGCCACCTTCGACCGCAACCGCGCCCATTCGCTGCACCTGTTCGAGCACGTGCACGGCGAAAGCCGCGACCGTGGCCAGGCCATGGTCGACCTGCTGGAGACCTACCGCCAGCACGGCTTCGAACCGGTGGTGTCGGAACTGCCGGACCACGTGCCGCTGTTCCTGGAGTTCCTGGGCGTGATCGACCCGGCCGTGGCGCAGGACCTGCTGGACGACGCCATCCACGTGCTGGCCGCCATCGGCGCGCGCCTGGCGCGCAACGAGAGCCCGTACGCCAGCGTCTTCGTCGTGCTGCGCGGCCTGTCGCGGGTCACGCCGCGCGAGCAGACCGCGCCGCCGGTGCGCGACATGGACGAAGCCATGGAGACCTTCGGCACCGGCGCCGACGGCGTCGAACCGCTGCTGCGCCCGTTCTCGGGCGACGGCGCGCAGGCCGTGCGCTTCTATCCCCGGGCGCCGGTCACCCGCTAATTTCCAGGACACGCATCATGAATTCCCTGAACCAGTTCTTCTTCGGCATCTATCCCTACATCGCCCTGACGGTGTTCCTGCTGGGCAGCCTGGCGCGCTTCGAGCGCGAGCAGTACACCTGGAAGACCGACAGCTCGCAATTGCTGCATCGCGGCCAGCTGCGGCTGGGCAACATCCTGTTCCACGTCGGCATCCTGGGGCTGTTCTTCGGCCACCTGGCGGGCCTGTTGACCCCGGTGGTGGTGTGGGACACGCTGGGCGTGTCGCACACGCTCAAGCAGACGGTGGCCATGGTGGCCGGCGGCGTCATGGGCGGGCTGTGCCTGATCGGCCTCCTGATCCTGATCCACCGCCGCCTGAGCGACCCGCGCATCCGCAAGGCCACCCGGCCCGGCGACAAGCTGTTGCTGGCGTGGATTCTGGTGACGCTGCTGCTGGGCCTGTCGACCATCGCGCTGTCGGCCGGCCACATGGACGGTGAGATGATGGTGCGCCTGATGAACTGGGCGCAGCACATCGTCACCTTCCGCAGTGGCGCCGCCGACTTCGTGGCCGAGGTGCCGCCGCTGTTCAAGGCGCACCTGTTCATGGGCCTGACGCTGTTCGTGATCTTCCCGTTCACGCGCCTGGTGCACGTCTGGAGCGGCTTCGCCTCGGTCGGCTACCTGGGCCGCGCCTGGCAACTGGTGCGTCCGCGCTGATCCGAGGAGGCCGACATGCCTGTGACGATCAATGGCGTCGAACTGACCGACGCCGACATGGAGCAAGAACTGCCGCTGCACGCGGACGCGCCCAACCCGATGCGCGCCGCCACCACGGCGCTGGTGCTGCGCCGGGTGCTGCTGGATGAGGCCGCGCGGCAGGGGTTGGACCTCGCCTCGGAAGACGACGCCATCGGCGTCCTGCTGGAACGCCACGCGCCGGCGCCCGAGGCCGACGAGGCGGCCTGCCGGCGCTATTACCAGGCCAATCCGCAGCGCTTCATCGTGGGCGAGCTGATCGAGGCCGATCACATCCTGTTCCAGGTCACCCCCGGGGTGAATCTGGACATGCTGCGGGCCCACGCCGGCGCGGTGCTGGCCGACCTGCTGGCCGATCCGTCCGGTTTCGCCGAGGTCGCGCGGCGGCAGTCGAACTGCCCGTCCGCGACGGTGGGCGGCAACCTGGGGCAGCTGGGGCGCGGCGACACCGTGCCGGAATTCGAGAAGGCCGTGTTCGCCTTGCCGGCCGGCGGCCTGCTTCCGCAGGTGCTGGAAACCCGTCACGGGCTGCACATCGTGCGGGTGACGCGGCGCATCGAAGGACGCCTGCTGCCGTTCGAGCAGGTGCACGAATCGATCGCCTCTGCCCTGGCCGCCGCCAGCCGCGACACCGCCTGGCGCCAGTACGCCAGGCTGCTGGTGGATCGCGCCGACGTGCGCGGCATCGACCTGGGCGGCGCCGAGGACGACCGGGTGTTCGGGAGCCCGTCATGACTCCCGCGCCCGCCCTGGCGGTGGCCCCGGCGGCCTCGGTCGCCACCCTGGCGCCGGCCGCGCCGCGGGGGCTGATCGACGGCTTCGGCCGCCGCATCGACTATCTGCGGGTGTCGGTCACCGACCGCTGCGACCTGCGCTGCGGCTATTGCATGCCCAAGGGCTTCAAGGGCTTCGAGGAACCGTCCAACTGGCTGCGCCACGACGAGATGGGGCGACTGGCGGGCCTGTTCGCCGGTCTGGGCGTGCGCCGCGTGCGGCTGACGGGCGGCGAACCGCTGCTGCGCCGCGGCGTGGCCGACCTGGCGGCGGCGATTGCCGCGCTGCCGGGGGTGGACGACCTGTCGCTGTCGACCAACGGCACCCAGCTGGCGCGCCATGCCGCCGCGTTGCGCGCGGCCGGTGTGGACCGTCTCAACATCAGCCTGGACACGCTGGACGCGGCCGAGTTCGGCCGCATCACCGGCCGCGATTGCCTCGACGCGGTGCTGGCCGGCCTGCGCGCCGCGCGCGACGCCGGTTTCGCGCCGATCAAGCTCAACAGCGTGGTGCACGCCGCCACGCCCGAGGCCGACGTGCGCCGGCTGCTGGACTACGCCGTGGCGCAGGGCTTCATTCTGCGCCTGATCGAACCGATGCCGGTGGGCGATTGCGGCCGCCGCTATGCCCATGCCGACCTGGGCGCGCTGGGCGCGCGGCTGGCGGCCGACGCCGGCCTGGTGCCGGCGCTGGCGGGGCAGGGCGCGGGCCCGGCCCGTTACTGGAGCGCCGGCAGCGGCGCGCCGGTGCTGGGCGTCATCACCCCCATGTCGCGCCACTTCTGCGCCGCCTGCAACCGCGTGCGGCTGGGGGTGGACGGCACCCTGTACCTGTGCCTGGGCCAGGAAGACCAGGTGCCGCTGGGCCGGCTGCTGCGCGACGGCGCCAGCGACGCCGAACTGGAACGGGCGATCCGCGCCGGCATCGCCGCCAAGCCGGAGTGCCACGAGTTCACCACCCGGCCCGAGCGCATCGTGCGCTTCATGTCGCAGACCGGAGGCTGAACCATGCGCGATCTAGAACGGCTGGTGGACGGCTTCCAGCGCTTCCAGCACCAATACTACGAAGAGGCGCCGTCGCTGTACCGCAACCTGCGCGACGGCCAGCACCCCAGCACGCTGCTGGTGGGCTGCTGCGATTCGCGGGTCGATCCGGCCATGCTGCTGGGCTGCGACCCGGGCGACATCTTCACCGTGCGCAACGTCGCCAACCTGGTGCCGCCGCCCGACCGCGACCAGGGCCACCACGGCGTGCTGGCGGCGATCCAGTTCGCGGTCGAGCAACTCAAGGTCAGCCGCATCATCGTGCTGGGCCATGCCCAGTGCGGCGGCATCCGCGCGCTGATGGAGCGGCCGGCGCGCGCCGACGGCGAGCCCGACTACCTGAACCGCTGGATGGATATCGCCGAGCCGGCCCGCCAGCAGGTGCTGAGCCAGATGCCGGCGGCGTCCCTGGCGGAACACCGGCAGGCCTGCGAGCAGGCCTCCATCCTGATCTCGCTGCGCAACCTGGAAGCCCTGCCGTGCGTGCAGCGGCGCCTGCAGGCCGGCGACCTGACCCTGCATGGCTGGTACTTCGACCTGGTGGCGGGCGCTTTGCTGGCATACTCGGCCCGGGCGGACGCGTTCCTGCCCATCGTCTGTCCCTTGTTCACGGAGCCAGCATGACCCCCGTTTTCGGCATCGCCGGCCGCTCAGGCAGCGGCAAGACCACCCTGATCGAGGCCATGCTGCCGCTGCTGGGCGCGCGCGGCCTGAAGGTCAGCGTCATCAAGCACAGCCACCACGACTTCGAGATGGAGCCGCCCGGCAAGGACAGCGCGCGCTTTCGCCAGGCCGGGGCGCAGGAGGTGATGGTGGCGTCGCCGTTCCGCTACGCCATCGTGCACGAGCTGCGCGGCGCGCCCGAGCCGCCGCTGGCCGAGCAGGTGGCCCGCCTGGCGCCGGCCGACCTGGTGCTGGTCGAGGGCTTCAAGCAGGCCGCCATCCCCCGCATCGAGGTCTACCGCCCGGCGCTGGGCAAGCCGCCGCTGCACGCCGAGGACGGCAGCTTCCTGGCCGTCGTGACCGACGCGGCGCTCGATACCGGCTTGCCCTGCCTGCCGCTGAACGATCCGGCGGCGGTGGCGGATTTCATCGCGCGCACGGTGGGGCGGGGCTGAACTACACTTGAGGCTGTGGACCGCGCGGCGCCATGCTCGCCTCGCGACCGTCCCGCCCCCGCCCATCCGCCAGCCCATTTCATGACCACGCTCGACCATTCCCCCGACGCCCAGGGCCTGCCGTCGCCGCGGCACCGGCTGTCGACGCGCATTGTCGCCAGTTCGCTGATCGCGCTGATCGTGGTGCTGGGCATGATCGGCCTGACGCTGTGGCTGTCGTGGCAGCTGGAAGGCGCGGGCGCGGCCATCAACGACACCGGCAGCCTGCGCATGCGCGCCAACCGCGTCGCGGTCGAGCTGATGCGGCCGCAGGCCGGGCGCCAGGTGCGCACCGAGGAACAGGTGCGGCTGATGGACGACACCATTGCCCGCCTGGAGCGCGGCAATCCGGCGCGGCCGCTGTTCATTCCCAACGACCCGACCATCCGCCAGCATTGGCACGGCGTGGCCGAGTACTGGCGCGACATCATGCGGCCGGCGGCAATGCGCGCCATCGCCCGCGAAGACGCGGCAGAGTACCTGCAGACGCTGCCCGATTTCGTTGCCCGCGCCGACGAGCTGGTGCGCATGATCGAACAGGACAACGCCGGCAAGACGACCTCGCTGCGGCTGTCGCAGGGCGTGCTGGCGGCCATCGCCAGCGCCGGCACCCTGGCCATGATCTATCTGCTGTACTTGTGGATCATCGCGCCCGTGCTGCGCCTGCGCGACGGCCTGCAGCGCATGGCGGCGCGCGAGTTCAGCACCCGCCTGCCGGTCGAGAGCGAGGACGAATTCGGCGTGCTGTCGCGCGGCTTCAACCGCATGGCCGACGAATTGCAGAGCCTGTACACCGGCCTGGAGCAGCGCGTGGGCGAAAAGACCGCCCAGCTGGCGGCGCAGAACCGCGACATCGGCGCCCTCTACGACATGGCGGCGTTCCTGAACCAGCCCAACGACATCGAGGCCATGTGCCAGGGCTTCCTGCGCCGCGTCATGCTGCAGTTCGACGCCGAGGGCGGCAGCATCCGCGCGCTGGACCCGGACAACGAAAAGCTCAACCTGGTGGTGTCGCTGGGGCTGTCCGACGAACTGGTCGAATCCGAGCACTGCATGCGGGTCGACGACTGCTATTGCGGCGTGGCCACGCGCCAGGCCGGCGTCATCGTGATCCAGGATTTCCGCCAGGCGCCGCCGCAGCTGGACCTGAACTGCCAGCAGGACGGCTTCGCCAGCGTGGCGGTGTTCCGCATCGTCACGCGCGACGAGGTGCTGGGCTCGTACTCGCTGCATTTCCGCAGCCAGCGGCGGCTGGCGCCGTCCGACTCGCAGTTGCTGGAGACCCTGGGGCGGCACCTGGGCGTGGCGCTGGACAACCGCCGCCTGAGCGCCCAGGCGCGCCAGCTGGCGGTGGTGCAGGAGCGCGGCCTGGTGGCGCAGGGGCTGCACGACAGCCTGGCCCAGGGGCTGAACTTCCTGAACCTGCAGCTGCAGCTGCTGGACGCGGCGGTCAAGCGCGGCGACCAGGCTGAAGTCGAGGAGATCCTGCCGCTGCTGCGCACCGGGGTCGACGAAAGCTACAAGGACGTGCGCGAGCTGCTGACGAACTTCCGCGCCAAGCTGGGCCAGGGCGACCTGAAGGGCTCCATTGGCGACATCGTCGAACGCTTCCGCAGCCAGACCGGCATGCGCACCGACCTGGCCTTCAGCCAGGGCGTGGGCGCGCCGCTGGCGCCCGAGCAGCAGCTGCAGGTGCTGTTCATCCTGCAGGAAGCGCTGTCCAACGTGCGCAAGCATTCCGAGGCCGACCGGGTCGACATCGTGGTGCGCAACGACCGCGATTTCAACCTGCTGATCGCCGACAACGGCCAGGGCTACGACCCGGCCGAGGTGTCGCAGCGCGGCGAGGCCCACGTGGGCCTGCACATCATGCGCGAACGCGCCGCCCGCATGCATGCCACGATTACAATGAAATCCCGACCCGGCGGCGGCACGCGCATCGCGCTGACGCTGCCCGGCGCCGAACGCCAGGCCGCCTGAGCCCTTCAAGACCATGCCCATCCGTATCCTGCTCGTCGACGACCACACCCTGTTCCGCTCGGGGATGCGGCTGCTGCTGCAGCGCCAGCCCGATTTCGAGGTGGTGGCCGAGGCCGGCGACGGCGTCGAGGGCCTCAAGCGCGCCAAGGAACTCAAGCCCGACGTGGTGCTGCTGGACCTGAACATGCCCGGCCTGTCGGGCCTGGAGACGCTGCAGCTGCTGACCCAGGACCTGCCGTCCTGCGCCGTCATCATCCTGACCGTGTCGGAAGAAGCCGACGAGCTTGGCCAGGCGCTGCGCGACGGCGCCCGCGGCTATCTGCTCAAGAACATCGACGCCGAGGCGCTGACCACCGCCATCCGCCGCGCCGCCGGCGGCGAGCCGGTGATCGCCGAGAGCATGACGGCCAAGCTGGTCGAGCAGTTCCGCGGCCAGGCCAGCCTGGCCGCGCAGGCGCCGGCGGGGCAGGCCGAGCGCCATCGCCTCACGGCGCGCGAGCGCCAGATCGTGCAATGCCTGGCGCGCGGCGCCAGCAACAAGGTCATCGCGCGCGAGCTCGACGTCAGCGAAAGCACGGTCAAGATCCACGTGCAGAACGTGCTGAAGAAACTCAACCTGACCAGCCGGGTGCAGGTGGCGGTCTACGCCGTCGAGCACGGCCTGCACGGCGACGATCCGGTCTGACATCGCGCGTGCGCGGCGCCGCCGCCGCGCGGTTTGATCTGCGACAAGGCCCGCGGCCGTGCCGGCCCCTAGACTGGCCGGCATGCAAACCCGAACCTCTCCCCTAGAACTCGTGGCGCCGGCAGGCAGCCTGGCCGCGCTGAAGGCGGCGATCGAGGCAGGCGCCGACACCGTCTACCTGGGCCTGAAGAACGCCACCAACGCCCGCAACTTCGCCGGGCTCAACTTCACCGAAAGCGACATCCGCGCCGGCGTCGAGCTGGCGCACAGCAAGAACCGCCAGGTGCTGTTCGCCATCAACACCTTCGTGCAGGCGGGCCGCGGCCACGAATGGCGCGAGGCGGTCGATGCCGCGCACGCGCTCGGCGCCGACGCGGTCATCATGGCCGATGCCGGCCTGCTGGGCTATGCCCGCGACCGCTATCCCGACCTGCGCCTGCACCTGTCGGTGCAGGGCTCGGCCACCCACACCGACGCCATCGAACTGATGAAGGAGCAATTCGGCATCCGCCGGGTGGTGCTGCCGCGCGTGCTGACCCTGGCCGAGATCGCCCGCATCTGCGCCAACGTCAGCGTGGAAGTCGAGGTGTTCGGCTTCGGCAGCCTGTGCGTCATGGCCGAGGGCCGCTGCCTGCTGTCGTCGTACGCCACCGGCGATTCGCCCAACAACAAGGGCGTCTGTTCGCCCGCCAGCGCGGTGCGCTGGGTCGAGGAAGACGGCCGCCTGGACGCGCGCCTGAACGGCATCCTGATCGACCGCTATGGACCGGGCGAGGCGGCCGCCTATCCGACGCTGTGCAAGGGCCGCTTCGAGGTCGACGGCGTCGCCGACCACGCGCTGGAGGAACCCACCAGCCTGAACGCCATCGGCCTGTTGCCCAGGCTGGCCGAGATGGGCGTGTCCGCGATCAAGATCGAAGGGCGCCAGCGCAGCCCGGCCTACGTGACGCAGGTGGTGTCCACGCTGCGCGCCGCGCTCGACAGCGCCCACGTCGACCCCAACCGCTATTCCCCCCGTCCCGAATGGAACGCCACGCTGGCGCGCCATGCCGAGGGTTCCCAAGTCACGCAAGGCGCATTTGAACGTCCATGGAAATGAAACCCAAGGCTTTCCGCATCTCGGTCGGACCGCTGCTGTACTACTGGCCGCGCCAGCACACGCTGGCGTTCTACGCGGCGCTGGCCGACAGTCCGGCCGACATCCTCTATATCGGCGAAACCGTCTGTAGCCGGCGCCACGAGCTGCGCGCCGACGACTGGCTCGACCTGGCGCGCGACCTCGCGGCCACGGGCAAGGAAGTGGTGCTGTCCGGCCGCACGCTGATCGAGACCGGCGCCGAGGCCTCGGCCCTGCGGCGCCTGTGCGAGCAGCAGGACTTCCAGGTGGAGGCCGGCGAGGCCGGCGCGCTACGGCACCTGGGCGGGCGGCCGTTCGTGGCCGGACCGCACATGAACGCCTACCACGGCGGCACGCTGGAATGGCTGGCCGCGCGCGGCGCGACGCGCTTCGTGGCGCCGCTGGAAATGCACGTCAACACGCTGGCGCGGCTGCTGGCCGAGCGGCCGGCGGGGCTGGAGGCCGAGATCATGGTGTGGGGCCGCATGGCCCTGGCGTTCTCGGCGCGCTGCTTCACGGCGCGCCATTTCCGCCTGAAGAAGGATGATTGCGGCTTTCGCTGCATCGAGCATCCAGACGGTCTGGACATGCGCACCCGCGAATCGCGCGAGTTCCTCGCGATCAATGGCATCCAGGTGCAGTCGGCGGCCTGTCTCGACCTGCTCGACCAGGCGGGCTATCTGGCGGACATGGGCGCCGACGTGTTGCGCGTCAGCCCGCAATCGTCCGGCACGCTGGAGGTCATCGCCGCGCTCGACGCCGTGCGCGGCGGCCGTGTCCAGCAAGCCGTGGCGCCGCCCGCCGGCATCGGCCGCTGCAACGGCTACTTCCACGGGCAATCGGGCATCGCCTGGCAGGAGGCGCCATGAGCCGCGTCGGATTCACCGTGCCGGGGCTGGTCGCGCGCGTGGGCCGGCGCCTGCCGGCGTCCCTGGTGTCGCTGCATTTCGTGGCCGGGCTCGAGCTGGCCCGGCGCCTGGGCTGGCTCAGTCCGCCGGCGGAACTGGACGGGCGCAGCTTCGCCATCACCGTCGAGGACCTGGGCGTGCGCAGCAGTTTCATGGTGCGCGGCGGCGCGTTCCGGCCGCTCTGGAACGGCCAGGCCTGCGAGCTGGAACTGGGCGCCAAGGTCGCCGACCTGCTGGCGCTGATGCGCGCCGAGACCGACGCCGACACGCTGTTCTTCCAGCGCCGGCTGCGCATCTCGGGTGATACCGAGCTGGGCCTGATCGTGAAGAACTGGCTGGACGCCGCGCCGCGTCCGGCCTGGCTGGAGCGGCTGGGCGCGCGCGGCCACTAGGCCGCCAGCCCGCCGCGCGGCTCAGGCCGCCGCCGGTCCTTCCATGCGCCGCGCCACGCGCGACAGCGCCAGGCTGGCCGTGAAGTACAGCAGCGCCACCGCCAGGTAGACCTCGACGTGGTACGGCCGCCAGTCGGTGCCCGCCACCACCGCCTTGGCCGCGCCCAGCACGTCGAATACGCCGATGATGCTGACCAGCGAGGTGTCCTTGACCGCGCCCACGAACACGCCCAGCGCCGCCGGCGCGGCGATGCGGCGCGCCTGCGGCCAGATCACCGTCCAGTAGGCCACGGCCGGGCGCATGCCGAGCGCGCGCGCCGCCATCATCTGGCCGGGCGGAATCGCCTGCAGCGCGCCGCGCAGCACCTCCGCCAGCAGGCAGGCGGTATGCAGCGTCAGCGCCGCCAGCGCCATGCCGAACTTGGACACGCCGCCGCCCAGCAGCAACGGCAGCACGAAGGATGCGAACAGCAATTGCGTCACCAGCGGCACGCCGCGCACGGCCTCGATCAATGCGGCGGCCGCGAGCGATCCGCCGGGGCTGCCGGAACGGCGCAGCAGCGCCAGGCCGAAGGCCAGCGGCAACGCCGCCAGCAGCGCCGCGATCGCCAGGATCAGCGTCACCAGCAGGCCGCCCCAACGCAGCGGACCGATGGCCGCGCCGCCCCAGGGCCAACCGGCCAGCGCGATCACAGTGACGACCAGCATCAGCGCGACCCATGCCAGACGCGCTCGCGGCGCGAGCCGGCCCAGGCCCAGCGCCACCGCCACGCCGGCCAGCAGGGCGGCGCAGGCCGCCAGCGCCTGGGCGCGGTCGGCCTGCGCCATGGCGCCGAACAGCAGCAGCGGCAGGTTCTCGCCCACCGCGGCCCAGCAGGCGCCCGCCGCGGCGGCGCAGGTGGCGGGGCTGCCGCTCCAGACGGCGCGCAGCAGCGCCCAATCGAACAACGCCCAGCCCGCGGCGGCGAGCAGTAGCGCCATCAGCGCCGAGCCCAGCCAGCCGCCGATGCCGCGCGAGCCGCGGTCCAGCAGGCGCAGCGCGGGCCGCTCGCCCAGGCGCGCGCCGTGGCTGTCGCCGGGGCCGTGGCGGGCGTGGCGCGCGTTCCAGGCCGACAGCGCACCGCCCAGCGCCAGGGCCAGGCCCAGGTAGACGGCCACGGCCAGCGTGATGCCTTCCAGCGCCAGCCCGGTCTGGGTGATGGCGGTATTGATGACGGCCATCAGCTCCTGGTAGCCGATGGCGATGGCCAGGGTGCTGTTCTTGACCAGCGCCAGGCACTGATTGGCATAGGGGGGGCAGGGCCACGCGCGCGGCATAGGGCGCGACGACGTGGCGCAGCACGCCCCAGGGCGTCAGCGCCATGGCCTGGCCGGCTTCCACCAGGCCCACCGGCACCGCCCGCACCGCGGCGCGCACGATGTCGGCGATGTAGGCGGCATGGAACACCACCAGGCCGATCACCAGCGCGGCGAATTCGATGCTGGGCTGCCAGCCGCCCTGCAGGCCCAGGCCACGCCTGACGGGCAGGTCGACGGTGACGCCGGGCAACCATGCCCAGGCCAGCGCCGTCGCCGCCAGCGCGGCCCAGGGCGCGGCGCGGCCCAGGCGGTGGCGCAGGCGCCAGCCGAGCAGCAGGGCGCCCGCCGCCGCCAGCGCGTAGGGCAGCCAGCCGTGCAGCGCCGGCAACGCCAGGCCGCGGTTCGACAGCAGCACCGAGGGCAATGGCGACCACGCCTGGCGCGCGTCCGGCAGCCGCAGCAAGAGGCCATACCAGACGAACAATTGCAGCAGCACCGGGGTGTTGCGCAACGGCGCGATGATCAGGGCGGCGGTGCGCGCGGCCAGCGGACGCGAAGACAGCCGCAGCAGGCCCAGGCCGATGCCCAGCAGCGTCGCCACCGGAATCGCCACCAGCGCCACCGTGAGGGTGTTGACCAGGCCGGCGGCGATCGACATCCAGTAGGGATCGTCGGGCGTCACCGGCAGCAGGCTTTCCGAAATGCGGAAGCCGGCCGGCTGGAACAGGAAGCCGAAGCCGCCGCGGATGCCGCGCGCCGCCTGCGTGGCCTCGATGTGCAGCAGCAACAACGCGGCCAGGGCGGCCAGCCCCAGCGTCCAGGCCGCGAGGGGCAGCCAGCGCCGCCAGGCGGCGCTCCATGGCGTGGGATGAATCGCGATCATGTCGGTCCCGGCCGGCGCCGGCGAATGAGGAAAAGAGAAAGGAAAAAACGCCACGGGCGGGCCCGGGGGGCCGCCTGGCGGCGTCATGCGTCCACGCGATCGCGCGGGCTTACTGGAACGGCGGCGAATACAGCAGGCCGCCCCGGTTCCACTGCGCGTTCAGGCCGCGCTCCAGCTTGAGCGGGGTGGCCGCGCCCAGGTTGCGGTCCCACACTTCGCCGTAGTTGCCGACGGCCTTGATGACGTTGCGGGCCCAGCCCTCGTCCAGCCCGAAACTCTTGCCGATGCCGGGATCCAGGCCCAGCAGGCGGCGCACCTGCGCATCGGTGCTCTGCGCCTGGCTGTCGACGTTCCGGGAGGTGATGCCCAGTTCCTCGGCGGCCACCAGCGCGTTCACGGTCCAGCGCACGATGGCGGTCCAGTTGGGATCGTCCTGGCGCACGAAGGGGCCGAGCGGCGATTTGTTGATGCGCTCGGGCAGGATGACGAAGTCGTCGGGATTGGCGGCGCGCGCGGCGCGGCTGGCGGCCAGCGTCGAGGCATCCGACAGGTAGACGTCGCAGCGGCCGGCGTAGAAGGCCTGCTCCAGCTCGACCAGGTTCTCGATCACCACCGGGCGGTAGGTGAGCTTCTGCTTCTTGAAGTAGTCGACCAGGTTCTGTTCGTTGACGGTGCCGGGCTGCACGCAGACCTGCGCGCCGTCCAGTTCGGTGGCGCTTTTCACGCCCAGCTTCTTCGGCACCAGGAAGCCCTGGCCGTCATAGAACACGATGCCGGCCGAGACGATGCCCCGGCCCGCGTCGCGGCTGGAGGTGATGGTGGTGTTGCGGTTGAGCACGTCGATCTCGCCGCCCTGCAGCGCGGGGAAGCGCTGCTGCGAGCTGAGCGGCACGAAGCGCGTCTTCTCCGGATCGCCCAGCACCGCCGCGGCCAGCGCGCGGCACAGGTCGGCGTCCAGGCCGGTCCAGCGGCCCTGCTTGTCGGCGATAGACAGGCCGGCCGAGCCCTGGCTCACGCCGCACACCAGTTCGCCGCGCTTCTTGATGGCGTCGACCGTGGCGCCCGCCGTGGATGCGCTCGCCGTGGACAACGCCATATGTGCCAGCGCCGCCGCCACGCCGGCGGTCTTGAGTAGAGAGATCAACCGCATGCCGTTCCCGTATTCGAAGTATGCAAGAAAGGCATGAATTCTAGGGCTGCGCATCGCCGTCGCGAGCGACTGTATCGTCATATGGTTATGAGAACTTAGCCTTATCCAAATTGCCGTCATATACCTAGAATCCGTCCATACCAAGTTGCATGATTGAAGAAGGTTTCGCATGAGCTGGCAGGACGAATTCCGGGAATGGTTTCCCATCACTCGCGACAAGGCCTACGCCAACATCGCCTACACCAGCCCGCTGGCGCCCAAGGTGGCCGAGGGCGTGGCCGCCTTCTTCGACGGCATCACCCATGCCCGCAGCGACAAGCCGCAATGGCTGCGCGATGCCGGCGCGCTGCGCACGCGGCTGGCGCGGCTGATCGGCGGCGACGCGCGCCGGCTGGCCTTCACCAAGAACACCACCGAGGGCCTGAACACCGTGGCGCAGGGCCTGTCCTGGCAGGAAGGCGACAACCTGGTGGTCGACGACCAGGAACATCCCACCAACGCCTTGCCCTGGCTCAACCTGCGCCGCCGCGGCGTGCAGGTGCGGGTGCCGCCGTCGCGCGCGCACCGCTATACGGTCGACGACCTGTGGCGGCACGTCGATGCGCGCACGCGCCTGATCGCGGTCTCGTGGGTGCAATACGGCAGCGGCCTGCGCACCGACATCGCCGAACTGGGCCGGCGCTGCGCCGAGCGCGGCATCTGGCTGGTGGTCGACGGCATCCAGGGCGCGGGCCTGTTGCGCGCCGAGGTCGACGCCTGGGGCGTGGACGCGTTCGCCAGCGGCGCCCACAAGGGCTTCCTGGGGCCGCTGGGCGTGGGCCTGCTGCACGTGTCGCCGCGCCTGCTCGACGCGCTCGACCCGCTGTACGTCGGCCCTTCGGAAGTGACCACGCTCGACAAGACCGGCCTGCAATGGCAGGTGGGCGTGTCCGACGCGGGCGACGCCCGCCGCCTGGAGACCGGCAACCTGAACTATCCCGGCATCGCCGGCTGGGCCGCGGCGCTGGACCTGATCGAATGGGCGCGGCCCGAGCGCATCGAGCCGTGGGTACTGGAACTGTCCACGGCCCTGAGCGACGGTTTACGCGCCCAGGGCCTGCAGGTAGTATCGCCGGCCGACGCGGCGCTGCGCAGCACCACCACCGCATTGCGCGTGGCCGATCCGGCCGCGGCGCTGGCGCACCTGGCCCGCGAGGGCGTGGTGGCCAGCATTGTGGAGTATGGTTACCTGCGCCTGTCCGTCGGCGCCTATAACAATCATGGGGACATCGATCGCATCCTGCGCGCCGCGCGCGGGTTCGCCGCTTGATTCCATTGCCGATAACGCATTTGAGGAGCACTACATGACTGAAGCGAAGAAGCCCGATTGGCGGCTGGAAACCATCGCCGTGCACGGCGGCTACAAGCCGGACCCGACCACGCGCGCGGTGGCCGTGCCGATCTACCAGACCGTGGCCTATGCCTTTGACGACACCCAGCACGGCGCCGACCTGTTCGACCTGAAGGTGGCGGGCAACATCTACACCCGCATCATGAACCCCACCACCGACGTGCTGGAACAGCGCGTCGCGGCCCTGGAAGGCGGCATCGCCGCGCTGGCGCTGGCCTCGGGCCAGGCCGCGGTGACCTACGCGATCCTGACCATCGCCGAGGCGGGCGACAACATCGTCTCGTCCAGCACGCTGTACGGCGGCACCTACAACCTGTTCGCCCACACGCTGCCGCAGTACGGCATCACCACGCGCTTCGCCAACCCCAGCGACCTGGCGGCCTTCGAGGCGCAGATCGACGAGCGCACCAAGGCCATCTTCGCCAAATCGGTCGGCAACCCGCTGGGCAACATCACCGACATCGCCGCGCTGGCCGAGCTGGCCCACCGCCACGGCCTGCCGCTGATCGTCGACAACACCGTGCCGTCGCCGTACCTGCTGCGTCCGATCGAGCACGGCGCCGACATCGTGGTGCAGTCGCTGACCAAGTACCTGGGCGGCCACGGCACCAGCCTGGGCGGCGCCATCATCGACTCGGGCAAGTTTCCCTGGGCCGAGCACAAGGCCCGCTTCAAGCGCCTGAACGAACCCGATGTCAGTTACCACGGCGTGGTCTATACCGAAGCCTTCGGTCCGGCCGCCTACATCGGCCGCGCCCGCGTGGTGCCGCTGCGCAACACCGGCGCCGCGATCTCGCCGTTCAATTCGTTCCAGATCCTGCAGGGCATCGAGACGCTGGCGCTGCGCGTGGACCGCATCGTCGAGAACGCGGTCAAGGTGGCCAGCTACCTGCGCGAGCATCCCAAGGTCGAGTGGGTCAACTACGCCGGCCTGCCGGATCACCCGGACCACGCGCTGGTGCGCAAGTACCTGGGCGGCAAGGCGCCTGGCCTGTTCACGTTCGGCGTGAAGGGCGGCCGCGAAGCCGGCGCGCGCTTCCAGGACGCGCTGCAGCTGTTCACGCGCCTGGTCAACATCGGCGACGCCAAGTCGCTGGCCACGCACCCGGCGTCCACCACCCACCGCCAGCTCAATCCGGAAGAACTGCAGAAGGCGGGTGTGCGCGAGGAAACCGTGCGCCTGTCGATCGGCATCGAGCACATCGACGATCTGCTGGCCGACCTGGACCAGGCCCTGGCGCAGGTGTGAATGGCATGAGCATGATTTCCCGCAGGACCCTGTTGCAACTGGCCGCCGGGCTGCCCGCCCTGGCGGCGGCCCCGGCCATCGCGGCCAAGCCGGCCGCCGGCCGCGCCAAGACCTACGTGCTGGCGCACGGCTCCTGGCATGGCGGCTGGTGCTGGCGGCCGGTGGCCGACCGGCTGCAGGCCGCCGGCCATCGCGTCTACGCGCCCAGCTTCACCGGCATGGGCGACCGCGCCCACCTGCTGCACAAGGGCATCACCATCGACACCTTCGTCGAGGACCTGGTCCAGGTGATCCAGAGCGAAGAGCTGAACGACGTGATCCTGGTGGGCCACAGCTTCGGCGGCATTCCGATCTCGGGCGTGGCCGACCGCATTCCGGAGCGGCTGGCGCACCTGGTGTACTTCGATTCCATCGTGCTGCAGAACGGCCAGGATGCGTTCTCGGTGTACCCCAAGGCCGACGCCGACGCGCGCATCGCGGCCGCCTCCAAGGCCACCAACGGCCTGGCCGTGCCGATCCCCGAGCCGTTGCCCGCGGCCTGGGGCTTCAAGCCGGGCAGCGCCGACGAGGCCTGGGTCAAGCGCCGCCTGACGCCGCACCCGCTGGCCAGCTACACCACGCCGCTGACGCTCAAGCATCCCATCGGCAACGGCCGGCCGCGCACCTACATCCATTGCACCCAGCCCGAGCTGCCGGTGCTGGAGCAGTCGCGCCAGCTGGTGAAGTCGCAGCCGGGCTGGAACTGGGTCGACATCGCCGCCCCGCACGAAGCCCACATCACCCATCCGCAGTTGCTGGCGGAGTTGTTGCTGGGCCTGTCCTGAGGCGCGGCCTGCCTGGGCGCGCTCCGCTCAGGCGCCGCCGCGCCGCCAGGCCGAGGGCGCCACGCCCTCGGTGCGCTGGAACACCCGGCTGAAGGCCGCCTGCGAGCGATAGCCGACCCGTTCGGCGGCGTCCGCGATGGCGGCGCCCTGCGTCAGCAGGCGCCGCGCCACGCGCATGCGCAGCAGTTGCAGCAATTGCGCCGGCGTGGTGCCGCTTTGCAGCGTGAAGCGGCGATGGAAGGTGGCCTTGGACATGTGCACGTGGCGCGCCATGTCGTCCATGCTCCAGGGATCCGCCGGCCGCGCCAGGATCGCCTGCAGCAAGCCGGCCATGGCCGGATCGCGCGCCAGCACGAACAGGCCGTGGGCCTGGCGGTCATGGATCGCCAGGTGGCGCAGCATGAAAAAGATCAGCATGTCGGTGAGCCGCTCCAGCACCACCTCGGACGCGCCGCCATCGCGCGCGGTCTCACCCAGGATCAGGTCGAACACGCCGCGCGCGCTGGCGTAGCGGGCGTCGTCGGCGCGCAGCACCAGCACGTCCGGCAGCGTCTCGGCCACCAGGTCTGCCAGGCCCGGGCGGAACTGGAAGAAACCGCAGGCCAGCCCGGTGCCGTCGGCCTGGCGCGGCAGCAGCGGGCGCATGTCGCGGCATACCGGCGCGGCGGGCGCATCCAGCGGCGTCAGCGTGTGCGGCAGGTCGCGCAGGAAGAATACGCCGTCGCCGGCCGCCAGGGTCAGCGGCGCCTGGCCCGGCCCCAGCTCGACCCGGCAGCGGCCGTGCAGGATCAGGTGGAAACTGGCGCGGGCGCGGCCGCTGGTGCTGGCCGACCAATTGCCGCAATACTGCCCCAGGTGATACAAGCTGGATTGCACCTCCAGGCTCGACAGCAACAGGGCGTCGACGGCGGCTTGATCGGCGTTCGGGGCGGGCGAGGGCGGCATGGCGAAGGCAGTTTGGCAAGGGATCGGGCCGCGCTGGTATGGCGGCGCGACCGGATCAGTTTGGCGCGATGATACGCAGGGCGCCTGGTTATAAGCGCATAGCTGAAAGTCGATAAGATCGAGCATCAGCTTGCGATCCCCGTGCATTGTCGCGCGGGGCGGGGCGCCCGCACAATCGAGTTTTCGTTGATCGTCTTCTGGAGACCGTCATGGCCCGTTTGCCTGTCCACACCGCGCAGAGCGCTCCCGAATCCACCCGCGCCGCGCTGACCGCCGCCGAACAAGGCGCCGGCTATCTGTCCAACCTGCTGGGCGTGCTGGCCAATGCGCCGGTCGCGCTGGAGGCCTACCAGACGCTGTCGCAGATCAATGCCCGCGCCGGGCTGACGCTGCAGGAGCGCGAGGTGGTGCAACTGGTGGCCGGCGCCCGCCACGGCTGCACTTTCTGCGTCGCCGGCCATACCGCGCTGGCGCGCAACAAGGCCAAGCTGTCGCCCGAGGTGGTGGACGCGCTGCGCGCCCAGGGCACGCTGCCCGATGCCCGCCTGCAGGCGCTGGCCGCCTTCACCGAAGCCGTGATCCGCACCCGTGGCCGCGTCAGCGACGCCGAGCTGCAGGCGCTGCGCGAGGCCGGCTACAGCGACGGCAACGCGCTGGAAGTGATCGTTGGCGTGGGGCTGGCGACTATCTGCAATTTCGGCAATAACCTGGCGCAGACGCCGCTGAACGAACAGCTCGGCGCCTACGCCTGGAGCGGCGCGCAATGACGGCGCGGCAGCCGGATCCGCGACTGTCGCCCGGACTGACCGCCTGGCTCGATACCCACGCCGGCGCGCTGGATGATGGCAGCCACGACGCCGCCGAGGTCCTGCCGCAATTGGCCGCGGCGGGCGTATTCCGCCTGGGGGTGCCGGCCGCGCAGGGCGGCGCGCCGGGCACCGACATCGGCGACGCCATCGAGGCGGTGTCGCGGGTGGCCGAGCATTCCGTGGCCGCGGCCTTCGTGGCCTGGGGCCAGCGCGTCTTCATCGAATACCTGCTGCGCAGCCCCAATGCGGCCTTGTCGCAGGCCTGGCTGGCGCCCTTGCTGGCGGGCGAGGTGGCTGGCGCCACCGCGCTGTCGAACACCATGAAATTTCTCAGCGGCATCGAGTCGCTGCAGATCGGCGCGCGCCAGGAGGGCGCGCACTGGGTGCTGGACGGCCGCATGCCGTGGGTCACCAACCTGCGCAAACAGGGCTTCCTGGTGGCCGCGGCCGTCTCGGCCCCCGACGGCACGCCGGCCGTGGTGGCCCTGCCGCACGATATCGAGGGCCTGACGCGCAGCGCCGACCTGGAGCTGCTGGCGCTGCAGTCCAGCAACACCGCGGCGCTGGACGTGCGCGGCGTGCGCATCGATCCGCAATGGTTGATCCATCCCGATGCGCGCCAGTACCTGCCGCAGGCGCGGCCGGCCTTTGCCGGGCTGCAATGCGGCCTGTCCATCGGCCTGGCGCGGCGCGCCTTGCGCGCCGCCACCGAAACCGGGCAGGGCCAGGCGTCGCGCGGCATCCTCGGCGAACCGTTGCAGGCGCTGGCGCGGCAGCTCGACGAGGTGACCGCGCGCCTGGTCGACGGCGTGCGCAGCGAGCGCTTCGTGGCCGAACCCTGGCTGCTGTTCGAAAGCCGCATCGCGCTGGCCGAGATCGCCAGCCAGGCGGTGCAGCTCGAATTGCAGGCCAGCGGCGGCGCGGCCTACCTGAAGCCGGCCGGCGACGGCTTTGCGCGGCGCTGGCGCGAGGCGGCCTTCCTGCCCATCGTCACCCCCAGCCTGGTGCAGCTCAAGACCGAGCTGGCCAAGCGCCAGGCGCGCCTGGCGGCCGAGGGCGCCGCATGAGCGCGCGGCCGCGTCCGGTGTTGCAGGCGCACGGCCTGGCGCTGCGCTATGCGCAGGCGCCGGCCGACGTATTCCAGGACGTCGACCTGGTGCTGGACCGGGGCGAGGTGGTGGCGGTGCTGGGCGCCAGCGGCGCCGGCAAGTCGAGCCTGCTGCGGGTGCTGGCGGGCTTGCAGCCGGCCAGCGCCGGCACGCTGCTGATGGAGGGCGAACCGTTGGCCGGCGTGCATCCGCGCGTGGCGGTGGCGTTCCAGGATTCCGGCCTGCTGCCCTGGCTGTCGCTGGAACGCAATGTGGCCTTCGGCCTGGATTTCACCCACCAGCCGAGGTTGAGCGCCGCCGAACGCCGGCTGCGGATCGACCAGGCCATCGACGAGGTCGGCCTGTCGCACGCGCGCCACCTGCGGCCGGCGCAGCTGTCCGGCG
>NZ_CYTY01000009.1:92487-93779 GCF_001298995.1 Achromobacter sp. 2789STDY5608615
GCCGGTGGACCTGCCGCAGCCGCGCGCCGACCTGTTGCCGGAAATGGGCGCATTGCGCCTGGAAATCCTGACCCGCCTGCGCGATGCGCTGCGGGTCGCACGCGGCCAAGCCGCCAAGGAGTCTATCGATGTGCCTTGAACACATGTCGCGTCGCGACTGGTTGAAACTCTCGGCCCTGCTGACGGTGGGCGGCGCCGCGCCGCTGCTGTCGGCCTTCAACGCGCGGGCGCAGAGCGAGCCCGACGCGCCGGTGCGCATCGGCTACCTGCCGATCACCGACGCGGCGCCGCTGCTGGTGGCGCACAACAATGGCCTGTTCGACAAGGCCGGCGTCAAGGCCGAGAAGCCGACGCTGCTGCGCAGCTGGGCCCAGGTGATCGAGGCCTTCATTTCCGGCCAGGTCAATGTGGTGCACCTGCTGTCGCCGATGACGGTATGGGCGCGCTTCGGCAGCCAGGTGCCGGCCAAGGTGGTGGCCTGGAACCACGTCGGCGGTTCCGGCCTGACGGTGGCGCCGGCCATCAACAGCGTCAAGGAACTGGGCGGCAAGACCGTGGCGATCCCGTTCTGGTATTCCATCCACAACGTGATGCTGCAGTACCTGCTGCGCGAGAACGGCCTGGCGCCGGTGTCGCGCAAGGAGGGCGCGCCGGCCGCTAACGAGGTCAACCTGGTGGTGATGGCGCCGGCCGACATGCCGCCGGCCCTGGCGCAGAACCGCATCGCCGGCTACATCGTGGCCGAGCCCTTCAACGCCGTGGCCGAGACGCTGGGCGTGGGCAAGGTGCTGCGCTTTACCGGCGACATCTGGCGCAACCACGCCTGCTGCGTGGTGTTCATGCACGAGCGCGACCTGCAGCAGCGGCCCGAGTGGTCGCAGAAGGTGGTCGACGCCATCGTCCAGGCGCAGCTGTGGATCCGCGACAACCGCGAGGAGACCGCCAGGCTGCTGTCCAAGGAAGGCATCAACCGCTACACCCCGCATGGCCTGCCGGCCTTGAGCAAGGTGCTGGCGCCGCCGGCCTCGGACCGCGAGCAATACCTGGCCAGCGGCGCGATCCGCCACGCCGGCTGGGACGAGCGCCGCATCGACTTCCAGCCGTATCCGTTCCCCAGCTACACCGAGGAACTGGTGCGGCGCCTGCGCGACACGCTGATCGAGGCCGACCGCGGCTTCCTGGCCAACCTGGACCCGGCGCGCGCCGCCGCCGAGCTGGTCGACGACCGTTACGTCAAGCGCGCCATCGAGGCCGCGGGCGGCCTGCGGCGCTTCGGCTTTCCCGACGCCTAC
>NZ_CYTY01000009.1:94035-140903 GCF_001298995.1 Achromobacter sp. 2789STDY5608615
GGGCCCTGCTGACCGGCTCGGACCTGCCGCTGCACGTGCTGGTGAGCCTGCGCCGCGTGGCGGTGGGCCTGGGGCTGGCGCTGGCGATCGGCGTGCCGCTGGGCCTGGCCATCGGCAGCTACCGGCGGCTGGAGGCGGCGCTGTCGCCCGCGATGCAGTTCCTGCGCATGATCTCGCCGCTGTCGTGGATGCCCATCGCGGTGATGGTGTTCGGGGTGGGCGACGACCCGGTTTATTTCCTGCTGGCCTTCGCTGCCGTCTGGCCGATCGTGCTGAACACGGCCGCCGGCGTGCAGCAGCTGGACGCGCGCTGGCTGCTGCTGGCGCAAAGCGTGGCCGCGACCCGCTGGGAGACCCTGCGCCACGTGATCCTGCCGGGCGTGCTGGGCCACATCCTGACGGGCGTGCGGCTGGCGATCGGCATTCTCTGGATCGTGCTGGTGCCGTGCGAGATGCTGGGCGTCTCGGCCGGCATGGGCTATTTCATCCTCGACACCCGCGACCGCCTGGCCTATTCCGAGCTGATGGCCATGGTGCTGCTGATCGGCGCGCTGGGCTTCCTGCTGGATGCCGCCGCCCGGGGCCTGTACCGCTACTGGCGCGGGTAGGCCGGCGCCGCCGCTATTTGCGCGAGGACTTGCCGGCCGGGCAGATCACGCCGCGCAGCTGCCGCTGCACCGGGTCGCGCGCCACCGGCGCGTTGGAAATGCCGGCCACCGGCAGCGATTCCACCAGTTCCCCGGTGGCGTTGGGGCCGGCGTAGTGCTGGGTTTCGGTGATGGTGTAGGTGTTGTTGCTGCAATTGATGGTCACGGGCTGCGTCACCGAGCCGTAGGGCTGGCCATTGGCCTCGGAGACCCGCGGCTGCGCATAGAACCACGCCACCGTCGCCAGCATCACCAGCGGCCGCTCGGTCAGCTGCACGATCGAGTCGCGGTCGTAGAACACCCCGGGCATCGACTGCGGCGCCAGCGGCTGCCAGGCCGGCGCGCCGCCGAAGACGATGCCGCCGGTATCCGGCGTGGCCGGCGCGATGCTGACGGCGCAGGCGTCGGGCGGGACCGGATCGCCTTGGCGGACCGTCACCACCGCGCAGGTATCGGCCGGCGTGGCCGGCTCCGCGCTGCCCGCCTGGGCCCAGGCAGGCCCCCCCCAATACCGCCAGGACGAGGGTGAGTTGCGCTTGCCTTGCTGTCATGGGGCCTTCCCTGTGGGACATCGGTGTGGAGTCACCCCAGTATAGAGAAAGAAATCATGACGGCCGGAACCCGGCGGCAAGCGCGGCGCGGGGGTATAGTCTCGTCCGTTCGACAAGCGATGCCGACGCCGTGCCACGGGGCGCCGGCCGGGGTCGGAGGAGAGGCGACGACGATGAATATCAGGGTGCTCGCCGGCGCGGCGGCCATCGCCGTGACCGGGGTGCTGGCTTACGGGTTCTACCAGCTCATGCCGGAAGGCGAGCCGCTGGCGCGCAGCGAAGTCATCGGCGAGCTCGATGGCCCGCCGCTGGCCGGCTACTCGCGTACGCGGCTGTACCGCTATGGCGAGCATCAGTTCCTGGTCGGGCAGCTGATCGCGGGCGACAAGGATATCGCCGGCCTGGCCAAGGCGCCGGTGCTGGACGCGCTGCTGCCGTCCGCGGCGGACTGCTGCCAGGCGGACGGGGCCGCGCGCGCCGAGGCCGCGTCGGCCGATCCGACGCAGGGCATGCTGCAGGCGGCCGCCTCGGCGCGTGATGTGCGCAACCTGGTCTATGGCGGCCGTGACAATGGCCGCTACGCGCTGCTCGGCTCGATCGGCGGCGACACCGGCGTCACGCTCCTCGGCGGGCCGCAGGGGCAGACCATCTACCTGGTGGGCGGCAGCCAGCGCCGCGGCCATGACGGCGACGCTTCCAGCGGGTGGGACGTCTGGCGTTCCGACGACCAGGGCGCCAATTGGCGCTACGCGCCTGACTTGCAGCTGGGCGCGCCACGGCGGTTCACCGTGTTCCTGACCGATGAGCGGGCCATGGCGCTGACCGACGGCAGCAATGGCGCCGGCGACGAACGCCTGCTGGTCAGCGAGGACGGCGCGCGCCACTGGTCGGCGCTGTCCTTGCGCGAGCAGGTCTGGCCCGACGCCGACAGCTATGGCCGGGCGTTCCTGGAACACCTGGGCCCGGGCCGAGCCGCCACCGATCAGCTGGTGTACGGCTGGTCGCTCTATCCGCTGGCCGCCGACCGCGCCGTCGGCTGGAGCTGGCGCGACCGCGTCACGGTCGGCGTGGCGCGCCGCATCGAGACCCGGCGTTTCGAGGTGCGGTTCCAGGACGGCGCTTCGCCCGCGTTCCGCATCACCCACGACGTGCCGCCGGTGCCGCCGCAGGATCCGCGCTCGCAGCCGCGGGTGGGGCAGCCTGAATACGCCACCGACGACAACCGCATCTATCGGCTCGATCCGGCCGACAGCAACTGGCATGAGCTTGCCGCCATGCCGGCCGTGCGCGGCCAGCGCACCTGGATCGGGCAGGCCTGGTTCGGCCGCAACGGCTGGGTGGTGCAGACCTATGCCGACCACCTGTTCTCGTTCAAGGATTACACCCGCACCTACTTCCACACGCGCGACCAGGGCAGGACCTGGCGGCCGTTCCAGCTCTCGCCCGACCAGGAGCGCGGCCTGCTCGGCCTGGACGCGGCGGGCGAGGGCGTGCTGGTGCACGTCGATCGCGGCGGCAAGACCATCATCGTGCGCTATGCGCTGGAGTGAGGCATGACGCTGACGATACGCGCGGCGGCCGTCGGCCTCAGTCGGCCTGCACGTAGTCCGGATAGCGCTTGCAGATCTCGGCCACCTGGCTGAGCGTGCCCGACAGGTGCTCGCGCAACGCCTGCTGCGCGCGCGGCGCATCGCCCGCCGCGATGGCGTCCAGCACCCGCTGGTGGTCGTCCATGATGCGTTCGGCCTTGCCGGCTTCCGGCAGGTGCAGGCGGCGCAGGCGGTCGACGTGGCCGCTGTAGCGCTGTTCCATGTCCCACAGCGCCGTGACGCCCGCGGCCGCGTGCATGTCGCGGTGGAAGGCCTGGTCGGCCGCCATGAATTCCTGGTACTGGCCGGCGGCGTGGCAGACGCGCTGGCGGTCGATGCTGGCCTGCAGCCGCTGGACCAGCAGGGGATCGGGTTGCTGCGCCAGCACGTGCACGATTTCCAGCTCGATCGACCGTCGCAGGAAGTGCGCCTGGCGCGCCGCGGCGATGTCGATGCGGCTGACCACCGTGGTGTGCTGCGGATAGATCTCGACCAGGGCTTCCTCGGCCAGTTTCATGAGCGCGTCGCGGATCGGCGTCTGGCTCAGGCCGTAGGCCTCGGCCAGCGTCACGCGCGACAGCGGCGCGCCGGGCGCCAGTTCGAGGGACATGATCTGTTCGCGCAGATGTTCGAAAACCTGCGGCGCGGCGTGCCGCGAGCGATCCAGTCTGAGCTTGTGGCTGGGCATCGGAGCGAAGTTCGGTAAAGGGTCGGAACGGTCGGTGGTGGAAGCGGAGTGTAGCGGGTTTTCACCTAGCTGACGCACTAATGTATTAGTGTTTAAATGGTCCGGTCAATGATTTCGTCAGTTTCATTCCACCGCCTTCCTGGACCCCGCTTCCCCTATGAAACGCACCTACGAAAGCCTGCGCAGCGCCGCCTGGATGGCCAAGGACGACCTGCGTTCCTTCGGTCATCGTTCCCGCATGATGCAGATGGGCTACGGCCCCGACGACTGGGTCGGCCGCCCGATCATCGCCATCATCAACACCTGGTCCGACCTGAACCCCTGTCACAGCCACTTCAAGCAGCGCGTCGAGGACGTCAAGCGCGGCGTGTTCCAGGCTGGCGGCTTTCCGGTGGAACTGCCGGCGATCTCGGTGTCCGAATCGTTCGTCAAGCCCACCACCATGCTGTACCGGAACATGCTGGCGATGGAGGCCGAGGAACTGCTGCGCAGCCACCCGGTGGACGGCGCGGTGCTGCTGGGCGGCTGCGACAAGACCACGCCGGGCCTGCTGATGGGCGCCATCAGCGCCGGGCTGCCCTGTGTCTACGTGCCCGCCGGCCCGATGCTGCGCGGCAACTGGAAGGGCAAGATCCTCGGTTCCGGCTCCGACGCCTGGAAGCTGTGGGACGAGCGCCGCGCCGGCAAGATCACGCAGGAACAATGGACCGAGGTCGAAGGCGGCATCGCCCGCAGCTACGGCACCTGCATGACCATGGGCACGGCCAGCACCATGACCGCCATCGCCGAGGCCATCGGCATGACCCTGCCGGGCGCCTCGTCGATCCCGGCGGCCGACGTCAACCACATGCGCATGTCGGCCGAATGCGGCCGCCGCGTGGTCGAGATGGTCTGGGATGACCTGACGCCGCAGCGCATCCTGAGCCCGGCCTCGTTCCACAACGCCATCAACGTGGCCATGGCCATGGGCTGCTCGACCAACGCCATCATCCACCTGGTGGCCATGTCGCGCCGCGCCGGCCATCCGGTGGGCCTGGACGACTTCGACGCCGCCAGCCGCAAAGTGCCGGTCATCGCCAACATCCGGCCCAGCGGCGACAAGTACCTGATGGAAGACTTCTTCTACGCCGGCGGCCTGCCGGCGCTGATGTCGCGCCTGGAAGGGCACCTGGACCTGTCGGCCATGACCGTCACCGGCAAGACGCTGGGCGAGAACATCGCCGGCGCCGAGGTCTACAACGACGACGTCATCCGCAAGCTCGACACCGCCATCTACGATGAGGGCGCGCTGGCGGTCCTGCGCGGCAACATCGCGCCGGACGGCTGCGTCATCAAGCCCAGCGCCTGCGCGCCGCAATACCTGCAACACACCGGCCCGGCGCTGGTGTTCGACGACTATCCCAGCATGAAGGCCGCGGTCGACGACGAGAACCTGGACGTCACCGCCGACCACATCATGATCCTGCGCAACGCCGGCCCGCAGGGCGGCCCCGGCATGCCGGAATGGGGCATGCTGCCGATCCCCACCAAGCTGGTCAAGCAGGGCGTGCGCGACATGCTGCGCCTGTCCGACGCCCGCATGAGCGGCACCAGCTACGGCGCCTGCATCCTGCACGCCGCGCCCGAAGCCTACATCGGCGGCCCGCTGGCGCTGGTCAAGACCGGCGACCTGATCACCGTCGACGTGCCGGCCCGCAGCATCCACCTGAACGTCAGCGACGAGGAACTGGCCGCGCGCCGCGCCGCCTGGACGCCGCCGCCCAGGCGCTACGAGCGCGGCTACGGCTGGATGTACTCGCAACACATCCTGCAGGCCGACGAGGGCTGCGACTTCGACTTCCTCGAGACCAGCTTCGGCGCGCCCGTGCCGGAACCGGAAATCTTCTGAACCCGCCATCCCCTGAATCGCTTTCCCTGGAGTTTTCCGTGTCAGACATGAATCCCGCCACCCGCGCCAAGCTGGCCGGCATCAGCACCGCCACGCTGTGCACCGCCTTGTTCAAGCGCGGCCTGCGCAACCAGTTCATCCAGGACGTGCGGCCGCTGAACGCGACGCTGCCCAACATGGTCGGCCCGGCCTTCACGCTGCGCTACATCCCGGCGCGCGAGGACCTGAACACCATCAAGGTGTTCGAGGACCGCGCCCACCCGCAGCGCGCCGCGGTCGAGACCTGCCCGCCCGGCGCGGTGCTGGTGATGGACAGCCGCAAGGACCCGCGCGCCGCCTCGGCCGGTTCGATCCTGGTGACCCGCCTGATGAAGCGCGGCGTGGCCGGCGTGGTCACCGACGGCGGTTTTCGCGACTCGCCCGAGATCGCCGAGCTCGGCTATCCCGCGTACCACAACCGTCCGTCCGCGCCGACCAACCTGACGCTGCACCAGGCGCTGGACATCAACGCGCCCATCGGCTGCGGCGACGTGGCCGTGTTCCCCGGCGACATCGTGGTGGGCGACCGCGAGGGCGTGGTGGTGATCCCCGCGCACCTGGCCGACGAGATCGCGGACGAAGCGGTGGAGATGACCGCGTTCGAGGACTTCGTCACCAGCCAGGTGCAGGCCGGCGCGTCGATCCTGGGCCTGTATCCGCCCACCGATCCGGGCACCAAGGACAAATTCGCCGCCTGGCGCAAAGAACAGGGCCGTTGAGCCTTGGCGCCGGCCGACCGGCCGGCGACCCATGCCTATAAAACACAGAGGGCAGGAGACAAGCATGAACAAGCAACGTCGCAGCGCGCTGGCCGCGCTGCTGGCAGGACCGCTGCTGGGCGCGTGGGCGCTGCCGGCCACGGCCGCCGAATGGCCGGCGCAGAAGCCGATTTCCTACGTGGTGCCGTTCACCGTGGGCGGCTCCACCGATGTGGTCGGCCGCGTGCTGGCGCAGAAGCTGGGCGACAGGCTGCACCAGAACGTCATCGTCGAGAACAAGCCTGGCGCGGCCGGCGGCATCGGCGCCACCTACGTGGCCAAGGCCGCGCCCGACGGCTACACGCTGTTCGGCGGCACCATCAGCACCCACGCCATCAACGCCAGCCTGTACAAGAACCTGAAGTACGACCCGGTCAAGGACTTCGAGCCGGTCTCGCTGATCGCCTATCTGCCGAACGTGCTGCTGGTCGATCCGAACCTGGGCGTGAACTCGGTGGCCGACCTGATCGCGCTGCTCAAGAAGGATCCGTCCAAGCGCACCTTCGCGTCTTCCGGCGCCGGCACCTCCACCCACCTGGCCGGCGAACTGTTCGCCAGCATGATCGGCGTGCCGCTGACGCACGTGCCGTACAAGGGCACGCCGCCCGCCATGGTCGACGTGTCCTCGGGCGCGGTGACGTTCATGTTCGACCAGATGACCGCCGCCTTGCCGCTGCTGCAGACCGGCAAGCTCAAGCTGCTGGCCGTCACCACCAAGGACCGCATCTCGCTGGCCCCCGACGTGCCCACCATGCAGGAGGCCGGGGTGCCCGGCTTCCAGATGGCCTCGTGGCAGGCGGTGTATGCGCCCAAGGGCACGCCCAAGCCCATCCTCGACAAGCTCGCCGCCGAGATCGCGCTGATCCTGAAGGAACCCGACGTGCAGGAAAAGCTCGGCAAGACCATGGGCATGGAACTGGTCGGCAGCACCCCCGACGAACTGCGCGCCCTCATGGCCACGGAGATTCCGCGCTGGGCGGAGGTGGTGAAGAAGTCGGGGGCGACGGTGGAGTGATGGCTGCCAATGGGCGCAAGCCTACGCCCCATCATGTAAGACCTGATTCCCACCCCGGCCTGGAGCCGGGGCTTTTGTTTTCCGCGCCCGGATTCGCCGCGTCAGGGTTTCAGGTTCAGCTTCGGCACCAACGCATTGAAGGCCTGTTCCTGCCGCGCCACGTCGGCCGCGAATTGCGGTTGGTCGGCGTATGACGGCGTCAGGTTCTGCTTGCGCATCAGCGCCTGGAAGTCCTGCGACTGCGCCACCTGGCGCGCGGCGGCGCGCCATTTTTCGATGGCGTCGGCCGGGGCCGACTTCGGCAGGCCGATGCCGCGCCAGACGCTGAACTGCAGGTCAGCGCCGCGTTCCTTCATGGTCGGCACGTCCGGCAGGGTGTCGAGCCGCTTCGGCGCCATCACGGCCAGGGTGCGCAGCTTGCCGGTGTCCACGTGCTGCTGCAACTCGGCATAGGCCACCGTGGTGGCCTGCACGTCGCCGGACAACAGGCCCATGATGGCCGGGGCCGATCCCTGATAAGGCACGTGCACGAACTTCACGCCGGTCTGCTCGCCCAGCGCCGCGGCCGCCATGTGCGGCACGGTGCCGATGCCGGCGTTGGACACCGCCACCCGTTCCGGATTCTTCCGGGCGTAGTCGAGGAATTCCTCCACCGTCTTCCACGGCGCGTCGGCGCGCACCGTGACCGACGACGGATCGTCGGTGAAGCGGGCGATGGGCTGGAAGTCCTTGACGGTGGTCTTGCCGATGCCCATCAGCGGCACCACCAGCATTTCCGGCGTCATCAGCACCAGCTTGTAGCCGTCGGGCTGGGCGTTGGCCACGTACGACCAGCCGATCGAGCCGCTGGCGCCGGGCTTGTTGATGACCACGGTCGGTTGCGCCAGCAGGGGCGGCCGGACCGCCTCGGCGATGGCGCGGGCGGTGTTGTCGCTGCCGCCGCCGGGCTGGTAGGCGACCACCAGCTCCATCGAGCGGCTGGGGTAGTCGGCCGCCATCGCGGCGGGGGCGGCCGCGACGCAGGCCAGGAAGGAGAGGGCGCTGAAGGCCAGCGCGGGCAGGCGGGTGCGGGTCATGGTGGCTCCGGTATCAGTAGCCCAGGGCTGAAAGATCCGCCAGTGTCTGGCGGGTGATGGCGAGGGTGCGTTCGCGTTCGGCGCCGGCCAGGTCCAGGCGCGGCGGCTTGACGGTTTCGGCGCTGCCGGTGATCAGGTGTTCGGCCAGCTTGATGTGCTGCACCAGCTTGACCACGGTGTCCAGATGGAACAGCGGCGTCAGCGCGGCATACAGCTTGCGAGCCCGGACGAAATCGCCCTCGGCCGCCAGCCGCAGCAGGTCCACCGAGGCCTTGGGCACGGCGTTGGCCATGCCCGAGACCCAGGCGGTGACGCCCAGCGCGGCGCTTTCCAGCACCAGGTCGTCGACGCCGCAGACCACCGCCAGGCGGTCGCCGAAGCGCGTGATCAGGTCGGTTACGCGGGTGGTGTCGTAGGACTCCTCCTTGATCGCGACGATGGTCGGTTCTTCCAGCAGTTGCGCCACCAGGTCGGGCGTCAGGTCGACGCCGTAGCCGCGCGGGTTGTTGTACAGCAGGATCGGCAGGGGGGCTGGCCTGCGCCACGCTGCGATAGAACGCCACCGTTTCGCGCTCGTCCGACTTGTACGTCAGGCCGGGAAACACCATCAGCCCGTCGACGCCGATCTCCGCCGCCTGGCGCGCGAAGGCGGCGGCGCGCGCGGTGCCGGTCTCGGCCACGCCCGACACCACCGGCACGCGGCCGCGCACGGTCTCGACCGCGAGGCGCAGCACCGCCTGTTTTTCTTCGGGGGCGAGCTGGGCGTTCTCGCCCACCATGCCCATCATCACCACGCCGCCCACGCCGTTGGCGATCAGGCGCTCCAGGCCCTGGCGGATGGCATCCGGGTCGAGCGAGAAATCGGGCTTCAGTTTGGTGGTGACCGCGGGAAATACGCCTTGCCATTGAATGCTCATGCTGCCGCTCCTGTTGCGTGATCCGCCCGGTTTGTACTGTCGGGCTATTGATTGGATATTGGATCCAAAATAAAAAGGCCAGAAAAACGAGGCGCGCGGCCTCGAACCATCGCCCGGGTCAGGGCGCTGATATCAACTGGATCATGGATCCAATATACTCACATTAAACGGGCTGCGGATGCCGGCTGTCTCTCGGGGTTTTCCTGGGCGTGGCGCACGGTTTCCGCGATTCCGTCGCCCCCCGGCATCCGCCGGACGGCAACGCCACCGGATGTGACGTGTCCCAGAATTCCTCTTCCGCCAGCGCTCCCCAGCCTCGTTCCGCCGCCGGATCCGCCGGCCGGCTGATCCGCAAGACCGCCGTCGACCTGGTGGTCGACGCCTTGCGCGACCGCATCCTGTCCGGCGCGATTCCGCCCGGTTCCGCCTTGCGCCAGGAACTGCTGGCCGAGGAACTGGGGGTGAGCCGGCTGCCGGTGCGCGAGGCGATCCGGCAGCTCAGCGCCGAAGGGCTGGTGGACATGATCGCGCACCGCGGCGCGTACGTCTCGATGCTGTCGCGCGCCGAAGTGCAGGAGTTCTTCGATATCCGCCTGCGGCTGGAGCCCTGGCTGCTGCGCCTGGCGGTCTCGCAGCACGCGCCCGAGGACCTGGACGAGGCGGCGCGCATCGTGGCGCTGATGGACAGCGCCGAGCCGCAGCAGTGGGGCCGGCTCAACTGGCAGCTGCACGAGTTGCTGTACCGCGCCGCGCAGCGCCCGGCGGCGCTGGCCATGGTGCGCGCGCTGCATGAAAAATCCGAACGCTATTTCCGCTTCCAGATCGTCAACGCGCCGATCCGCCAGCAGGCCCACGACGAGCACAGCGCCCTGATCGCGTTCTGTCGCCAGGGCCGCGCCGGCGAGGCCGAGGCGGCGCTGGAACGCCACATCGCCGAAGCCGCCGAGCAGATCCTGGCGATCGTCGATCACCTGCTGGATACGACCGCTGCGTCGGCGTAACTCAGTTGATCTTGATATTGCGTTCCTTCACCAGGACCTTCCACTGCGCGGTTTCCTTGGCCAGGTAGTCGCGCAGTTCGTCGGGCGTGCCGCCGATGGATTCGGCGCCGATCGAGTCCAGCGTCGCCTTGACCTTGGGCTCGTTCAGGGCCTGGCGCATGGCGGCGTTGAGCTTGGCCACGACCTCGGGCGGCGTGCCGGCCGGCGCGAAGGCGGCGAACCACGGCATCAGCTCGTAGCCGGGCAGGCCGCTTTCGGCCACGGTGGGCACGTTGGGCAGCGCGGCCGAGCGCTTCGCGGTGGTCACCGCCAATGCGCGCAGCTTGCCGGCCTCGATGTGCGGCTTGGCCGACGTCACGCTGTCGAACATGTAGTCCACCTGGCCGCCCAGCAGGTCGGCGATGGCCGGGCCGCTGCCCTTGTAGGGCACGTGCAGCATGTCGATCTTGGCCATGGAGACGAACAGCTCGCCCGCCAGGTGGATCGAGGTGCCGACGCCGGCCGAGGCGTAGGTGTAGTGGTTGGGCTGCGCCTTGGCCTTGGCGATCACTTCGTCCACGCTCTTCACATCGTTGCGCGCGGGGTTGGTGACCAGCACGTTCGGCACCACCGCCAGCAGCGAGATCGGCGCGAAGTCCTTGATCGGGTCGTAGTTCAGGTCGGCGTACAGCGCCGGGTTCACGGCCATGCCGTTGGCCACGATCAGGATGGTATAGCCGTCCGGCTTGGAACGCGCCACGCTGGCCGCGCCGATGTTGCCGCCGGCGCCGGCGCGGTTCTCGACGATGAACGAGGTGTTCAGTTGCTTGCCCATCGACTCGCCCAGGGTGCGGGCGATGCTGTCCATGGCGCCGCCCGGCGGGAACGGCACGATCCACTTGACCGGCCGGTCGGGGTAGCCGTCGGCCATCGCGCCGCTGGCGGCGCCGAGCAGGGCCAGGCCCATGCAGGCCCGGGCGAGGTGTTTGAATGCGTAGCGCAATGCCATGTCGTGTCTCCGTGTGCTTGAATTATTTTTCCGCGCGCCGATGCGTGGCCGGCGCGCGGGAACAACCGTGGGGCAGGGCGCGTCAGCGGTCCCTGCGGTAGAAAGCCAGTTTGTCTTCGTCCAGTTCCAGGCCCAGGCCCGGGCCGGTGGGGATCTCCATCTCGAAATCGGCGTAGCGCGGCGGGTTGGCGACGATGTCGTCCTTGAGCAGCAGCGGGCCGAACAGTTCGGTGCCCCACGACAGCCGCGGCAGGCAGGCGAAGCCGTGCGCCGAGGCGATCGAGCCGACCGAGCCTTCCAGCATGGTGCCGCCGTACAGCGACATGCCGGCGGCGTCGCCGACCGCGGCGGTGCGCAGCATTTCGTGGATGCCGCCCGACTTGGCGATCTTCAGCGCCAGCACGTCGGCCGCGCCCAGGCGCGCGATGGCCAGCGCGTCCTCGGGACCGTTGACGGCTTCGTCGGCCATGATGGGCACCACGAAGCGCGCCGCCAGCCGCGCCATGCCGGCGAGGTTGGCGCGCGGGATCGGTTGTTCGATCAGGTCGACGCCGGCCGCTTCCAGGCGCGCGATGGCGCCGGCCGCGTCGGCCTCGTTCCAGGCCTGGTTCACGTCCACCGTGACGCGGGCGCGGTCGCCCAGCGCCTGCTTGATGCGCGACACGTGGGCCACGTCGTCGGCCACGGCGCGGCGGCCGACCTTGAGCTTGAAGGTGTTGTGGCGGCGGCTGGCGAGCAGCGATTCGGCTTCCTCGATGTCGCGCGCGGTGTCGCCGCTGGCCAGGGTCCACAGCACCGGCAGGCTGGCGCGCACGGCGCCGCCCAGCAGGGTCGAGACCGACACGCCCAGGCGCTTGCCCTGGGCATCGAGCAGCGCGCTTTCCAGCGCCGACTTGGCGAAGCGGTTGCCGCGCGCCACGGTTTCCAGGCGCCGCATGGCGGCGTGGAGGTTGGCCGCGTCCAGGCCGGCCAGCGCCGGCGCCAGGTAGGTGTCGATGGCCAGCTTGATGCCTTCCGGGCTTTCCTCGCCGTACGACAGGCCGCCGATGGTGGTGGCCTCGCCGATGCCCTCGATGCCGTCGCTGCAGCGCAGGCGCACGATCACCAGCGTCTGGCGCTGCATCACGGCCATGGCGAGCTGGTGGGCGCGGATGGTCGGCAGATCCACCAGGATCGCCTCGACCGAGTTTATCGTTACCGGATTCATACTTTCCAAAGCAGGTTCTTCAGGTGAAGCGCAGTATCGCTTGCGTCAGACCGCCAAGTCCAAGACTATATGGGTCTCCATTTATACCTTTAAGGTTTGTATAAACCATGGAACTCAGGCACCTGCGGTATTTCCAGGCGGTGGCGCGCGAGGGCAGCTTCACCCGCGCCGCCGAAGCGCTGCACATGGCGCAGCCGCCGCTCAGCCGCCAGATCCGCCAGATGGAAGAGGAGCTGGGCGTGGCGCTGTTCGAACGCACCACCCGCGCGTTGCGCCTGACGGAAGCCGGGCGCTTCCTGCTGGAACAGTCGCGGCTGCTGACCGCGCGGCTGGACGAAGTGCTGGAGGGCACGCGCCGGCTGGGCCAGGCCCGGCGGCGCTGGTTCGGCATCGGCTTCGTGCCGTCGACGCTGTACGGCTTCGTACCCGAGCTGATCCGGCAATTGCGCGGCGCCGACGCGCAGGTGGAAGTCGGCCTGGCCGAGATGACCACCTTGCCGCAGCTGGAGGCGCTCAAGGCCGGCCGCATCGACCTGGGCATCGGCCGCATCCTGCTGGACGATCCGGCGATCGAGCGCCGCATCCTGATGACCGAGCCGTTGATGGCGGCCGTGCCGTTGCACCACCCGCTGGCCGGTTGCGCCAGCGTCTCGGTCGACCGGCTGGCGCAGGAGCCGTTCCTGCTGTATCCGGCGCGGCCGCGGCCCAACTTCGCCGACCATGTGCTGGACCTGTTCCGCGCCGCCGGCCATGCGCCGCAGGTGGCGCAGGAGGCCAACGAGCTGCAGACCGCGATCGGCCTGGTGGCGGCCGGCCTGGGGGTGACGGTGGTGCCGGCCTCGGTGCAGCGCCTGCAGCGGCGCGACGTGGCCCACGTGCGCATCGACGCCGAGGCCTTCGTGTCGCCGGTGATTGCCAGCTATCGCAAGGACGACGCCTCGCCGTTCCTGGCGCAGGCGCTGGCCCTGGCGGCGCAGCTGGCGAAGGGGTAACCAGCGGAGGCGGGCCGGTCGCGGCGGGTCGGCAAGGCGATCGGGCTGTCCGGGCTGAGGGATTTCGGCGGGCGCTGCCGCTTCAGGCCGGACCTGGCGGCTCGGCCGCGCCAGTGTCGTTTTCCAGGGGCACTTCGATGTGGCAGGCAATGCCGTCCTGCCGGAATGCCAGCGTGGTCTTGGCGGCCAGGGTGAACCCCAGCGCGTGCTCGATCAACTCGCGGCCATAACCGCGGCGGCTGGCGTCGGGCGCCACCGGCAGGCCGGTTTCGACCCAGTCGAGCACCAGCACTTCCCGGTTGTCCTGGCGGGCCAGGCGCCATTGGATGTCCAGGCGCCCGGTGTCGTAGTTCAGGGCGCCATACTTGACCGCGTTGGTGGCCAGTTCATGGATGGCCAGCGCCAGCGTCTGGATCCGGTCCGCGCGTAGCGGCACGGGCGGACCGGCAAGCGAAATCTGGTGGCCGTTGCCGACGGCCTCCAGTTCGCGGCGCATCATGTCGTGGAATTCGATGCGCTCGCCGCCGGTTTCTCCCAGCAGGCCCTGAACGCGATCCAGGGCGGCGAGCCGGGTGTCGAAGCGCTTGAAGGGTTCACCTTCGCCCAGCGTGCGCCGGGCCACGTTCTTGACCAGCGCCAGCAGGTTGCGGGTGCGGTGCTGCAATTCGGAGATCAGGATGCGATGGCGCCGTTCGACGCGGGTGATCTGGGTGATGTCGATGAAGGTCACGACCACGCCGTCCACCCGGCTGTCGCTGCCGCGGTAGGGCACCAGCCGCAACAGATAGTGCTTGCCGTCCAGCGTTCCGGCGATGCGCCGTTCGATCGGCTGATAGCGGTCGTAGACGTGCTGGATGTCACTGGCGAACGAGGGCAGGTCGAAACGGCTGGCCAGATCGGTGATCGGCCGGCCGCAGTCGCTGGGCAGGATGTTGAACACGTCGCCGACCGCGGGGGTGAAGCTGCGGATGATCAGATCGTGGTCCAGGAACAGCGTGGCGATGGCGGTGCTTTCGAACAGGTTGTGCAGGTCGCTGTTGCTGCGGTCCAGCTCGTCGACCTTGCCATGCAATTCGCCATTGACCGTATGCAGCTCTTCATTGAGCGATACCAGTTCTTCCTTGGAGGCTTCCAGTTCCTCGTTGGTCGATTGCAGTTCCTCGTTGACGGACAGCAGTTCCTCGTTCGAGGATTTCAGCTCTTCCAGGGCGGTTTCATATTCCTCGATCATCGATTGCAGGCGCTCGCGCGTGTCGCGCAGCTCGGTTTCCATGTGCTGGGCGGCGCCTTGCCGCAACGCATGCGCATGGACCTGGGCTTCTTCGCGCGTCAGGACCGGCCCCTGGTCGGTGAACAGCACCAGGTACAGCGGTTCCGTGTCGTGGCGGGCGGCCAGCGGCTCGACGGTCAGCGACACGCGCTGCACGCGGCCCTCGTCGTCCTCCACCGCGACGTCGCGGCGCACCGCCGGCATGCCGTTCTCGACCGCGGCGTGCAGCAGGGTGCGCAGATCCAGCCGCAGGCCCTTGCGCGCCAGCGTCAGGATCTGGCGTGTGGGCGCGCCGGCGGCCGCCTCCAGGTATTTGCCGGTGCGGCCCGAGTAATAGACGATGTCGCCGTCCCGATTGACCAGCACGTGGGCGGGCGCATGCTGCGCCAGCACCTGGGCATCGACCGCCTGGCGCAGCGCGGCGGCGCCCGGTTGCGGGCGCGGAGGGCCCGCGCTGGGCTGGCCGCGGGACTGCAGGGATGCCAGCGGCAGCGCGGGCCGGGGCGGCGGGGCGATGTCGGCGCGGCGCTGGAAGATGCGGTGCCGTTTCTCGACCGGACTGAACAGTTCGCTGAACTGGCTGACGTTCTCGGACATGCCCAGGAACAGGTAGCCGCCGGGCCGCAGCGAATAATGGAAGGTGGGAATGACCTGCTTCTGGATCTCGCCGCCGAAGTAGATCAGCAGGTTGCGGCAGGAAATCAGGTCGATGCGCGAGAACGGCGGGTCGCGCAGCACGTTGTGCGGCGAGAAGATACACAGTTCGCGCACCTGTTTGTTGACCACGTAGCCGTCGCCGTCGGCGACGAAATGGCGGTCGCGCCGCTCCTGCGGCATGCTGTCGAGCAACTGGCCGGGATAGCGCGCGGCCCGGGCCACGGCCAGCGCGCGGTCGTCGATGTTGGTGGCGAACAGCTGGATCTGCGGCGTGGCCGCCATGCTGTCCATGTGTTCACGCAGCAGGATGGCCAGGGAATAGACTTCTTCGCCGGTGGCGCAGCCCGGCACCCAGATGCGCACCGATTCGGACGTGCCACGGTTTTCCAGCAGCTTCGGGATGATCAGGCGCTGCAGCGACTCGAACGCCTGGGCATCGCGAAAGAAATTGGTCACGCTGATCAGCAGGTCCCGGAACAGCGCGCTGGCCTCCTGCGGGGAGGCTTTCAGGAACTCGACATAGGCCTCGAGGCTGCCGATCTGGTTCACGTGCATGCGCCGCTGCACGCGGCGCATGAAGGTCCTGTTCTTGTAGCCGCTGAAGTCATGGCCGACCCGCGCGCGCAGCAGATTGCTTATTTCGAGTCCGGCCGCATCCAGCCGCACCGCGCCGCTGGCCTGCGTCTCGGTCGTCGCGTCCGGCAGCGTGGGCAGGCCCTGGGCGAACTCCACCAGGCGTTTTCCCATCTCTTCGGCCGGCAAGGCGAAGTCGACCAGGCCGCTGGCGATGGCGCTGTCCGGCATTTCCGGATTGCGCGGTCCATAGCCGTCGGCGGCCTGCGCCAACGTCAGGCCGCCGTGTTCCTTGATGGCCTTGATGCCCAGCGTGCCGTCGGAATTGCCGCCGGACAGGATCACGCCGGCGGCAAAATCGCCGCAATCACGCGCCAGCGCGGAAAAGAACAGGTCGATGGGCCTGCGTCCGGGCAGATCCGCGGGACGCTTGAGCACCCGCAGGCGGCGATGGCTCACGGACATGAGCGCATCGCGCGGCAGCACGTAGACGCTGTTGATCTCGATCTGCTGGTTGTCGACGGCGGTCAGCACCGGCAGCGAGGTGTAGCGCGAGACCACCTCGGACAGATGGCTTTCGCGCGAGGGGCTCAGATGCGTGACCACCACGAACGCCACGCCTGGCGCGGGCGGGATACCGCGGAAAAAGCCTTCCAGCGCCTCGACGCCGCCCGCGGACGCGCCTACCCCGACGATGGGGAATTCCGGTGTGAGGGTCATGGTTGTGCGCGCCGGCCGTACCGGGCGGATGAGAGAGGTGGCAGCATCATGCCGACAGTAACACGGGCGTGCGCCTTTTGTGCTTCCCCCAATCCGCGCCGTTGTGTTCCCGGTTTCCTGTCCATGGCCCTGGACCCAAGGGGGCGGCTCACGTTTTGCGGCAGAGCCAGCCCTGGAATGTCAGCGCGGCGTAGAACCGCTCGATATCGGTGAAGCCGGCCTCGCGCAGGATGGCTTCGTCTGCCTGCGGCGCCAGCACCGGCAACTTGTCGCGCATTGCCCGCATGCCGTTTTGGGCCTGTTCGGCGGGCACGCCCGCGGCGGTCACGAAGGCGGCATTGCGGGCCAGCCAGGCATCGCGCCGTTCGGGTGGAAAACTGTGGTGCACCGCGATGAAGGGCGCGCCGGGCTTGAGCCGGCGGCTGATTTCGCGAACGGTCCGAAGGCGTTCGGGCGCTGCCAGGAAATGCAGCGTCAGCAGGCAGGTGGCGCCGTCGAAGGGGCCTTCGGGCGCGTCGTCGATATAGCCCTGGTGCAGCGCCGCGCGCGGGGCCAGGTCGCCCAATGTGGCGATGGCCTGGCGCAGCATGTCAGCCGACGGATCGACGCCGTCCAGGCGCCAGCCTGGCCGCGTCTCGGCCAGGGCCTTCAACTCCAGTCCGCCGCCGGCGCCGAGCACCAGGAGGCGGCCGTCGTCCGGCGTCAGCTCGGCCATCAGCAGGCCGATCATGCGGTGCAGGTCGCGCAGGCCGGGGACGTGGCGCGCGACCCGTTCGGCGTAGTCGTCCGAGGCGCCGGGCGTATTGGTGAAGGACATCGATGACTCCGGGCGGGACGGCGGCCAGGGCGGCGCGCCGTCATCATGAAACATATGATGTTGCATGATAGCGTCGGCGTCAAGCGGCGACGACCGCGATTGGCCTGGTGGCGGCCGGCCAGGGGGTGGCTCAGGGGCTGCCGCCCGCAGAGGAATTCAAACCGAGCGGCTTGGGGGATTCAGGCCGCGATGGAGAGCGCCCGCGCCGCGCCGGGAAAGTCCGGCAGCACGATGTCGCAATGGCCGGGGCGCACCCAGCGCACCCGCTCGCGGGTGGCGTCGATGCAGCCGCCTTCGGCGTACACGCCCTGGGGGTCGCGGATCCGCATCATGCGTTCAAGGATGACGGCGGTGGCCTCGGGGTCGGCCAGGGTGGCGTGCACGTGTTCCTTGACGATCTGTTCGTCGATGTAGCGCTTGCCGGCGGCGTCGGTGCGCAGGCCGTGGCGCCAATGGTAGATCTCGACGCACTTGGACGTCAGCGTGTACGGCACGCCGCGTTCCCAGAAATTGTTGAACAGGCCGCCGCCCAGGTAGAACACCCAGGACCCTTCGTAGCCTTCGACGTCCGACGATTCGGCGTCGGGGTTGCGGAACCAGAGCCGGTCGCCCGGCACGTAGAAGCGCTGCGGCAAGGGCGCGTCGAGCGCGCCGTATTCGTGCAGGAAGGTGTCGTGGAAGCTGCCGGACATGACCGCGCGCGTTTCCCATTGGCGCTGCAGCCGGCGGCCGAGGTCGGGGTTGGCCGTCTGCAGTTCCTGCGCGATGCCGAGCACGGTGACGTATTCGGTGGCGCGGTAGCACGAGAACGAATACAGCTGGCCCGAGGCCTCGGGCTGGGTGGCCTTGCGCAGCCCATCGATCAGCGAGCGGCCCGGCAGCACCGTGAAGCCGCGCGCCTCGTCGTAGGTCCAGTAGTCCTCGGGCCGCTCGGCGTGTTCGGTGTCGAAGGCCAGCGCGGTCTTGCCGGCGGCCTGCACGATGTAGCGGCGGATGCGCACGGCCGAGGCCAGTTCCGCCACGCTGGGGAAGTCGAAGGCGACCGAGCTGGCCAGCATCGCCAGCACGATCTCGCGGTCCAGGTCGGCTTCGTTGGCGTCGGTGCGCAGGCTCAGCGCCCGCGCCACGCGGGTGGTGTCGTGATCGGGCAGGTAGCTGGCGGCGAAACCGCGATTGAGCGCGGCATGCACGCCGGGCGTGGCGGCCTTGCGCAGGTCGCAGCGGGCGGCGGCGCGCAGGCCGAGGTCGGACAGGTATTGCTGCGTGGCCTCGAGCGCGGCGGCGGCCTGGCCGGCGTCGGCGGCGAGGATGCGGATCCCGCCCTGATCGGGATGATTCGGTGACTGCTGGGAAGACGGCATGGGAAGCGAATCGGTAGCGGCGGACAGGGTATGGATAGGCGCGAGGCGGGGTGAGTTCCCGTCAAGCTGCAAGAGGGGGTGAAGAACTATTTCAGCCCCTTTGACGCCTTGCGGCCGACCCCTGGCGAGCCCTTGTGGGGCCCGCCGGATTGTAGGGGCGCTTCCTTAATAATAGCTGTACAAAACGGGCCGCAATGGTCACCGTTCTGTCACCCTGCTGTCATGCCGGCCGGGCCTATTCGGCCAGATAGGCCGGCGCGCCGATCTCGATGATCTGCTCTTCGCTCAGGGTGCGGTGCCAGTACGAATACAGCACCTGCCGGTCGGCCGGCAAGCCGAGGTCGTGGCGCAGGTAGCGGTGGATGGCGCGGAACGCCTTGTGCTCGCACCCGCCCCAGAAGAACGCGTCGTCGAGCGCCGGCGGCCACGACACGGCGCGGACCGCATCGGGCAGCAGCGTGGTGGCGCCGGCTGGCGCGCCATCGCGGTGCAACCACTTCAAGGTGATGCCGGCGGGCCTGGCCAGCGGCAGTTCCTCGCTGGCGTCGTGCACCTCGATAAAGGCGTGGCCCCGCGCATCGGCGGGCAGCGATTCGAGGATGCGGGCGATGCCGGGCAGGCCGGTTTCGTCGCCCGCCAGCACATGGAAGGCCGCGGGCTTGGGACCGCCGGCCGCGGGGCCGACGACGCCGACGCGGTCGCCCGGCGCGGCCGCCTGCGCCCAGCGCGTGGCGGGCCCGGCATCGGCATGCAGCGCGAAGTCGATCGTCAGCGCGCCGGCGGCCGGGTCGATGGCGCGGATGGTGTAGACGCGGGTCGGCATCTTGCCGCCGGGCCAGGTGACGCGCCCGTTGCCGTCCAGCATCGGCCAGGCCACGTCGGCCTCGCCCTTGGGCGCGAAGATCAGGCGGCAATGCAGCTGGTCGGCGCGGTCCAGGTGGGCCAGATTGACGCCCTGCAGCACGATGCGGCGCAAGTGCGGGGTCAGGTCGCGCACCGTGACCACGCGCAGGATGCGCAGGTCGTCCAGCGGCGTCAGGCCGCCGGCGTCGCCGCGCCACTGGATGTCGAGCCGCTCCTGCGCGGCGATGAAGCCGATCGGGCCGGCCAATGCGTGCTTCATGCGATTCAGGGCGGCGGGGTCGGCGGCTTCGATCTCGATATGCAGCGCGCCCGGGCGGACCCGCAGCGTGGCGCTGCCGAAGGCGGCGGTGACGGCGTGGTGGTCGGATTCGGCGCGCACGGTCATGTCGTGCGTGGCGATGGCGGCCAGGATCGGTTCGAGATAGTCGGCCAGCCTGGGAAAGGCGATGACGGCCGACGCCGTACAGGACGGCGCGGAGGGGTTGGACAAGGTTTACTCCTGGAGGGAGACCCACAGCGGGCCGTCGATCGGCTCCTGCAAAAAGCGGCGGTTGATCGTCGCCAGGGTCTCGGCGGGGTCGAAATCGGCAAAGCGGTCGGGGTGCAGCCACTTGGCGGCGGCCTCGACGAAAAGCGGGTTGAACGGCGCGACCGTGATGAGGCCGGTCCAGATGCCATGCACGCGCCCCTGGCGTACGCTGGGCAGCGCGGCAAAGCCGGTGCGGGCCACCAGCCGCCGCAGGCCGGCGCGGCCCTGGGCCGGGTCGATGCCGGGGCCGATGGCCGGCCGCCCGCCCGAGACCCAGCCGCCGCCCGAGGCGATGTAGACGTCATGCGGCGTGGCCAGCAGGTATTCGAGCTGCAGCTTCTGGTACCAGGGCGCGGTCACGCCGGGCAGGCTCTGGCCGCCGGCCAGCGCCAGCAGCTCGCCCCAGACCTGTTTGCCGGCGGCCCAGCAGCAGTCGTCGGGCGTGGATTGCACTTCCAGATAGGTAGTTACCGGCTTGGCGCCCGCCAGCCGCCGCGCGACCTCGGCCAGGCGCTCGTCGGCGAACGCAGAATAGGCCGCGGCCCGGTCGCCGGCATCGAGGATGTCGCCCCACATGCGCAGGTTGCGGTGCAACGTGTCGATCGGGCCGGCCGTGGCGGACGCCGCGGCGTTGCTGGCGACATCGCTGTAGGCCACCGGGATGCCCAGGGCCGTCAGGCGCTGCAACAGGCCGCCGGCGCCATCCTCGGGCGTCATGAACGAGCTGGTCACCACCAGATCGGGCGCCAGGTTGACGATGCCTTCCAGCGAGATCGTGGTGGGCGCCTGCTTGCCGATGACCGCGATCGGCCGCTTGCGCTCGAAGCGCGCCTGCAGCGCCTCGCTGTCGATGCGGTCGGCGGCGGCCCAGCCCACCACTAGTGACGCCGGATCGGGATGCAGCAGCGCCATGGTGAGGATGTCGCGCGCCTCCAGCAGCACAATGCGGCGCGGCGCGGCGGGCAGCCGCAAGGCGCGGCCCGCCATGTCGGTCAGCGTGCGCGGCGGGCTGGCGAGGGCGGGCAGGGCGCCGCCCAGTCCGGCCAGCGCGAGTCCCGCGCAGAAGCGGCGTCGATGCATCGTCGGCTCCTTACCAGCGGTAGCTCAGGCCGGCGATGATCTGGCGGCCATTGCCGTATTGGCAGAAATAGTCGGAGCTGCAGCTGGAGTAGTAGGTCTTGTCGAACAGGTTGTTGATGTTCAGGCGGCCTTCCAGGCCCTTCAGGCTGGGGCTGGCGGCGCCGAAATCGTAGCGCAGCGCGGCGTCGATCAGGGTGTAGCCGTCGGCCTTCACCTTGTTGGCGTTGTCGGCGTAGCTCGAACCCACCGTGCGCACGCCGGCGCCGACCTTGAAGCCTTCCAGCGCGCCGGCGCCGAAGCGGTAGTTGGCCCACACCGAACCGTAGTACGTGGGCACCGCCTGCGGCCGCTTGTCCTTGTTGGCCTCGACCGCGGCCTGCGTCACCTTGGTGTCCAGCAGCGTCAGCGCGGCGATCAGCTCCAGGTTGTTCGTGACCTGTCCGCGCGCCTCGAACTCCAGGCCGCGCGAGCGGATACGGCCTTCCTGCGTGTTGAAGCCGAAGGTGTCAGGCACCAGCGCGTCGCGCTGGCGGATGTCGAACGCCGACACCGTGAACAGCGCGTCCACGCCGGTCGGCTGGTACTTCAACCCGACTTCATACTGGCTGGCCTTGCTCGGCACGAACGGCGCGCCGCTGGCGTTGACGCCGACGTTGGGCTCGAACGAGGTGGCGTAGCTGACGTAGGGCGCGAGGCCGTTGTCGAACAGGTACAGCAGGCCGGCGCGGTAGCTGGTGGCTTCGCTGGACTGGTTGGTGGCGCTCTTGGCCAGGCGGTTGTCGGAATCCTGCTCGGTCCAGTCGTGGCGCACGCCCAGCAGCGCGCGGAAGCCGCCGAAGCGGAACTGATCCTGCACGTAGGCGCCGGTCTGGCGCAGCGTCTGGCCGCTGTCGATGATGGTCGTCAGCGGGCCGATCGGCTGGCCGTACTGCGGATTGGCGACGTTGATGGACGGCGCGGGGCCCCAGTTGTACTGCCAGTTGCTGCGGGTGTGCTGGTAGTCGATGCCGGTCAGCACGGTGTGCTGCACCGTGCCGGTGGCGAAGTCGATCTGCGCCTGGTTGTCGAGCGCGACGCCCTTGACGTCCTCGATCGAGCGCAGCGCCTGGCGCGCGATGGTGCCGTCGGCGGCCAGCGGCGCGGCCATCTGCAGCGAGCGGAAGTCGACGTCGACGTCCGAATAGCGCAGGCGCGAGCGCAGCGTCAGCGCCGGGCTGACGCGGTGTTCCAGCTGGTAGCCGATGCCGTGCTGTTCGCGCTCGAACGAATCGAACTTGGGGTCGCCGACGTTGAAGCGGCGGCCGAGGTCGTCCTTGTACCGGGACGGCGCCAGGAACTTGGGATAGACCGAGTTGAAGTAGCCGCCGTCCGGGTCCTTCTGATAGTACGCGGACAGCGTGAAGGTGGTGTCGGCGTTGGGCCGCCAGGTCAGCGACGGGGCCACCGCGTAGCGGCTTTCGTGCACGCCGTCGTAGCGGCTGTCGGCGTAGCGGCCAACCGCGCTCAGGCTGTATTGCAGCGTGCCGGCCTCATTCACGGCGCCCTGGCTGCTGAAGCCGGCGCGGGCGCGGCCCTCGTTGCCGCCTTCGAGCAGGATCTCGTGCGTGGCCTGGTCGGACGGCCGGCGACTCACCTGGTTCACCAGGCCGCCCGGGCTGACCTGCCCGTACAGCAGCGCCGACGGTCCCTTGAGCACGTCGATGCGGTCCAGCAGGTACGGGTCGATGGCCGCCTGCGCGAAGGCCTGGCCGCGCGGCAGCTTGAGGCCGTCGAGGAAATTGACGTAGCTGGTGGCGGTGCCGAAGGCGCCGAAGCCGCGCAGGAAGACCGAGTCGTAGCGCGAGTTGGTGTCGCGGTCGGACAGCACGCCGGCGGTGTAGCGCAGGGCTTCGCTGACGGTCTGCGGCGCCTGGTCGTCCAGCTGCTTGCGGGTGATGGTGGAGATCGACTGGGCCGTTTCGAGCACCGGGGTGCCGGTCTTGGTGGCCGAGGTGGTGGTCGGGAGCAGGATGCGGTCGCTGCTGTCGGCCGGGTCGGCGGATTCGCCCTTGACCACCACCGGACTGAGTTGCACCGCTTCCTGCTGCGCCTGGGCCGCGCCGGCCGCCAGCAAACCAGAAACCGCCCCGAGGATCACGGCTTCCCGGACATCAATCGCCATTTCAACACCTGTTGCAAATGAAAAGAAATCTCAATTGCAATCATCATCACATAAACGGGACGGTAACGTCCAGTTAATTTGGAAAAAATAAAACCCTTGACGTGCTTTCTGCCTAGGTGATAACGGGACTTTTGCGTTTGGTTATTTGCCGTGCGGCGCGCGCTGCGGGACAATAGGGGCCTTCAAGACTGCCAGCCACGGACCGATTGGATGCCCGCGACCCCGCCCAGCAAGACCGCCACCCCCGCCCGCCGCGTCGCCGCGACGTCGCCCGCCGGCGAGACGGCGCGCAAGGCGCCGGGCGGGCGGCCGACCCGGGAAGCGGCGGCGCAGCTGGAGCGCCGCATCCTCGCGGTCGCGGCCGAGTTGTTCGCCGCACAGGGCTATGCCGCGACGTCGATGGAGCAGGTGGCCGAGATCTGCAAGGCGGGCAAGGACACGCTGTATCGCCGCTACGCCTCCAAGGCCGCGCTGTTCGGCGCGTTGATGGACACGTTCCGCGGCGCGATCGTCGAGGAACTGAACGCCTGTATGGCCGAAGCGGGCGCGCCCGAGCAGCGCCTGCGCCGCTACGCGCGCGCCTTGCTGGACATCAACCTGCGTCCGCAACTGGTGGCGCTGAACCGCGTGGCGCTGGGCGAGGCCTTGCCGGCCAAGGGCGTGCAGCCCACCCCCGGCGCCGACGATCCCTTCCTGCGGCGCCTGGCCGATATGGTGACCGAGGCGCAGGCGGCCGGGACGCTGGGCGGCGGCGACGCCGCGTTCATCGCCGAGCAACTGCTGTACGCCACCTCGATCAAGCCGCTGGTCGCCACCATGCTGGGCGAGACGCGCTTTGCCGATCCGGCGGCGCAGCAGGATTACTTCGACCGCGCATGGGACCTGTTCATGCGCGGCGCCGCGCTGGGTTGAGGCCGTGTCCAATCCCTTGTCCCGCAACGTGATGGCGCTGTACCAGGCGCATGCGGCAGCGTTCGAGCGCGACCGCGGCGCCGCGTTGATCGAGCGCGCCTGGCTGGCCGACTTCCTGGCGGCGTTGCCGGCGGCCGCGCCGCGGGTGCTGGACATCGGCTGCGGCACCGGCGTGCCGATCGCCGGCCACCTGATCGAACACGGCTGCCGGATTACCGGCGTCGATAGTTCGACCGCATTGCTGGCGCGCGCCGCGGCGCGCTTTCCCGAGCAGGCGTGGATCGCCGCCGACATGCGCCAGCTGCCTTGCGCCGGGCCGTTCGACGGCCTGATCGCGTGGCACAGCTTCTTCCATCTGTCGCCCGAGGACCAGCGGCCCATGTTCGCGCAGTTCCGGCGCCTGGCCGCGCCGGGCGCGGCGCTGATGTTCACCAGCGGCACGACGCTGGGCGAGGCCATCGGCCAGCTCGACGGCCAGCCGCTTTATCACGGCAGCCTGGAGAGCGCCGAATACCGCGAGCTGCTCGCCGCCAACGGCTTCGAGGTATTGCGCCACGTCGAATGGGACGCCGCTTGCGGCAACGCGACGGTGTGGCTGGCCAGGCGGACCTGAGCCAGGCGGGGCGACGGGCCGTCAGGTCATAGATGCGGATCGCGCAGGATCGCCCGGATCCTGAGGAAGGCGTAGGCGGCGCAGCCCAGTGCGATCAGCACCACGAGCCAGGCATACGCCTTCTTGCGCTGCTTGGTGGACCAGGCTCTATCGTAGGTGGCCACCGGATCCCACAACACCTTGCCGTCCATCTGGCGCAGCCCATAAACCCTGATGGGCACGTGCACGCTGAACATCTGGCCCTCGTAGACGTTCTTCAGGTCGTCCGGCTCGCGGTCGGTCAGCAGTTCCAGGGTCCGTGGCAGGACGAGGCCGGTCACAACGGCGCTCGCCTCGAACGCCACGTCGGGATAGTCGTTCGAGAAATAGCAAAGAGGCCTGTAGCCGCTGTTCTGCCGGGAGCCGGCGGTCCGCGAGTAGGGGCATACGGCCAACTTGTCCACGCGCACGGCGATGGCGTGCAGCGTGGCGGGATCGGGGGCAGGTACGCCTTGTTCGCGGCGTCGAAGAGATCGCGGGACAAAATCAGTAGCATCAGGCAGAGGAACAGCGCACTTAGCGGGCGCTTGAAGCGCGCCTTGATCTCGCTCCATTCGCTCATCGGTGTGGCCTCGTAGCGCGGGGGGTTGCGGTAGTCATGCACATCCTTGGTTCAGGCTCAAGGCCTCTTCGATTGCCGTATTGTAGGTGGCGGGTGTATGCGAGTGAATTCGGGCGGTGCATGCAGCGCCATCAGTTCCGCCACCCAGTCGATGAACACCCGCAGCTTGGCGCTGACGTGGCGGTTGGGCGGGAAGGCGATGTAGAGCGGCATCGGGTCCAGTTGCCAGTCCTCGAACAGCGGCGTGAGTTCGCCGCGCGCCGCATGCTCGCGCGCCATGTAGTCGGGCAGCCACAGCACGCCCATGCCCGCCAGGCCCGCCGCCAGATAGGCGTTGCCGTCATCCACCGCGACCACGTAACGGCCGTGCGCGTGGACGCGCTCGTCGCCGCGCCGCATGGCGTAGGGCAGGGGCTTGCCGCTGCGCGACCAGAGGAAGCCGACGATGCGGTGATGGCTGTCCTCGAGGTCGCGCGGATGATCGGGCGCGCCGGCCCGCTGCAGGTAGGCGGGCGCGGCATAGACGCGCAATTGCAGGTCGCCGACGCGTCGCGCCATCAGTGATTGGTCGGTCAGCTCGCCGCCGCGCACCACGCAGTCGACGTTCTCGCCGATCACGTCGACGATGCGGTCGCTCACGCCCATATCCAGCTGGATATCCGGGTAGCGCGCGTGGAAGGCGGGCAGGGCGGGCACCAGGATCATGCGCGCCAGCGGGCTGGGCACGTCGACCCGCAGGCGGCCGCGCGGCACGGCCGCGGCGACGGACAGGCTGGTTTCGGCGTCGTCCATGTCGGCCAGCAGCCGCAGCACGCGCTCGTAGTAGACCGCGCCGTCGGCGGTGACGTTGACCTTGCGGGTGGTGCGGTTGAGCAGCCGCACGCGCAACCGCGCCTCGAGCTGCTGCACCAGCTGGGTGACGCTGGTCTTGCTCATGTGCAGCGTGTCGGCCGCTTTGGTGAAGCTGCCGGTTTCCACCACGCGGGCGAAGGCCTGCATTGCGTCGAAACGGTCCATCGCCACTCCAGGATCAGGGGATTGTTTGCATTTTACAAACAGTGATGGACAAGCTTGCCCATTTATCGGCGGCGGCGCCGTCCGTACAGTGCCTGCATCATCAATACGGGCCGAGGCCCGAGACAGGAGAATGAGTATGGCAACGCGTGATGTGGTTTTTCCGGCCGGGCGCCAGGCGCTGTATGAACGCAACCGCTATTCGCCCGCGGTGCGGTCCAATGGCTTTCTGTTCGTGTCGGGCCAGGTGGGCAGCCGCGAGGACGGCTCGCCCGAACCCGACCTGCAGGCGCAGGTGCGGCAGGCGTTCGACAATCTGAACGCGATCCTGAAGGCGGCCGGCGCCAGCTTCGAGGATGTGATCGACGTGACGGTGTTCATGGTGGATCCGGCGTCCCGCTTCGAGACCATCTGGCAGGTGGTGCCGGAATACTGGGGCCAGGCGCCGCATCCGACGCTGACGGCGGTGGGCGTGACCTGGCTGTACGGCTTCGATTTCGAGATCAAGGTGATCGCGAAACTGCCGCAGGACGCCTAGCCGCCCCTGGCGGCGGGGCAAGAAAAGCGACGGGGCAGGCCGGCGGGATCGCCGGGCCTGCCCCGTTTTGCGTGCCTCGTCGTATCAGCCGCGCAGGCGGGCCACGGCTTGCGCCAGGTCTTCCTGCTTGCGGATCAGGGCGGCCTCGACCTGATCGCGCGGGGTGCGGGTGTCTTCGCGGTGGCTGGTCAGATCGGCCGCGCGCAGCAGGCCCATCAGGTCCTGGGTGCGGGTCTGGGTCGTGGGCGTGATGCTGCTCTGGTCGACCAGCTTGCCCTTGATGAACTTGGTCACCAGGGTGGACATCGTGCTGGACTCGGTGAACGAGGCCTTGGCCAGTTCGCCGTCTTCGTAGGCGATGTCGGTGCGGTTGCTGTAGTCGTCGCGGATCTGGTAGAACGCGTAGTTCTGCGACTCGGGATCCGTGGTCAGGTTCAGCTTCTGATCGGGCGTGAGCGCGCGGTGGAAGCTGGCGTTCAGCGACGACTGCTGCTGTTGCGTGATCGCCAGGTCGAGTTGCGGGCGGCCGCTGGAGCTGGTGTTCTGCGAGGTCTCGTACGAGAAGGTGTCGAGCTCACGCGCCTGCAGCGGATTGGACGCGACCGGCGCCTGATTGATCGAGGCGGAGAAGTCGGCCAGGCCGGACAGCATGGTGCGATGCACTTCGGCCGGCATGCCCAGGCGCGTCGTGGTCTTGGCTTCCGGCGCCCAGTCGCCGTAGCTCTTGTGCAGGTCCGCGAAACCGGACTTGAACAGGGCCATCAGCGTGGCATCGCCTTCGCCGCGCGTCTGGGCGCTGTCGAACTTGGTCAGGTAATTGTTGATGGCGGTCGTCTGCTGCTGGCTGCTGCCGAACTGGCTGGGCTTGCTGGCGTCGACGTTGATCTGGGCCGAGCCGGCCACGGTCTTGACCGTCAGCGAGCGTTGGCCCGCATCGGCCTGGAAATTGAAGCTGACGCGATCGGGGCCCTCGGCGCCGACCGTGGCTTCCAGAGACACCGACGACAGCACGCTGGTGTTGAACTTGGCCAGCGCGCCCAGCGCCAGCTTGGGCGGCACCGAGGTCAGGCCGTCGACGGCGTCCTGGAACGACTTGGACAGGCCGGCGATGGCGGTGCGTTCTTCTTCGGTGAGCTTGGCGTCGCCCACGTCGATCTGCACGCCCAGGCCCTTTTCATTGCTTTCGAGCGTTACCGTGACCTTGGCGCCGCTGGCGGTGGTGATGCGCAACGCGACCGAATTGTCGGCCACGGCCGGACCCTTGGGCGCGGCGACGCCGTCCACCGGCGCGGCGGCGCGGGCCGACGGGATCGACAGCGAGTAATTGCCGCCATCGTTCTGCATGCGGCCAAGCAGGGCCGCGGCCAGGCCCTTGAACTGGCCGGTCAGCGACGAGGCGCGGACGTTGTCGGACATCAGCGAGGACAGGGCGTCGGGTTCCTGCACCTGGCCAGCGGCGACGGATTCGGGCGAATAGGTCAGCACGTTGGCCGGCTGGCCCAGCGTCACCGAAGTGGACGCGGGGATGTCGGGACTGCGGTTGACGGTGGTGACGCGGGACACCCCGGTCGCCGGCGCCTGCGGGGCGATGACGAGCGGCGGGGTGTAGCTGGAGATCGTGGTCATGTCAGTGGTATTCCTGGCGGGCAACAGCTGCCCATGAGGCTTGCCGGGGAGTATCACCATGACTAACGGCAGGCGCGGCGGAAAATTAATCGGCCGACGTTATTTATTTTTGCGTTTTTGAGGTTATTTATATTCAGTTAAATGACAGCTTTGGAAGTGATTTCCAAAATAATGTCGACAAAATAAATACCGAGCGCCGCGATTATCGGCCCGTGCGGGCGGCGCATCTCTCGCGCCGCCTCGCGCCTTATTTCACGACATAATTCTTCGCTTCATTTTCACCGGCCCATTTACGCAGCGCGGCGATGAATTCCGGGCAGACGTTGCCGTCGACGGTGGAATCGACGATGACGCTGTCCTTCATGCGCATCAGCACCTTGCATTCATAAATGCGGGTGCGGCCCTGGTAGTAACCGCTGCTGCTTTGCTGAAACACCGGCGTTGCCGCGGTCGTGTTGGTGGCCGGGATCATGCCGACCACCTGCTGGCTGGTGCCGGTCGTGACCCATTCCTGGTAGGGCGCGGACTGGTAGTCGGACCACTCCAGCTCCATGGTGTTGCCGATCGCGCGCTTCTTGGAAGGCTCGCCCAGCGCCGCGATGGCGTCGTTGATCGAGCGGCCCTGCATGTTGCGGGCGACGTTGACGCTGGGGGAGAACGACAGGCCTTCCGAGAAGACCCGGCTCAGCGACGGCAGCGACGAACTGCCGCCGCTGGGCATCGGCGCGCAGCCGGCCAGGCTGGCGGCGGCGATCAGGCTGGCGGCCAGGCGCAGCGGCGGGCGGCGGGCGGAAAGGGGCAGGGGGAACGTCATGGCGTGCGGTCGGTGCTCCGTGGCGGCCGGACGCGGCGGCGGTGATCGCGGCCGGGCGCCAGGCGTTTTGTGTCTCTTCGTGACAGGCCGGGTCGGCAGGGCTTGTGACGGGAGAGTGATTGCAGACTGACAGCCTGCTTACGAAATGTCCGCCATTTTTACCGGAAAACGGGGCCAGCTTCCTTGCGCCAATGGTGAAATTTGTTACTCAATATGCCCGCGCCGCCTTGGCAGAGGGGACGGAGCGGGTAAACCGCTTGCTAAGATCGTGGCCGCTGAATCCACCCGATCCGGAACCCGAACGATGATATTTGCCCGATTTTCTCCGATTATCCGCGCGGCGCTCGGCGCGCTGGCGTTGATGGCGGGCCTGTTCGCGCCACAGGCGCATGCCGACAAGCTGTACGGCGGCATCGCGACGGATGGCAAACACGCCAAGATCTATTGGGCGCTGCCCGAGGATTCGGAAAAGGCGGCCGAATCGGCGGCGCTGGCGGCCTGCCGCAAGGGCGGCGGCAAGGACTGCAAATCGCTGAGCTGGTTTTCGGACAGCTGCATGACCTACGCCCGCAATACCTCGAACGACCTGTTCCCCGGCAACAGCGTGTCGCCGGAAATGGCGGCCAAGAAGGCGGTCCGCCGCTGCACCGCCGGCAGCCCCGACGGCAAATGCTGGCTGACCACGATGCCGCTGTGCGTGGGGCCGGGTTACAGCGCGCAGGACGTGGAGGCGGCCAGGAAGGCCACGCCGGCCGAGCTGGAGGCCCTGTCCGCCAAGCTCAACGATCGCGAGTACTGGGGCGCCGTCGCCGAGATGAACACGGGCGACCTGACCTATTCGGATGGCTACCCCAACGAGAAGGACGCCATCAACAAGCTGCTGGAATGGGAGGACTGCATCGGCTGCACCAAGGTCCTGACCTACCGCGACAGCTGCGTCGGCCTGGCCTGGGCCAAGGGCGTGAAGGGGCGCGGCACCAGCTACACCGCGCTCGATCCCGACCCGAAGGCGGCGCGCGATGCGGCGCGCAACACCTGCAGCGCCAAGAGCGGCCTGCCCAATTGCGTGGCGATGGTGCGCTGCTCGGGCCGTCCCTACATCAGCGGCTATGCCGGCGAGGACGAAAAGGCCAATTGAGATCGCCATGAGGCGGCCGCGCGCCGCCCGGCACGGCAAGCCGGCGCCCGTACAGGGGGGCCGGCTTTTTTCATGGGCGCCCGGTCAATCGGCCAGCCGCGCGGCGGCGTCGCGGACCACCTGCTGCAGCCATGCCAGCGCCGCGTCGCCGGGCGCGCGCCGGCTGCACACCATGTCGATATCGAAGGGGCCGGGGTCGACCTCCGGCGGCAGCGGCCGCAGCGTCAGGCCGGGGCCGGCCAGCCGCAACGCGGCGCGCCGCGCCAGCGTGGCGACCAGGTCGGTGCCCTGCACGGCGTGCGGCAGCGCGACGATGTGGGCGAAGGTGCAGGCCACCCGGCGCCGTTGGCCCAGCCGCGCCAGGCTGGCGTCCACCACGCCGCGGGCCGAGCCGTCGTCGCTGGGCGTGAACAGGGCGTGCGGCAGCGCCACGTAGCGCGCCAGGTCGAGCTTGCGGCCGCGCAGCGCCGGATGATGCCTGTCGGCGATGCAGACGAAATGCTCCTGGTACAGGCGTTCGCGCAGCATGCGCTTGGGCGGCGCCAGGTGGCCGCCGATGGCCAGGTCGACGCTGCCGTTGTCCAGCTGCTCGTAAAGGGCGGCGCGGTCGAGCCGCGCGATGCGCAGGTCGATGCCGGGGGCGTCGCGCCGCAGCGCCGCGACGATGTGCGGCACGATCACCACGTCGGCGTAGTCGCTGGCCGCCACGGTGAAGCGGCGGCCGGCGGCGGCCTGGGGATCGAAGCTGGCGCCTTGCGTCAGCGCCTGGCGGATCTGGTCCAGCGCCGCGCTCACGGCCGGCATCAGCGCGGCGGCCTTGGGCGTGGGCTGCATGCCGTCGGCGGTGCGCAGGAACAGCTCGTCCTGGAACAGCAGGCGCAGGCGGCCCAGCGCGCTGCTGACCGAGGGCTGGGCGCGGTTGATGCGCTGGCCGGCCAGGGTCACGTTGCGGGTGTCGTAGAGCGCCTCGAAGGCGACCAGCAGGTTCAGGTCGACGGCGGAAAGATTCATGCCATCAATAATACGAATAGCGATTATGGATTTCAACAATTCCATGGCGCGGTCCTACCATGGCTGGCAGCAATTGAATCGAAGGACTGCGCAATGACGACCGTACTGATTACCGGCATCGAACCGTTCGATGGCGAAACCCTCAACCCTTCTTGGGAAGCCGCGCGGCGGCTGGATGGCGCGCAAGTGGCCGGCGCCACCCTGGTGGCGCGCCAGCTGCCGTGCGTGATCGGCAAGGTGGTGGGCGTGCTGCGCCAGGCCATCGAGGACACGCAACCGGATCTGGTGATCTGCCTGGGCCAGGCCGGCGGTCGCGGCGACGTGTCGATCGAGCGCGTCGCAATCAACGTGGTGGACGCGCGCATCCCCGACAACGAAGGCCGCCAGCCGATCGACGAACCGGTGGTGGCGGGCGGCCCGGCGGCCTATTTCTCGACCCTGCCGATCAAGGCCATCGTGCGCGACCTGCGGCGCGCGGGCGTGCCGGCGTCGGTGTCGTCGACGGCGGGCACCTACAACTGCAACACCATCTTCTACGGCCTGTCGCACTACATCGCCACCGAGCGCCCGGCGTTGCGCGGCGGCTTCGTGCACGTGCCGTACCTGCCGGAGATGGCGGCCCATCACCCCGGCCAGCCCAGCCTGGCGCTGGAGACGCTGATCGAGGGCGTGAAGGTGATGGTGGCGACCTCGCTGGCGGTCACGGCGGACGTCAAGGAAGGCGGCGGCGCGCTGCATTGAACGGAGACGGACGATGGATACTTTCAAGGACGCCGACGCCTTCGCGCTGGACGGCGTGCCGTTCCTCCACCGGCAGGCGCGGGTGGACGGCCTGGGCTATCACGTGGTGGAAGGCGGCGCCGGGCCGGCGCTGATCCTGCTGGCGGGGTTTCCGCAGAGCTGGTACGCGTGGCGCCGGGTCATGCCGCTGCTGGCGCCGCATTTCCGCCTCTATGCGGTAGACCTGCCCGGGCAGGGCGACTCGGACAAGCCGCTGGACGGCTACGACACCCGCACGGCGGGCGAGCGCCTGCGGGCGCTGTTCCACACGCTGGGGCTGACGCGCTACGCGCTGGCCGGGCACGACATCGGCGCCTGGATCGCCTATCCCTACGCGGCGCGCCACGCCGACGAGGTCGAGCGGCTGGCGCTGCTGGACGCCAATATCCCTGGCGTGACGCTGCCCGCCAGCTTCGAGCTGGGACCGGACAACTGGAAGCGCTGGCATTTCCTCTTCAATACCGTGCCGGACCTGCCCGAAGCGCTGCTGCGGGGCCGCGAGCGGGTGCTGATCGAGTGGTTCTTCAGCCGCAAGACCGCCAACAAGCCGGGCGTGTTCAGCCGCGCCGACCTGGATGAGTACGAGCGGGTCTACCAGACGCTGGGCGGCTTGCGCGGCATGCTCGGCTATTACCGCGCGGCGCACCAGTCGGCCGAGCAGAACCGGGCGCTGCGCGAGACGCCGTTGACGCTGCCGGTGCTGGCGCTGGGCGGCGAGCACGGCAGCGCGCCCGACCTGCACCAGGCGCTGGGGCCGCTGGCGCGCGACTTGCGCGGCGGGGTGCTGGCCGATTGCGGCCACTATCTGCCGGAAGAGCAGCCGCGCGAACTGGCGCGGCGCATGCTGGCGTTCCTGGCGTAACCGCCGCAGCGTACGGCTGCCCCAGCATAGGGCTGCCCCAGCATTTCCACATTGCGTATCGGTATTTGTCCGGCGCACGGCGCGCTCCTATCCTGGCTTGCTTGGAATTTCCGCAGGGAGCAGGATGATGGGCAATCGACGCAGGTCCCTCTTGAAGGCCGCGCTCGGCCTGGCCGGTGGCGTGGTGGTGGGCGCGGGCCTGTTGAGCAACATGACCGGCGCCGCGCCGGCCGCCACGGACGACGCCACGCGCTATCCGAGCCGGCCGGTCAAGCTGATCGTGCCGATCGCGGCCGGCGGCAGCGCCGACAAGCTGGCGCGCACCGTGGCGCAGAAACTGAGCGAGAAGTGGGGGCAGAGCGTGGTGGTGGAGAACCAGCCGGGCGCCAGCAGCGCCATCGGCAATGCCGCGGTGGCGCATGCGCGCGGCGACGGCTACACGCTGCTGCTGGGCGGCGATGCCTTGTCGCTGAACGCGCTGCAACCCGGCAAGCCGCTGTACGACCCGTTGCGCGACCTGCGCGGCGTGACCAAGGCGGTGGTGAATCCGCAGCTGCTGGTGGTGCGCCCGGGCCTGGGCGTGAAGACCTTCCAGGAATTCGTGGCGCTGGTGCGCAGCCGGCCCGGCGAGATCTCGCTGGCGCTGCCCGGCGGCAACGGCAGCCTGCAGCACCTGGCGGTGGAACTGCTCAACGAGCGCATCGGCGCCAAGACCAACCAGATTCCCTATCCAGGCGGCGGCCCGGCCACGCTCGACGTCCTGGGCGGCCACGTGGATGCCATGCTGATCACGCTGGCCGCGGCCACCGAGAACGTGCGCTCGGGCAAGCTGGTGGCGCTGGCGGTGACCACGCCGTACCGCTCGAAGGCGCTGCCTGAGGTGCCGACCATGCAGGAGGCGGGCCTGGCCGATTACGCGGTCGAGAGCTGGCAAGGCTTCGTGGTGCCGGCCTCGACCCCGCCGGCGTTGGTCGAGCGCATCCATCGCGATGTGGTGGCGGTGCTGCGCGAACCGGAGACCGCCACGCTGCTGGAGAACCTGGGCTTCGCCATCGCCGCCAGCACGCCGGAAGCCGTGGACCAGACCGTGCGCGACGACATCGCCACCTATCGGCGCGTGATCGCCACCGCCGACGTCAAGCTCCAGTAGGCGCGCCGCAACAGCGGTTTCATATTCATATCTGAAAGTCTTCTTTGTGTTGTGCGGCGCCGGACCGCAGCATAGAACTCCGTTCAATGCCTACGACACAACAACATGAAGACTCGCAATATCTCCGGCCGTATCCTGCAGGCGGCCGTCGCGCTGGCCCTGGCGGCCGGCGCCGCCGGCGCCCATGCCGATGCCACGCTGGACAAGATCAAGGAACGCGGCACCGTCACCATCGGCGTGCTGGCCAACGGCGGCGTGTTCGGCTCGATCGACCCGGCCACGCAGCAACTGGTCGGCTGGAATCCCGACCTGGCGCGTGAACTGGCCAAGGGCCTGGGCGTGAAGGCCGAGCTGGTGCAGGTGCAGACCGCCACCCGCACGCAGTTCCTGATCTCGGGCAAGGTCGACCTGCTGATCGCGTCAATGGAGCTGAACCCCGAACGCGCCGAGATCCTCGGCTACGCGCCGACACCGTTCTTCCGCGTGGGCGGCGCGGCCGCCACCCGCAAGGACAGCGGCATCGCCAAGTGGGAAGACCTGCGCGGCAAGCCGGTCTGCGTGTCGCAGGGCAGCAGCTTCGCGCGGCCCCTGCAGGCCGACTACGGCGCGGTGGTCAAGGGCTACAAGAGTTCTTCGGACTCGCTGCTGGCGCTGCGCGGCGGCCAGTGCGTGGCCGCGGTGCACGATTCGACCCTGATCCATCCGCTGCTGCGCACCAATCCCGAATGGGCCGACTATCACGCGCCCATCGCCACGGAAGTGCTGCCGGCCAATTCGGTGGTCTGGACCCGCAAGGGCGAGGCCGACACCATCGCCGCCGTCGACAAGGTGATCCAGGGCTGGCACCGCAGCGGCTGGCTGATCGCCACCGAGAAGCGCCTGGACATCCAGCCGCCGCAGCCGCTGCTGCAGGAACTGCACGACAAGTACAAGCAGGGCAGCTGAGCCTCGCGCCCGCCCGTGTTGGAAAAGACCGATGAATAGACAAGCAATCAAGTGGGGCGCCGCGCTGGCGCTGGCGGCCCTGGCGACGGCGGCGCACGCCGACGCCACCCTGGACCGCGTCAAGCAGCGCGGCAAGCTGGTGGTGGGCGTGGACGGCGCCAGCCCGCCGTTCGGCCTGCTCGATCCGGCCACCGGCAAGGTGGGCGGCTTCCAGACCGAGCTGGGCGGCGATATCGCCCGGCGCCTGGGCGTGACGCTGGAGACGGTGCCGGTGACGGCCGCGACCCGCGTGCAGTTCCTGCAGGCCGGCAAGGTCGATCTGCTGATCGCCAACATCCAGTGGACCCAGGAACGCAGCGAGATCCTGAGCTACGCGCCGACGCCCTACAACCTGGTCGGCGGCGCGGCCATGGTGTCCAAGCGCAGCGGCATCAAGCGCTGGGAGGACCTGAAGGGCAGGGTGGCCTGCGTGTCGCAAGGCAGCAATTTCGCCAAGCCGCTGCAGGACACCTACGGCGCGGTGGTCAAGGGCCTGCGCAATATCCCGGAATCGCTGCTGGCGCTCAAGGGCGGCAGCTGCGACGCCTCGGTGCACATCCAGCCGGCGCTGTACGAGACGCTGCACGGGCCCAATGGCAAGGAATGGGAAGGCTTCGAGCTGGCCACCCCGGACCAGTTGATCCCGTCGCCCACGGTGATCTGGACCCGTCGCAACGAGGCCGATACGCGCGCCTTCGTCGATGGTGTGATCCGCGACTGGCACAAGTCCGGCCTGTTGGTGAAAGAGGCCGACAGGTTCGGCGTGCCGGCCGATTACCTGCGGCAGGCCAACGCCGACGCGCAGGCCGGCAAGTTCGATAGCGCGCCGTCCGAGGCCCAGGCCAAGCCATGACGACGGCCGCCGAGGACACGCTGCTGGCCGCGCTGCGCGCGCGGCTGGGCGCGGACTGGGTCGCGACCGGCGCGGACGCGGCGCCGTTCCTGACCGACCAGCGCCGCGTGCTGCACGGACAGGCGTTGGCGGTGGCGCGTCCGGCCGACGCCGAGGGCGTGGCGGCGGTATTGCGCCTGTGCCGCGCCGCGCGGGTGCCGGTGGTGCCGCAAGGCGGCAATACCGGGCTGATGGGCGGCGCCACGCCGGACGCCAGCGGCCAGGCCGTGGTGCTGTCGCTGGGCCGCCTGAACCGGGTGCTGGGCATCGATACCGACAACGACACCATCACGGTGCAGGCCGGCTGTGTGCTGGCGCAGGTGCAGGAGGCCGCCAGCCAGGCCGGCCGCCTGTTCCCGCTGAGCCTGGGGTCCGAAGGCAGCTGCACCATTGGCGGCAATCTCGCCACCAACGCCGGCGGCACGCAGGTGCTGCGCTACGGCAATGCGCGCGAGCTGACGCTGGGGCTGGAGGTGGTGACGGCCGAAGGCGAAGTCTGGAACGGCCTGCGCGGCCTGCGCAAGGACAACACCGGCTATTCGCTGCGGGACCTGTACATCGGCAGCGAGGGCACGCTCGGCGTGATCACCGCGGCCACGCTCAAGCTGTATCCCAAGCCGGCCGAGCAGGGCAGCGCCCTGGCCGGGCTGCCGTCGATCGAGGCGGCGCTGGGGTTCCTGTCGCTGGCGCGGCGGCGCCTGGGCGCGCAGCTGACGGCGTTCGAACTGATCGGCCGGCCGGTGCTGGAACTGGTGGCGCGCCACGTGCCGGACCAGCCGCAGCCGCTGCCGGCGCTGGCGCAACCCTGGTACGCCTTGCTGGAGGTCTCCGCCAACGAGGCCGGCGCGGCGGACGCCTTGCAGCGCCTGGCCGAGGCGGCGCTGGGCGAGGGCTTGCTGGAGGACGCGGCCATCGCCCACAGCCTGCAGCAGGCCGCCGCGTTCTGGCGGCTGCGCGACGAGGCCATCGGCCTGGCGCAGGCGCGCGACGGCGGCAACGTCAAGCACGACATCTCGGTGCCGGTCTCGCGGATTCCGGCCTTCCTGCAGGGCGCCGCGCAAGCGCTGCGCGCGCTCGACCCGGGCCTGCGGCCGATGGCGTTCGGCCATCTGGGCGACGGCAACCTGCATTACAACGTGTCGCACGACCCCGCCGGCCCGGTGGCGCGCCTGTTCGCCAACGAGGCCCGCATCCATGACCTGGTGCACGCCCAGGCCCATGCGCAGGGCGGCTCGATCAGCGCCGAGCACGGCATCGGCCAGGTTAAGCGCGACGCCTTGCCCCATTTCAAGAGCCCGCTGGAACTGGCGCTGATGCGCCGCGTCAAGCAGGCGCTCGATCCCCTGAACCTGATGAATCCCGGAAAGGTCCTGTCATGACTGAATCCCTGTTTCCCGGCGTGTTCTCGCGCCGCGCCCGCGGCGTCGAACTGTCGCCCATCGCCGCGGCCGGCGCGCGCGCCGCGCGGCTGGCGGCCGAGGGCCGCTCGATCGTGGTGCTGACCTCGGGCGAGCCCGACTTCGACACGCCCCAGGCCATCAAGGACGCCGCCGCGCTGGCGCTGGCGCAAGGCCAGACCAAGTACACGCCGACCGCCGGCACCGCCGCGCTGCGGCGCGCCGTGGCCGATGGCTATCGCCAGCGCCACGGCCTGCCCACCGAGGCGGCCCACGTCATCATCTCCAACGGCGGCAAGCAGGTGATCTACCTGGCCCTGGCCGCCACGCTGGACGAGGGCGACGAGGTGATCGTGCCGACGCCGTACTGGCCCACCTTCCTCGACTCGGTGCGGGTCAACGGCGGCACGCCGGTGCTGGCGCCGACGGCCGAGGCCGATGGCTTCAAGCTCACGCCGCAGGGCTTGCGCCAGGCGCTGACGCCGCGCACCAAGTGGCTGATCCTGAATTCCCCCGGCAATCCGTCGGGCGCGGTCTACAGCGAGGCCGAGCTGGCGGCGCTGGCGGCGGTGCTGCGCGAGCACCCGTCGGTGCTGGTGCTGTGGGACGAGATGTACGAGCAGATCTGGTTCGACGAGCCGCCCGCGCACCTGCTGCGCGTCGCGCCGGACCTGGCCGGACGCACGCTGGCGGTCAACGGCGTGTCCAAGGCCTATGCCATGACCGGCTGGCGCATCGGCTGGGGCGTGGGCCCGGCGGCGCTGATCGGCGTGCTGGAGGCGGTGCAGTCGCAGGTGTCGTCGGGCCCCAGTTCGCTGGGCCAGGCCGCCGCGCTGGTGGCGCTGCAGGGCGTGGCCGACGACTTCGTCGAGAACGCGCGGCTGGCCTATGCGCGCCGGGCGCGGCTGATCGTCGACGGCCTGGGCGCGGTGCCGGGCCTGCGCGTGGCGGCGCCGCGCGGCTCGTTCTTCGCCTGGATCGGGGTGGCCGGCCTGATCGGCCAGGTCCGACCCGACGGCGGCGTCATCGCCGACGATGGCGACGTGGTCGACTGGCTGCTCGAAGCCGAAGGGGTGGCGGTGGTGCGCGGCGCGGCCTACGGCCTGTCGCCGTACCTGCGGCTGTCGTTCGCCGCGTCGGACGCCAAGCTGGCCGAAGCCGTGACGCGCATCGGCCGCGCCGTGGCGGCGCTGCGGCCGGCGGCGCTGGAGGCGGCCGCATGATCGAACAGGCATTGCAGGCCTGGGTCCATTTCTTCAAGCCCCTGGGCCTGAATTACGGCTTCGTGCTGGATCCGGGCGAGCTGTCCGCCTTCGGCCACGGCCTGCTGGTGACGCTGCAACTGTGCGCCTGGACCATCCCCGTCAGCCTGCTGTTCGGCGTGCTGATCGCGGCCGGGCTCACCAGCGGTCGCGGCTGGCTGGCGCGGCCGCTGCAGGCCTTCGTCGAACTGACCCGCAACACGCCGACGCTGGTGCAGCTGTATTGCGCCTTCCTGGTGCTGAACATGCTGATCACGCAGAAGCTGGGCGGCGGCAGCCCGATCACGCCGTTCATGTGGGTGGTGATCGTGGTGGCGCTGCACAAGGGCGTGTTCCACGCCGAGGCGCTGCGCGCCGGTATCGAGGCGGTGCCGGCGGTGACGCTGGAGGCCGCGCGCTCGCTGGCCTTCTCGCGCCGCCAGATCCTGACGCAGGTGCAACTGCCGCTGGCGCTGCGCTTCGCGCTGCCGGCGCTGGTCAACAACCTGGTGGATCTGGTGAAGATGACCGCGATCGCCTCGGCCATCGCGGTGGGGGATGTGACCTACGAGTCCATCATGATCTGGTCGCACCGCGACAACGTGCTGGAACTGTTGCTGCTGATCCTGCTGTATTTCGGCCTGCTGACCTGGCTGGTGAGCGTGGGCGGACGCTGGCTGGAAGCGCGCTTGAGGATGCCCGGCTATGGCCAATGAACTGGTATTGAATGGCGCTGCCGCGCATCGCGCGGGCGGCGGCTGGCGGGCGCTGCTGCGCGATCCGTGGGTGCTGCTGCTGCTGGCGCTGGTCTCGCTGGGCGTCGCGTGGGCCCTGACCGACAGCGCGCCGGCCGCGGTGCGGCACCTGTGGCACTGGTCGCCGGCGTTGCTGCGCGGCCTGGGCATGAACGTGCAGATCAGCGTGCTGGCCATGGCGCTGGGCACGGCCGTCGGGCTGGTGGTGGGCGCGCTGTCGCTGTCGCCGTCGCCCCTGTTGCGGCGCTTGACGCGGATCTACGTGCTGGCGTTCCGCAACGCGCCGATCCTGGTGCTGGTGTACTTCACGACCTACGTGTTTCCGTTCGAACTGAACCTGGGCGGCTGGAACCTGCCGTTTCCCGACTGGATCAAGGTGGTGATCGGGCTGGGCCTGCCGGCCAGCGCCAACGTCGCCGAGATCTTCCGCGGGGCGATCCAGTCGATCCCCGAGGCGCAATGGGAAGCGGCGCAGTCGCTGGCGTTCCGGCGCTCGCAGATCTTCCGCATGATCGTGCTGCCGCAGTGCGTGCGGCGCATGCTGCCGTCGTGGATGAACCTGTACGCCAGCATCACCATGAGCACCTCGCTGGCCTCGCTGGTCGGCGTGCACGACCTGGTCGACACCGCCACGGTGGCCAGCAACACGGTGGCGCGCAGCGACTTCACCATCCTGGTCTATTTCACGCTATTGGCGCTGTTCTTCGCCTATTGCTATCCCATCGCGCGCTGGACGCGCCATCTGGAACGACGTTATGCGCATTACTGACAGCGGCGGCCACGCCGCGACCGACACCCCGCTGGTGAGCCTGCGGGACGTGCACCTGGCATTCGGCCAGACCGAGGTGCTCAAGGGTATCGACGTCGAGGTCCGGCCCGGCAACGCGGTGTCCATCATCGGCCCGTCGGGTTCGGGCAAGTCGACCATCCTGCGCTGCATCACCGGCCTGCTGCGGCCGCAGCGCGGCGAGATCGAGGTCGGCGGCGTGCGGGTCGACGCGCTCAAGACCGAGTCCGAGCTGATCGCCCTGCGCAAGCGGGTGGGCTTCGTATTCCAGCAATACAACCTGTTCCCGCACCTGAGCGTGCTGGAGAACCTGGTGATTTCGCCCATCAAGGTCAACGGCCAGCCGCGGGCCCAGGCCCAGGCGCTGGCACGCGAGCTGCTGGCCAAGGTGCGCATGGACCACAAGGAAAACGCCTACCCGGGCGAGCTGTCGGGCGGCCAGCAGCAACGCGTGGCCATTGCCCGCGCGCTGGCCCTGCGGCCCGAACTGATCCTGTTCGACGAAGTGACCTCGGCGCTGGATCCGGAAATGGTGGGCGAAGTGCTGACCGTGATCCGCGACCTGGTGCAGGACGGCCTGACCTGCGTGCTGGTGACGCACGAAATGCGCTTCGCCCAGGAGGTGAGCGACACGGTGTACTTCACCGAGGCCGGCCGCATCGTCGAGCACGGCCCGCCGGCCCGCATCTTTGGCCGGCCCGACAGCGAACGCACCCGCGCCTTCCTGCAACGCGCCTCGGCCGAGCCGCCGGTGCGGCGCGCCCAGGCCGATCCGATCGACGCCTACCTGACCTTTGACCCGCTGCGCCTCGCAGTGTGACGCGCTTTGCGCAACCCGGAGCCGACATGACCACCGAATCTTCCGTTTCCCTCGAACGCCGCCAGCAGGTGCAGGACGCCCTGGCCGACATCCGCGGCCTGCTGGCCGCCGCGCCGCTGTCGCGCGACTTGCTGGCGCGGATCACCACGCGCCTGGAACAACTGGCGCAACAGCGCGCGCTGTTTCCCGCGGCCGAATTCGCGCCGCCGGCGCCGGGGCAGGGCGTGGGCGCCTCGACCCGCTACCGCCTCAATCCCGACGACGCCGCCGGCGAACCGGCGCTCTACCTGAACTCGATCAACCCGGGCAAGACCACCTTGCCGCACAACCACACCACCTGGGCGGTGATCGTGGCCCTGTCGGGCCAGGAACTGAATCGCGTCTACCGCCGCAGCGACGACGGCTCGCAGGCCGGCCGCGCCACGCTGGAACAGGTGCGCGAAGTGGTGGTGCAGCCGGGGCAGTCGGTGTCGTTCCTGCCGGACGACATCCACAGCATCCATGTCACCGGCGATGAGCCGACCCTGCATTTCCACCTGTACGGCCAGCCGCTGGAGACGCTGTCGGGCCGCATCGGCATCGACCTGGCCACCGGCGAGATCGTCAACTACAACGCCACCCAGATGAAGCCGGGCCAGGAGCAGCGCGCATGAGCCTCGATCACGCCCACGTGCAGACCCGGCTGGTGCGTGCCGGGAGTCCCGACCTGAAGCAGGGCGCCGGCCCGGTCAATGTGCCGGTGGTGCGCACCAGCACCGTGCGCTTTGCCGACACCGCCACGCACGCGGCGCTGAACGCGCAGCGCGCCGCTGGCGAACGCGTCGCCACCTACGGCCGCCATGGCCTGGACACGCACCAGGCGCTGGAAGCTGCGGTGGCCTCGCTGGAAGGGGGCCATCGCAGCGTCCTGGCGCCGTCCGGCCTGTCGGCCATCGTGCTGGTGCTGCTGGCCACGCTGGCGCCGGGCGAGCACGCGCTGGTGTCGGACAGCGTCTATTCGCCGGTGCGGCGCGTCGACAAGGCGCTGCTGCAGCGTTACGGCATCGAGGTTGAATACTTCTCGCCCGGCCGCGACGATCTGGCCGAACGCTTCCGCCCCAACACGCGGCTGCTGTACCTGGAGTCTCCCAGTTCGCTGCTGTTCGAGGTGCTGGACCTGCCGGCGCTGGCGGCCCAGGCGCGCAGCCGCGGCGTGGTGGTGGCCACCGACAACACCTGGAGCGGCGGCCTCTACTATCAGCCGCTGGCGCTGGGCGCCAACATCTCGATCCAGGCCGCCACCAAGTACCTGGCCGGCCATTCGGACGTGATGATGGGCGTGGTCACGGTCGACAGCCCCGAGCTGGCGCGGCAGGTCGGCGCCACCTACGACGCGCTCGGCCTGGCGGTGGGCGCGGACGATGCCTACCTGACGCTGCGCGGCCTGCGCACGCTGGACGTGCGGCTGGCGCGCCACCACCAGAACGCGCTGAGCGTGGCGGAATACCTGTCGCGCCACGCGGACGTCGAGCGGGTCTATTACCCAGCCTTGCCGCAGCATCCCGGCCATGCGCTGTGGCGGCGCGATTTCAGCGGCGCCAGCGGCCTGGTGTCGTTCGCGCTGCGGGCGGACCAGCCGGGCGCCGCGGCGCGCTTCATCGACGCGTTGCGCTATTTCTCCATCGGCGCGTCCTGGGGCGGCTACGAGAGCCTGGCGCTGGAAGCGGCGCCGGAACGGCTGGCCGAACACAGCGTGTGGCAGGGCGGCCATGAAGTGGTGCGCCTGCACATCGGCCTGGAGCATCCGCTGGACCTGGTGGAAGACCTCGATCGGGCCTTCGGCGTGGTCCGCGACGGCCTGCGCCGCAGCGCCTGACGCATATGCAAATGACTGCGTTTCCTTAGGGATTCTGATTATGTAGAAGCAATTACAACCTCTTTGTCCGGTTGTACCCCCGGGGTCTAGAATTTGCCTTGTTCCAAGGTTGGCGGCAGGGCATGTCTTCTATTTCTTCGATCGGATCGGTACAGCTTTCCTTCGCGGCGCGGCAGCTGGACGCCGTGCGCGAGTTCTACCGCGGCACCCTCGGGCTGGATGAAATGCCAGTCCCGGACGGGCGCCTGCTGTTCGCGCTGGGCGACGCGACCCTGTCGCTGTCGCCGGTGGCCGAGGTCAGCCGCGAGGTCAGGGCCGACTACCTGGCCATCCGCACCGGCGCCTACGACGACATCCTGCTGCGCCTGCGCGATGCGGGCTTTCACCCGGTCTGTTCGCTGCCCGACGCCTTGCCGCGCGTCATGTACGTCAAAGACCCCAGCGGCAACCAGCTGGCATTTCTCGGCTAGGCCTCGTGCTCGGCTCCCTCACACAGGCCTCGGCGATTCCATGAACTTCCAGCAACTGCGTTCCGTGCGCGAAACCGTGCGCCGCGATTTCAACCTGACCGACGTGTCGGAAAGCCTGCACACCTCGCAACCCGGCGTCAGCCGCCAGATCCGCGAGCTGGAGGAAGAGGTCGGCGTCGACATCTTCGTGCGCTCCGGCAAGCGCCTGATCGGCCTGACGCCGCCGGGCGAGCAGATCCTGCCGCTGGTCGAGCAGATCCTGCAGTGCGCCGACAACATCCGTCATGCCGGCGCCGAATACGCCGAAAGCCGCAAGGGCGTGCTGTCGATCGCCGCGACCCATTCGCAGGCGCGCTATGCCTTGCCGCCGGTCATCAAGGAGTTCCGCCAGCGCTATCCCGAGGTGGTGCTGCACCTGCACCAGGGCTCGCCGCGGCAGGTCTCGGAAATGCTGCTCGAAGGCGAGGCCGACATCGGCGTCGCCACCGAGGCGGTGGCCGACTATCCCGGCCTGCTGAACCTGCCGTGCTACCGCTGGAGCCACAGCATCATCGTGCCCAAGGGGCATCCGCTGGGCGCGGTGGAAGGCGGCATCAGCCTGTCGCAGCTGTCGCGCTATCCCATCATCACCTATGGCCGCGGCTACACCGGCCGGGCCCACATCGACGAAGCCTTCGCGCGCGCCGGCATCACGCCCGACATCGTCATGACCGCGATGGACGCGGACGTCATCAAGACCTACGTCGAGCTTGAACTGGGCGTGGGCATCGTGGCCGCCGTGGCCTGGGACGCCGAGCGCGACACGCGCCTGTGCGCCATCGACGCGCGCCATCTGTTCGAGATCAACCTGACGCGGCTGGCCATCCGCCGCGGCGCCTGGCTGCGCGGCTACGCCTTCCATTTCATCGAGATGTTCGTGCCGACGCTGACGCGCGCGGTGGTGGACCAGGCGCTCAAGGGCGAGGCCTGACCGCGGCGCGCGCGGTCCGCCTGATCGGCCAGAGGCCGGTCACGGGCCGCGCAGTCGCCGCATATCCATAGACGCATTTCTACGTTGTCCGCGCCGGGCCGCGGACGTAGGCTGATCCGGTTCTTCAACCCCAGGAATTCCGGATCCCATGAGCACCCATTCCGACGCGGCCGCCGCCGCTTTCCGCCACGACACCGAACGCGCCCGGGCCGTGCGCGACTTCATCGCGCAGGTCAAGGCCCTGGTGCCGGACCCCGCGCGCGCCACGCCCGATCAACTGGCGCCGGTCGCCCGCCTGCTCGAAGCGCTGGGCCGCCGCGCCGAGCTGTTTCCGCCGCAGGCTTTTGAAGTGGTGCCGGGCCGGCCCACCGCGATCTACCGCCTGGCCGAGGACGCCGACGGCGCCTACGCGCTGTACCTGTCGCTGGGCGAGGCGGGCAAGGCCCAGCCGCCGCACGACCACACCACCTGGGCCATCATCGCCGGCGTGTCGGGCAACGAGCGCAACGAAGTCTATGCGCGCAGCGCCGGCGCCGAGCCGGGCCGCGACGTGCTGACCCACGTGCGGCGCGTCGACGTGGCCGCGGGCGACTCGATCGTGCTGGGGCCGAGCGACGTGCACACCATCGAGCTGGTGGACGGCAAGCCCGGCGCGCACCTGCATTTCTACGGCCTGGCGCTCGACCGTCTGCATGGCCGGGTGGTGTTCGAGAGCACCGCCGGCGGTTCCTACCGCACCTTTTCGCCGCCGGCCGCGATCTACCATGCGCGCCTGTCGCCCGCCGGGTTGCAGGAAGCGCTGCGCGGCGAGGCCGAGATCGCCGTGCTCGACGTGCGCGAAGCCGGCCGCTACGCCCGCCGCCACCTGCTGTACGCGGTGCCCGCGCCGCTGTGGCGCCTGGAGGTGCTGGCCGACCGCCTGGTGCCGCGCCGCGACACGCGCATCGTGCTGGTGGATGACGACGAGACCCTGGCGCACCAGGCCGCGGCCAAGCTGACCCGCCTGGGCTGGACCGACATCTCGGTGCTGGCCGGCGGCACCGACGGCTGGGAGCGGGAAGGGCGCGAGCTGTTCTCCGGCACCAACGTGCCCAGCAAGGCCTTCGGCGAAGTCATCGAGCACGAGAAGCACACGCCCTGGATCGACGTCGACGACCTGCACGAGCGCGTCGCGCGCGGCGACGACATCGTGGTGGTCGACAGCCGCACGCCGGAGGAATTCCACAACTTCACGCTGCCGTTCTCGCACAGCCTACCGGGCGCCGAACTGGTGTACCGCATCCGCGAACTGGCGCCGGATCCCAAGACCTTCGTGGTGGTGAACTGTGCCGGCCGCACGCGCAGCATCGTCGGCGCGCAGACGCTGATCGACGCCGGCATCCCGAACCGCGTGGCGTCGCTGCGCAACGGCACCATGGAATGGCTGCTGTCCGGCCGCGAGCTGGCCTATGGCCGCCAGGCGGCCTTGCCGGAACCGTCCGCCGACAGCGCCGCCGCGGCGCGCGTGCAGGCGCGCGGCGTGGCCGAACGCGCCGGCATCGGCCATATCGACGCCGCGACCTTGCGAGCGTTCGAGGCCGAGCAGGGCACGCGCACGCTGTACAAGTTCGACGTGCGCACCCGCGAGGAATACGAGACCGGCCACCTGCCGGGCTGGCGCTGGGCGCCGGGCGGCCAACTGGTGCAGGCGACCGACGAGTACCTGGCGACGCGCCGCGCGCGGGTGGTGCTGGTCGACTGGGACGGCGTGCGCGCGCAGACCACCGGCGCCTGGCTGGCGCAGCTGGGCGCGGTCGAGGTCTATCTGTACCAACCGCCGGCGCTGGCGCCGCTGGAACGCGGCGCCGAGCCGCGCCGCGTGCTGCGCCACCGGCCCGACGCGCCCGCGCTGCGGGCCCAGGCCTTGCGGGCGGCGCTGGATGCCGGCGCCGCCGAACTGTTCGATATCGAGTCGCGGCTGGCCTACGAGCGCGGCCACGTACCGGGCGCGCGCTACGCCGCGCCGGATCGCCTGCAGGAGTTTCTGCCGACCGACACGCAACGCCCCATCGTGCTGACCTCGCCCGACGGCGTGCTGGCCGCGGTGGCGGCGGCCGAACTGGCCTGGCGCAGCGGCCGTCCGGTGAGTTACCTGCTGGGCGGCACGCGCGCCTGGCAGGCGCAGGGCCTGCCGCTGGCGCAAGGCGCCGAGGGCGTGCTGACGGGCGACGACGACCAGAGCATCAGCCCGTATCTGTTCGACGACCTGTC
>NZ_CYTY01000009.1:141190-165354 GCF_001298995.1 Achromobacter sp. 2789STDY5608615
AATTGTTCCTGACTGTAAGCTGAACAAATATGCTCCGGATTCCCAGGCCGCATTGCGCCTGCTTCCGGAGATCATGATGTCCCTATCGAAACTGCTGGCGGGCGCTTTCGCCGCGCTGGCCAGCCTGATGGCCTTTCCCGCCACGGCGCAGCACGCCAAGTACCTGGTCACCACCGAGTGGCTGGAGAAGAACCTGAACGACCCCAAGGTGCGTGTCATCGAGGTGAGCGTCAATCCCGGCCTGTTCGAGCGCGGCCACATTCCCGGCGCCAGCAACGTCAACTGGCACACCGACCTGGTCGACACCGTCAACCGCGACATCGCGCCGCCCAAGCAGTTCCAGGCGCTGCTGGAGCGCGCCGGCGTCAACACCGACAGCACCGTGGTGCTGTACGGGGACAACAACAACTGGTTCGCCGCCTGGGGCGCGTGGATCTTCGACATCTACGGCATCGACAATGTGAAGATCCTGGACGGCGGCCGCAAGAAATGGGAAGCCGAGGGCCGCCCGCAGTCCAGCAGCGTCAAGGTGCTGGCCGCCGGCAACGCGCGTCCCAAGGACGCCAACCCGGCGCTGCGCGCCCACCTGCAGGACGTGCTGGCGGTGGCGCGCAAGGACAAGCAGGGCGTGCTGGTCGACATCCGTTCGGCCGACGAATACAGCGGCAAGATCTTCGCGCCCAACGGCGTGCCGGAACTGGCGGTGCGCGCCGGCCACGTGCCGGGCGCGGTCAACGTCACCTGGAGCAAGCTGGTGGCGGAAGACGGCACCTTCAAGTCGGCCGACGAACTGCGCGCCATCTACCAGGCGGTGGGCGTGGACGGCAGCAAGCCCATCATCACCTATTGCCGCATCGGCGAGCGCTCCAGCCACTCGTGGTTCGCGCTGCGCAAGCTGCTGGGCTACGACGTGCGCAATTACGACGGTTCGTGGACCGAGTACGGCAATAGCGTCGGTTCGCCGATCAGCAATCCGTCGGGCACCGTGTGGGGCAAGACCTGAGTGAGCGCCCTGGGAAACTCCGCGCCGGCGGCCGGGTCGGCGGCGGCTGTCGCCACGGGCTCGGCCGCCGCGATCCCGTCCGCCGCCGCGGCGATCGGCAATGCGGCGGCCGTGGCGCTGCTGGCCGCCATTGGCGCGGCCGCCTGGTGGCTGGCGTCGCAGCCCGAGGGCGGCCGCGGCCTGTCCTTGTCGCTGCTGCTCGGCGCCGCCTTCGGCATCGTGCTGCAACGTTCACGATTCTGCTTCTACTGCATCGCGCGTGACGCGATCGAACGGCGCGACCCCGCCGGCGCCTATGCCGTGCTGGTGGCGCTGGCGGTCGGCACGCTCGGCTACCACGCGGTGTTCGGCGCGTTCCTGCCCATTCCCGGGGCCGAGCGCCTGCCGCCCGGCGCTCACATCGGGCCGGTCAGCCTGGCCCTGGTGGCCGGGGCGTTCGTGTTCGGGGTCGGCATGCGCATCTCGGGTTCCTGCATCAGCGCGCATTTCTACCGCCTCGGCGAAGGCGCGCTGGCCTCGCCATTCGCCTTGCTGGGCGCGGGCGTCGGCTTCGTGCTGGGTTTCGCGTCCTGGAACACCTTGTACCTGGCCATGATCCAGCAGGCGCCGGTGGTGTGGCTGCCGCACCACCTCGGCTACGGCGGCACCGTGCTGCTGCAAGTCGCGTTGCTGGCGTTGCTGGCGCTGGGCCTGAGCCGGCTCGGCCGGCGCGTTCCGGCGGCGCGCCAGGCCGATGGCGCGCCTGACGGCGCCGCCATCCGGCCAGCGAATGCCTTCCAGGACGCGGCGAACGACCCGGCCACGCCGCCGCCCTCGCCATGGCAAGCCGTGCTGCGGGACCGCTGGCCGCCCGCGGTCGGCGGCCTGCTGGTGGCCTTCATCGGCGTCATCGCCTACTTGCGCATCGCGCCGCTGGGCGTGACCGCCGAACTGGGCAGCGTGGCCCGCACCGCCGCGTCCGCGGCCGGCGCGCTGCCCGCCCGGCTGGAGGGGCTGGACACCTTCGCCGGCTGCGCCACCGCGGTCAAGAACGCGCTGCTGTCCAACAACGGCGCCTTCGTGCTGGCGCTGGTGGCGGGCGCCTGGGCCGCCGCGCTGGCCGCCGGCGCGTTCCGGCCGCGTTGGCCGACGGCGCGCGAGATCCTGCGCAACTTCACTGGTGGCGTCCTGATGGGGTGGGGCGGCATGAGCGCGCTGGGCTGCACCGTCGGCACTCTGCTGTCTGGCGTGATGGCGGGCGCGGCCTCGGGCTGGATCTTCGGCGCGGCCTGCGTGGCGGGGATCTGGGTGGCGCTGAAGCTGCGCCCGACGCGCTGAGCATCCGTCCGCTTTCCACCGGCAACCGCTTCCGCTCGACCGTTCTCGCCGATACGTTATTGCGGAGGATCGGCAATAACGGCTCCATGCGCGGGCCGGTTGTCGGGTGGCGGCGTGGAGGCGGCGGTGGCGTGGTGTCGGAGATATGGAGTGGGGGTGATTCTGGCCGCGCTGGCCCTGGCCGCTGTCCTGCCGCTGTGGTGGCGGGTGCTGATTCCGGTGGAATCCTCCTCTCAAGTCGCCCCGCTGGCGGTCCCGGCCATGCCAACGATACGGACGGGGTTCGCACCGCCCAACGGCGGCCGGAGAATCCGTTCGCTGAGCGTGCATCCCAGCGGCGATGACTGGCTATTCGTGGAGTGTTCCGGACCAGGCGGCGAGCGGTGCGACGTCATGCGCTACCAGCGCAGTTCCGGGAAGTTGTTCCGCTATGGGCTGCCGGAAGGGTATCTGTATACCCATGCCCATTACTCCCCGCACGGTCATTACGTCGTGATGTCGCGCCGACCGGTTTATGGCGACAGCGAGGCGGATGCGCGCCGATCCGTGGACGATTCGCAGATCGCCTTGATGCGGTCTGATGGCAGTGCCTTCGACATCCTGCTGTTGGCGCGGGGCATCAAGTTGTCCCCCTTCATGTCGCAGGACGAGACGAGAATCGCCTTCTGGCGCAGCGGTCGCCTGTTGCCGCCGGGCCGCCGCCTGCGCCTGCTGGATTTCGACGTGTGGGAATTTGATCGGCGCAGCGCGGCGGAAAGGCCGTTCGGCGGCACGTTCGCTTTCGTCGCGGGAGGGCAGGCGCAATACCTCTCGGACGACGAGATCCTGTTCCATTCCTTCGGTCCCGGCGATTTCCTGTCGACCTACATGAATCGGTATCAGGGAAGCCAGATCTACCGGATGCGACGTGGAGTCCAGGAGGTGCCAACACCCGAGGTCTTCCCCGGAATCCGGAATGCGCGCATTGCGTCAATGGACGACGCCGGCAACCAGTATCTCTGGGGCCAGACACCGGAATCCGGGTTGGCCGTCATCCGCGTCTCGGCGCAAGGGGCGCGTGTCGGCTGGCAGCAGGCGCTCTCGTTCCATCCCAGGGAACTGGTTTGTGATCCCCACGGCGGTTACGTCGTTGCGCTCCATTCGGACCAGCCCTTCGACCCCGCGGACCGGCTCGCCGGAATCTCGCTGCTGAACATCGCCACCGGCACCTGGTCGCCGATTCCGCTGCCGGCCTGGGAAGATGCCGAAATCATGCCCGTCACGGTTCGAGATCATCCCACGCACGGCCTGGAGCCGTAGCGGCCTTTACCTTTGCAGGAGACACAAATGGCATCTGAAGATGGAAGCATCCGGCTGCAGGACCCCAGTTTCAATCCGGTCAGCTGGCTTCCCGTATATGGGCGATGGTGCGGCCCCGAGTGGTCCGCCGGGGAACGTGGAGGGACGAAGAGTCTGGATGAATTGCTGGACAGCGATGTATTGAGGTTTTCCGATGCTGATGGACAGCCCGGGCAGGCAAGTCAGCTAGATCTGATTTGCAAGGTGCATGATATCGACTATGTCAGAGCGGAAGGGAAACCGAACGAAGCCGGGCTCAAGTTGAAGGCTGACATGGATCTGCTGAGAAGTATTTCTCTGCTTGACCAGAAAAGCCTGCCTAAAGTCGAACAGACCTATAGCAAGTTGATGGCGTGCGCGTTTGCAGAGAAATTGTTCAGCGTCGATCTACCCCTGTGGGGCTACGAACTGCTGAAGAATGGCTTGTTGGAGTGGATGGCATCTATTGAAAAGCTCTTCCACCAGATCGATGGCCTGACCTATACCGATCAGTTCGGCAGCACGATCACAGGCATGGCTTTCGATGCCAAGAACGAGGGCCTCGCCTACCGACTCTTCGGAGTGACGTGCACGCAGATGGACGGCGCCGGCAACACGTGGGCTTGCTACCAGGATGCATTCCAGGCGATCCACAGCTTTACGCCCATCGCCAATGGCCTGGTCGTTGAAGCAGCGACGAGAATCATCACCGTGATGAACGACGGCTCGGTGCTCGAACAGATCGGAACCTCGACGCCGGTAACCCTGCTTACGCCGGCCCCTCATCCCTCGGCCGGCTCGCCCCCGGGGAATGACGCCAGCGCGCCGCACCACGATGGAAACTTGATATCGGGGGGAGAGATCGGAATACCGCCTGACGGCTTCGGAGATTGGGCGCTTGTTCCCAGCCTGCCGTTCGTGCCGCCCGCGCCGCCTCCCGCTCCGAGCGCGCCGCCCGCCGCTCCGCCCGCGGCGGGGCCGGATAAGCCTGTCGCAGGGGAGAAACCCGTGGCATCCGCGCCGCCAGGATCTCAACCTCCCTATTACATCGAGGTTGTCGATCCACCCGGTCCCAGCGATCTGATGGGGCGCCCGTCACCCCCCATCAAAGTGGTCGGCGACGAACCCCTGCCTTCATGGGTGCCGTTGCCGGAAGAGTCGAATCCGTGGGTGTGCGATGCGTGGAAAGGGCCTGAATTCGACGATTGCATACGGTTTTATTTCCAAGCCAAGTCCGTGGCGCTGGATCCGGAACGAATGGCCGGCGTCGAGCTTGCCGCAGACCATGACGCCACATTCGAACTGATGGATAACCTGATGCATCGCCATGCTCTCGTTGGGCAGGAGGTCGATGAACTTGTGTACGCGCCGGTCTTGGGATTGTTTTCCGATCCTCCACCCGGCGATGCGCTGATTGGGCACGATCTATATTGATGTAGTTTTTTGTCACAACATCGCCCGCGCGTGATAGCATCGGCCGACAGCACAGTCCGGGCGTCCGTCCCGACGACTGTGCCCCAGGTTCCTTGTCGATTCGTTGCGAGCGCCCCATGCACCTCTCCGAAGTCGAATTGAACGCCGCCTTGCGGGCCCAACTCGAGGCCCGCCGCCAGAGCCACCGTGGCTTGATGGCGCTGGCCCTTCTCATCGTCCTGATGTTCCTGTATCTGCTGTGGCTCTGGTATTCGCCGCCGCAATGGCTGAGTGACTACGTGGTGCCCGGGCGCGCCATTGCCGCTTCCTATGGCCTTCTGGTCGCGATTCTGGTGTTCCTGCCGGTGGCATTGCACACGGCCTGGCGCCACGGGCAGGCCTTCGTGGGCATCGGCCGCGTTTTGCGGGCCGGGCGCGTCCAGGTGGCGCAGGGCGCGCTGACGGGCATGCGGCCGCGCGCCGATGGCGTGCCGTTGTCGGCGGCCCCGGTGGCGCCTACCCGGAATTCGGGCGGACTGCGGTGGAAGGGCGCCCGCGTCGACTACGTGCTGGATGGCAAGCCGGTGCCCGGCTTGCTCGATCCCCCCAATCCGGACGCGATCGTACAGCACGAGGTGATGGACCTCTATACCTTGTATCCCGATGCGCAGGCGCGGATCAGTTTTTCCTGCGGGGAAAGGATCGCGCGGGTGGACTATCCGGAATTGCCGCCGGTGCGGGTCACGGACCAGCCCATGGGCGAGGACGACTGGGCCGAACTGCGGCGCGGCGCGCTCAAGCCGCTGGCATGGATGGTGGGGATCTTCCTGTTCCTGATGATGCTGCCGGTGGGGTTGGGGGCAATCGTCGGGATCCTGTCGCTGGATGCCTACCAGGCGTTCCTGTGGCTGTTCGCGGCGGTGATGCTGGCGTGCCTGTCGCCGCCGTGTATCGGCCCGCTGCGCAAGCTCTGGCTGTGGCAGCAAAGGTCGCGGCTACAAACCTGCAAGCGCACGGTGCGCGGCCCGGTGACCGAAGTGCTGGTCACCGTGCGCACGCTGGGGCGTTCGCCGGAGTACGTGCGCTGGGTGCGGGTGGATGGACGCTGGTATCAGGACGCCTACATTCCGGCCCTGCGCTTCGATGCGCGGCGCTTGCACACGCGCGGCGATGCCGAGCTGAACTTCCTGGTGGTGGACGGGCGCGTGCGCTTTCCGTTGAAGCATCATTGCCCGCTGGAGATCGGCCCGTTGCCGTCCGGGGCGCAACCTGCCTGATGCCGCATCAGGCCCACGATTGCGCCACCGCCGCCAGGCACGCGATCACCGACGCGAACGCGATGGCCAGTCCGATCAGCTTGCGTTTTTCCAGTTCGGTCCAGAGCAGCACGCCGGTCAGGCACAGTGCGATCAGCGCGCCGCCGATGGTGTCGGACAGCAGCACCCAGGCCACGCCGGTGCCATTGGCGCGATGGAAGTTCTGGATCACGCCCCACCAGCTGGCGCTGCTGCGGCGGGCGCTGGCGGCGCCGCTTTGCGGCCAGAATTCCACCTGCACCTGATAGCCCGGCGCGCGGAACAGCGCCTGCCAGCGCTCGGGCTGGCGCGCGGTGACATCGCCCCAGCGCACGTCCTGCGCCGCTTCCTTGCGGATGCGTTCGACCGGCTTGTCCAGCTTCAAGGCCTGCTGCAGCCATTGGCCGACCGCCGCGTCGGTGCGCGGCAGGCCGGCGGGCGCCTGCAATTGCAGGGTCTCGACCGCCGGGCCGGGCATGTCGATCTTGAGCACGGCGCGATGGTTCTGCAGGATGCCGCTGGCGCCGAACAACAGGCCCAGCAGCGCGCCCCACAAACCGAGCCAACCGTGGGCCTTGCGCAGCGCCTTCAGGTATTGACCGCGCCGCGCCGGCGGACGCGGCGGCCGGGCGACGGCGGAGTTGGCGGAGGTGAGGCTCATGGCCGCGCCTCGCGCAGGCGCAACGCGGTGACGGTGAAACTGTCGGCGGTGAAATGCCGTTGCGACTCGCCGCCGTCCGCCGGATAGACCTCGGTGTCGTCCATGCTGGGCAGGTAGGCGATGCCGTGGTCGGCGTCGTAGGCCATGTTGTGGGCCCAGGGCCGGGTGCCGATGGAGGCCAGCCGGCGCAGGTGGCCGGTACGGCTCGCGTCATGGATCGACAGGCGGGCATCGGCGCCGCTGGGCGCCAGCAGCCAGCCGCGGCGGGCGTCATAGGCCAGGGCGTTGATGTCGCGGCCGGCGGCGGCGCTGGCCAGCACCGCGCCGCTGTCCGCGTCCAGGCTCAGCAGGCGCGGATCGGCGCCGCGGCAGGCGACGAACAGCCGCTTGCCGGCGGGATCGGCGGCCAGGGCGCTGGGGCGCGGGCATTGCGGCGGCTGCCACAGGCGCGTCAGCGTCATGCGGCGCAGGTCGATGACGGCAATGCGGCCCTCGTCGCGCAGCGGCAATGCCACCACACCGGGCCCGAGCAGCGCGGGCGCGTCGAGCTTGGCGGCCGGCAGGTCGAGGCTGGCGCGCACGCAGTCGCAGGCCGGATCGAGGCGGTAGACGCGCGACACGGCGCCGCGGCGGCCGCTGGTCACCAGCACCTGGCCGCTGTCGGGGTCGTACAGCACGTTGTTGAGATTGCCGATGTCGAGCGGCACGCGCTTGAGCACTTGCCGGTCGGAGGCCCGCACCACGATCACGCTGCCGTCCATGCCGGCCACGTAGAGCCGGTCGGCCGACGGCACGGCGGCGACGGCGTTGGCGCCTTCGGTGCCGGGTATCCGGGCCAGCGCCTGGCGGCGGGCGGTGTCGTAGACGGTCAGGCCGTTCTCGCGGCGCGCCAGCAGCAGTTCGGCGCCGTCGCGCGCCAGGGCCGCGAAGCCCCAACTGTGGCCGCTGCCGGGCAGCGCGGTGGCGCTGCGCTCGGCCACGATGGGGTCGCGGGCGGCGGCCGTTTCGGCGCCGGCCGGGGCCTGGGCGATCAGGGCCGCGGCGGCGCAGGCGGCGGACAAGGCGGCGCGCAGGCGCGGCGCGGCTCGGCGCGGGAACGCGGCCGGCGCGGAGGCGGTGATAGGGGGTTGCATGCTCAGAATTCCATCCGCGTCGACAGCACGAACTGGCGCGCGTCACCCATGGAGATGAAGTACTGGTTGGCGCTGGAGGTGTAGTAGGTGCGGTCGAACAGATTGTTGACGTTCAGCTGGAACTGCACCTTGCGGCCGGCGACGCGGGTGTCGTAGGTGGCGAAGGCGTTGACCACGGTGTATGCCGGCAGCACGAACGAGTTGGCCGAATCGCCCGGGCGGGTGCCGACGTAGCGCGCGGCGGTGCCCAGGCGCAGGCGGCCTTCGCCGATCTGGCCGGCGTTGTAGACCAGCGCCAGCGACCCGGTGTGCTGGGCCACGTTCCACAGGCGGTTGCCCTGGTACTGCGGATCGTCGGTGGTGCGGGCGTCGAGATAGGCATAGCTGGCCATGAAGTCCCAGCGCGCCGACAGCGAACCGCTCACGTCCAGCTCGACGCCGCGCGAGCGCGCCGCGCCGCTGGTGCGCCAGTCGGTCAGCTTGGTGACGTCGTTGTACTGCGACACCAGCACGTTGCGTTTGCGGATGTCGAACAACGCCAGCGTGCCGGTGGTCTGTCCCGGCATGTCCCATTTCAGGCCCAGCTCCCACGACTTGGCCTGTTCCGGCGCCACGCCGGAGTCGATCACCGTGCCACTGGTCAGCGGCGCGATGGTCGAGGTGGGCTTGAGCGATTCGGTGTAGCTGCCATACAGCGACACCTCGGGCGTCCATTTGTAGACCAGGCCGGCGCGCGGCAGCCACTTGCCGCCGGCGATGTCGGTGTTGGTGCTGAACGGCCGGCCGCGCCCGGCCAACTGCTCATAGTGCTGGTAGCGCAGGCCGCCGACCAGGATCCAGCGTTCGCCCAGGTGCAGCGAGTCCTGCAGGAAGAACGAGGTGGCGCGCAGCTTGTCGGTCTGGTCGCTGTCGCTGGCGACCACGGTGTTGCCGGGGTCCTGCTGGTCGTAGACCGGATTGACGTAGCTGAAGGGCTTGGACAGGTTCTGCCGGATCAGGTCGGAACGGAAGATCTTGCGGCGCTCGTAGTCGGCGCCGACCTGCAGGTCGTTGCGCAGGCCGCCGATGTCGACGCGGCCATCGACGTACCCGATCACGTAGTGGTCGGTGGAGAGCGCGCCGCGAGTGCCGTCGTTGCTGCGCTTGACGGTGCCGGCCACCGGATCGATGGCGGTCACGCGCACCTGGTTGGCGTCGTAGCGTTCCTGGTTCCAGCTGTAGCCCAGGTGCGCCTTCCAGTTGTCGGTGACGCGCTGGTCCACGGTGACCTGGGCCAGTTCGGTGCTGCCCCACATGTTGTTGTAGGGTTCGTCCAGGCGGCGGCGCGAGGGGATGTCGAGCGGCTTGCCGGTGGTGGGATCGAGCGCGGTGCCGCGGTCGAACGGATACAGGTAGTCGCGGTGCTCATAGGAGGCCACGATCTGCGTGTCCTGCCCATACCAGGCCAGCGACGGCGCCACCAGCGTGTCGCGGCGGCGGCCGAAATTGCGCCAGTAGTCTTCGTTCATGGTGTCGACCACCAGGCGGTAGGCCAGCCGCGAATCGCCGATCTGCCCGGTGCTGTCGAGCGTGGCGCCGACGCCGTCGCGGCCCTGGGCATAGGTCGAACCCGTCAGCGTGATGGCGTGGTACGGCGTGAGCTGCGGCCGCTTGCTGACGATGTTGATGACGCCGCCCGGATCCATGATGCCGTACAGCAGCGACGCCGGACCCTTCAGGACTTCGACGCTGTCGGCGGCGGCGTTCAGGCCGCGGCCCTGCACCAGCGGCATGCCGTTGTGCATGATCGAGCCGTCGCGGTTGGCGCCGAAGCCGCGCTTCATCAGCGTGTCCTGGGTGCCGGCGAGCGTGTTGCCCTGGGTGATGCCGCTGACGTTGGCCAGCGCGTCGTCCAGGTTGCGCGGGCGCTGGTCGCGCAGCACCTGGGCCGGCACCACGTTGACCGCCTGCGGCTGGTCCAGCACCGCCAGTGGCGAGCGCGTCACCGAGGCCACCGGCTCCGGCTGGTAGGCGCCTTCGGCGGTCGATGCGCCCACCACGGTCACCGGCTCCAGCTGGGCGGCATTGTCGCCGCTGGCCACCGGCCGCACCGTGTAGACGTTGTCCGAACGCCGCTCGGCGCGCAGGCCGGTGCCGTCCAGCAACCGGCCGAAGCCCTGGTCCACGCTGTAGGCGCCCGACAGGCCGGGGCTCTGCTTGCCGGCCACCAGGCGGCCGTCCAGCGACAGCGTCACGCCGGCCTGGCTGGCGAACTGGCTGAGCGCCTGCGACAGCGGGCCGGGCGCGACCTGGAAGCCGGCGGGCGCCTGGGCCTGCGCGGGCGTGGCGGCCAGCAGGACCGTTGGCGCGGTCAGCGCGGTGGCCAGCGCGCGGGCCAGGAGCGGATAACGGAAGGGAGGGACGTGCATGGGGTTCCTTGGCGGCGGACGCGCGAAACGCGTCGTACATCTGCAGTGCCAAGCGAAAAGAAGAAAGGGGAACCGGAAACGCGCGGCTGTTACAAAATAGTTGGGCAAGCCGCCCGCGCCGGCCGGCGCTAGGCGGCCTCCAGCCGGACCCAGCCGGGCAGCACGCGCCGGGCGCGCACGGGCAGCGTGGCTTCCAGCGCGCGCAGGATGCGGTCGGTGTCGGCCAGCGGGAACACGCCCACCAACGGCAACCGCGCGACCTCCGGCGTACAGGTGACGAAGCCGCGGCGGTAGCGCGCCAGCTCGGCGGCAAAGCGCGCCAGCGGCAGGCCATCGGCCACGAGTTCGCCGCGGGTCCAGGCGTCGCGGGCGGGGTCGAGCGGTTCGGCCGCGTCGATAGCGCGGCCGCTGAACCCGGTGCGGGTGCCGGCCTGCGCGATGCGGACGGGGGCATCGTCGGGACGGATCTCGACCGCGCCGGCGTAGACATCGAGCCAGGCGCGGCCGCCGTCGCGCAGCACGGCAAAGCGGGTGCCCAGCGCCCGCAGTTGCGCATAGCCCACGTCCAACAGGAACGGCCGGGCCGGCTCGCGGGAATCGGGATGGGTGTCGATCAGGGTTTCGCCGTCCACCAGCACCACGCGGCGCGCCTGCGCGTCAAAGCGCAGATTGACCGCGCTGGCGGTGTTCAACCACAGCCGCGAGCCGTCCTCCAGCGTGGCCTGGCGGGTCTGGCCGACGTCGGTGCGCAGGTCGGCCAACTGGCGGCGGGTGGCCGGCTGGTTCCAGGCGGCGGCGCCCAGGCCGCCGACGCCGGCCAGCAGCATCAGCGTGCGCAGCGCGCGGCGGCGGCCGCGTCCGGCGCCGGTCAGTGCCTCCAGCGCCGGCTGGCCGGCCACGGATTCGAAGCGCGCGCTGATCGCGGCCACGGCATCCCAGGCGCGGCGGTGTTCCGGCCGGGCATCGAGCCAGGCCTGCCATTGGCGGGTGTCGTCGGCGCTGGCGCGCTCGTCGCCCAGGCGCGCGAACCAGTCGGCCGCGGCTTCGAGCACGCGGCGGTCGGGCGGGGCGGACAGCGTGGCGGGCCTCACCAGACGCCGTCCGCGATCAACAGGCATTGCAGCATCACCTGCGCCATGTATTTCTTCACCATGCGCTCGGACACGTCCAGGCGCCGGCCGATCTCGGCATAGGTGTAGCCGCCCAACTGCGCCAGCAGGAAGGCCTCGCGGGCGCGGGCCGGCAGGCGCTGCAACATGGCGTCGATCTCGACCAGCGCTTCCAGCACCAGCGCGCGCCGCTCGGGCGAGGGCGCGCTGGCCTCGGGGCGCTGGGCCAGGGCTTGCAGGTAGGCGTGTTCGAGGTCGCGGCGGCGCCACAGGTTGACCACCAGGCCCTGGGCAATGCGGGTCAGGAAGGCGCGCGGCTCGCGCAGGCCCGGCGTGTCGCGGGCGGCGATCAGGCGCACGAAGGTGTCCTGGGCCAGATCGGCGGCGTCGTGGTCGTCGCGCAGGCGACGCCGCAGCCACGCCGTCAGCCAGGCGTGGTGCGAGCGGTAGAGCGTGTCGACGGCGTGGGGAGCCGGGAGGTCGCCGGGCGGCACGGGGACTCCAAACCTGAAAGAATAATGGGAATGGTTCCTATTATAGCTATTCGGGCCTGGAGTTCCAGCGGGGGATGTGCTTAGCGCGTTGCGCCGGAACCATCGCTGTTCCGTGTGAGGCGGATGGCTGCCGAAGCGCCTGGCCATTTCCTGAGTACTCGTCCGCTTTCGTCGGGGCGCTCCTTTCGCCGCCTGGATCATCCATATACGTTGTCGAACATTGCTCCGCTGCCTTGGCGGGCTTCTGAACGCATATGGAAGCGACGATGAAGCGAAATCGCGCGTGGATCTTCGTGGCAACGGTGGCGCTGATTTGCGTGCTGCCGTTGTGGTGGTCGCTCTGGACATCGGCCTCCCCGGTCGCGAACGAGAAAAGGGCGCTCGTCGCTGTGGTGGAAACGCCGACCACGCGGACGCCGTTTTCTCCTCCGAACGGTGGCAGGGATATCCGCTCGCTGAGCCTGCATCCGAATGGCGTGGATTGGCTGTTTGTCGAATGCGCCCAGGATGGCGATAACCGCTGCGACGTCATGCGCTACCGACTCGATTCCGGCCGGCTGTATCGCTACGCGTTGCCGCCGGCCTATTCCTATACGTATGCCCGCTATTCGCCCCAGGGCAATTTCATCGTGATGTCGCGCAGGCCCGTCCATGGCGGGTCGGAAGACGCCTTGGAGCGCTCGCTCCATGACAGTGAAATCGTGTTGATGCACCAGGACGGCCGCGGGCGGGAGGTCATCCCGACAGCGCCCGGCAACAAGCTGTGGCCGTTCATGTCACTGGACGAGACGCGCATCGCGTTCTGGCGAGCCGCTCGTCTGGTGCCGCCTGGCAAGCGCATCCGCCTGTTCGATTTCGATATCCGGGAATTTGATCGACGCGACAGAGTGGAACGGCCCTTTGCCAGCGTCTTTCATTTTGTCGACGGTGGGCAGGCGCAATACATCTCGGACGACGAGATCTTGTTTGAATCTTATGGGCCGATAGATCATTTCTCGGAATACCACCGTCGCTATGACGGCAATGAAATCTATCGAATGAAGCGAGGGGCCGACACGGTGCCGACTCCTGATGTGTTCGATGGAATCGAACATATCAGGATGCCGTCCATGGATCGTGCAGGCAGTCTGTGCCTGTGGGGCCAGACGCCCCGTTATGGCCTGACGATTATTCGTATTGCGGCCGACGGTGAGCGCAATGGATGGCTGCAAGAAGACGGGTCGGAGGCGTCGTTCGATCCCAGGGAAGTGGTCTGCGATCCGAACGGTAAATATATCGCGTCCATTTATCGGGATCATCCCCTACGTTTTGGTGGCGGGGCAGGGGGGCTCGCCATGCTCGACATTGCTGCCAAGAAATGGTCAGCATTGCCGTTGCCGTCATGGGGGGAAGCAGAGGAAATCCCGGTGGTCATTTCCAGTGGAGAGGTGCATCGAGTCACAAAGTAGTGTTCAAAAGCAGTGCATTGACGAGTGGGAAATGACATGGCAACAGATGATGGAAGCATCAGAGTGCAAGACCCGAGATGGTATCCCTCCAGCTGGCTTCCGGTATACGGGCGATGGTGCGGGCCGGATTGGTCCGCGGGAGCGCGAGGAGTAACGAATACTGTGGAAGAGCTTCTTCGAGAGCCCGTATTCCAACGTATCGGCCCAGGAGGCGGGGTGAAGGTGGACAGTCCGCTGGATGAAATCTGCAAGGCGCACGATATTGCGTACGTCAAAGCCATGGAACATCCGGACTACGAGGCAACGCAGAAATTTCATGCGGATCTGGATCTGCTGAGCGACCTCGTGGCGCTGGACCAGAACAAGCTTACTGAGGATGAGAAAAGCTACGTCAAACTGATGACGGCCGCATTCGCCGCAAAGATCTGCGCCGTCGATTTCCCCGCGCTTTTTGACGAGGGGCTCATGACGGCCATTAAGGATCTGATGCTATCGGTCCATGGCCTCCTCGACGGGATTGATGGGTTGTCCTATATGGATCAGTTCGGCGCCATGATGTGGGGGGCGGTCAATGAAGGAGACCTCCACGGCGGATTCGGTGATCAGGAGTTCTGGGACATCCCGTTCACACGATTCACGCTGATCGCGACCGATACGGCCGGGGCCGGTGCGGTGATTTCGTATTACGAGGATCCGTATCGGGAAGCGCACGGCATCGCAGCCGTTGTCGCGGGCGAGATAGTCGAAGGATCGTCCCGAACGATCACCCTCTATGACGGGGGCTTTGTCACTGCGCAATCCGGTCAGCAGGCCCCTGTCGTGCTGGCGGAACCTTCGACCATGGCCTGGCCCGGGCTGTATCTCGACGATTTTCAGGTCTTCCCTGACGTGATCCCTGTCAGGCCGCCTGCGGCGGCATCGGCGCCTCCAGCAAGCGATCCGGATCCGGATATGGCGAGTATGCCGATACCTTCAATCATCGACATCGGGCCGATAACCTCACATCCATTGCCGTCGGTCCCGTTACCGTCTTTACCCGAACCCACCGCGCCTCCCGAGGAGCAATCGGCGCCACCCGACAGAACTGATGGCGGTCCATTTTACGCAGTGTTGGTGGACCCTCCGTTTCCCGACGACGGAACGGGATTGAGGGGGCCTCCACCGCCGCCCATTGTGGTCCATGGCAGTCCCGTCAATGACTGGATCAACGCGACCTGGGATCTGTTCCAATGCGACAGCCCCGATTTTTTCACGAAGACTTTCTGCGATGGCCTGCTGCGCGACGCATATCCCATGGCGATCGACTGGGCCGGTGAACTCTCGATAAGGCAGGACCTCAATCAGCTCGTTACAGCCGATTCCGGCGTGACGGCGACGCTGGCGCAGGGAGATTTTCAGTCCGGTGCGCTGCTGTCCGATACGGGCAATGCGTGGCTGTTCGAAGAAGGTTGGGCGGTCGCGGATGCCGGTTGCGCCTTGGTGGGCAATAACCTCGATGATGTGGGTTGGTGATTCGCATTTGCGGGCCCCGCAGGCTGGCAAGCGCGGACAATCCACCTTTGAGTCAGAGCGCGGAGCCGGCCCTTGATTGGCCGATATGCGGCGGCGGTCAGAGGCCGGCTCCGCTCGCCGCTTACTTGAACAACGCCGCGTTCTCTTCCAGCACCGTGTCCGCGCATTGCGCGTCCAGGTTGCCGCCGGGCGCGCCGGCCACGCCGATGGCGCCGATGACGTTGTTGCCGGCCTTGATCGGCACGCCGCCGCCCAGCAGCAGGTAGCCGGGGATGTCGGTCAGGTTGGCGGCGCCGGGGTTCTTCTGCGCGTTCTCCATGATGGCCAGCGTCGGCGCCTTGGCCGAGGCCGAGGTGAAGGCCTTGGCGCGGCTCGCCTCGATGGTGTGCGGGCCGGCGTTGTCGGCGCGCACGAAGGCCTTGAGCAGGCCGGCGCGGTCGACCACCGAGGCGCTGACGTTGTAGCCCTTGGCCTGGCAGGCGGCGACGGCGGCGGTGGCCAGCTTCTGGGCGTCGGCGGTCGAGATATTGCTTTCGGTGAGCACGGCGGCGTGGGCGGCGCCGCTGACGGCGAGCGTGGCAACCAGGGCGGCGAGCGGGTGGCGGGTCATGGTCTGCGTCCTTTTTTCGTGTGGGGATCAGGAGCAGTCAGTGTGGCCAAAAGGCGCGCGGCGCGGTATACGCCCGATTACTCACGCGCCTCCGTAGCGCTACGGAGGCGGCCGGGCGATGCCTCAGTCGAGCAGCGTGGCGTACAGGCGGATCAGCTGCGCCAGCGAGTCGGCCTCGAGCTTGGCGAAGACATTGGCGCGGTAGGTTTCGACGGTGCGCGGCGACAGGTCGAATTCGCGCGCGATCTCCTTGTTGCTCAGGCCTTGCACGATGCGCTCGAAGACCTCGTGTTCGCGCGTGGACAGGCGCGCCAGGCGTTCGGCGGCGGCCTGCGTCACGGCCAGCCGTTCGCGGCTGGCGATGTGGCCGCGCACGGCGGTCTGCACGGCGTCCAGGAAAATGTCGTCGTCCACCGGCTTCTGCAGGAATTCCATGGCGCCGCCCTTGAAGGCGCGACGGCACAGGTCGACGTTGGCGTGGCCGGTCAGCATCACCGCCGGCAGGTCGGAGGCCTCGGCCAGGCGCGCCAGCACATCGAGTCCGCTGATGCCGGGCATGCGGATGTCGAGCACCACGCAGCCGATGGTCTGCGGCGCCAGCTGCGCCAGGAATTGCTGCGGATCGCCGTAGCCGGCGCTGCGCAGGCCGACGCTGCGCAGCAGCAGCGCCAGCGCGTCGCGCACGGCGTCGTCGTCGTCCACCAGGTAGACCAGCGGCGATTGGTCGGGCAGGTTCATGCGGGGCCTCCGGCCAGGGGCAGGGTCAGGCTGAAGCAGGCGCCCGAGGGCTGCAGGTTGCGCGCGGCCAGGCGGCCGTCCATCGCGCCGGCCAGCGTTTCGCACAGCGCCAGCCCCAGGCCCATGCCCTGCGCGCGGGTGGTGTAGAACGGCGTGAACAGCCGGGGCAGCGCATCGGCGGCGATGCCCGGTCCGTTGTCGCTGACGCTGAAGACGTAGGTGGCGCCGTCGGCGCGGCCTTCGAGCGTGATCTGGCGCGGCCCCGGGGCATCGGCCAGCGCGTCGGCCGCGTTCTGCACCAGGTTGTGCAGGATCTGTTCGAGCGCGACCCGCTCGGCCAGGGGCCGCGCCTGCGGGCTGGCGTTGTGCCAGTGCAGGCGGATGCCCTGGCGCGCCAGTTCGGGTTCGCGCAGGAAACGCAGCGAGGCCGCCAGCGCGTCGGGGTCCAGCGCCTCGCGTCGGCCGGGCGCGCTGGGCTGCACCAGCGCCCGCATGCGGCTGATGATGTCGGCGGCGCGCTTGGCCTGTTCGGCGCTGGCCAGCAGGGCGCGGCGCACGCTGGGGCGTTCTTCCTCGTCGTCCAGCAGGCGTTGCGCGGCGCGGGTCTGGGCCAGGATCGCGGTCAGCGGCTGGTTCAGTTCGTGGGCGATGCCGGCGGCCATTTCGCCCAGCGTGCTCAGCCGCGCCATGGATGCCAGCCGCGCCTGTTCCTGCTGGCGCCGCGCCTCGGCGCGCGAGCGCCGCATGGCGGTGACGCCGGTCACCAGCAGCGCGCTGGTCAGGCCCCACAGTCCCCAGGGCAGCCAGGGCCAGGAGGCGGGCGTGAGGGTGCGGGTGCTGTGCAGCGCGAACGGCTGGCTGGCCGCGCCCAGCGGCTTGGCGAGCGTCAGCGGCCAGCCGGGGCCGGCCGGGTCCGGCTGCCGTTGCAGCAGGGGCAGCGGCTGCTGGCCGATGGCGAGGGTCAGGTTGGCCAGGCTGGCGGGGAAGTCGGCGGCGGGCACGAGTTCGCGGGCGTCCACCAGCAGGCTCCAGCTGGACGGCGCCACCAGCCAGTAGCGGGCGGCATCCAGCGGCAGTGTCACGGGGCGGCCCAGCGTGCGGGCCTGCTCGACCGCGGCGCGCAGACCGGGCGGTTCGGCCGTGCTGCCGGCCCAGGCGCCGTCGGGCAGGTAGCCGAGCGCCTGCAACTGCGGCATGGCCGGCCGCAGGCTGGGAAACAGGCGTTCGGGCGCGGGCGGGTGCGATAGCGCGGACAGCGTCGCCAATACGGCTTCGTGCTGCACGGTCTTCTGGCTCAGCATGCGCTGCGCCACGCTGGTGTCCTGGAAGAAGCGTTCGTACTGGTCGACGTAGTGCTGGCGCCCGATCCAGAGGGCGCCCAGGCAGAACAGGACCAGCCAGGCGAGGAGGGCGCGGTGGCGCAGCGGGGGATTCACGCTGGAATTATGCCCCGTGGCCGATCCGGCGCGGAATCCGTAGGGCTACGGAGGCGTCGCGGCTCACGCCGCCAGGCGGCCGTCGTGGCCGGGCGCGGCCTGGGCGGCGGCCGACAGTGCCATCTGATGCAGGGCGGCCACCAGGTCCGACTGGGTGACCAGGCCGGCCAGCACGCGGCCTTCGCCCAGCACCGGCACGCAGTGCAGGCTGTCGGACATGGGGCGAGCCAGCTCGATCGCGGGCAGGTCGGGCGTGGCGAACGGCACCTCGGAACGCATGCAGTCGGCCACCAGCAGGTCGGCCGGCGCGCCGCCCGCGGCCGTGACCTGGGCCGGACGGCCGCGGCGGGCCAGCGCGTCGGCCTGCGCCAGCATGCCGGCGTAGTGCCCGGCGGAATCGAGCACCGGCAGCCATTGCAGGCGGTGCTTGTCGAACAGGCGCACGGCGTAGTCCAGCGGATCCTGTTGCTGCACCACGACCATGTCGCGCGACATGATGTCGGCGCAGCGCACGTCGCCGAAGCGCCGCCGGCTGGCGCGCAGCTCGGCGGCCAGCACGATGTCCTCGAGGTCTTCCTTGCTGATGTCGAGCAGCTCGCCGCGCTGCGCCAGGGCCTCGTCCAGGTCGGCGCGCGAGAAGCCCAGGCGGGCGCTGGGCGCCGGGTCGCGGGTCTGGTGGCCGGGCGCGGGCTCGACGTGGCGGCGCGGATAGTTGCGCCTGAGCAGGCCGTTGAAGACCACGGCGATGCCCAGCAGGATGGTGGAATTCAAGGCCACCGGCCACAGCACGAAGCCATAGCCCAGCGCCGCGACCTGCGGCCCGCCCAGCACCGCGGTCAGCGCCACCGCGCCGCTGGGCGGATGCAGGCAGCGCAGCGAGAACATGGCGGCGATGGCCAGCGCCGCCGCCGTGGCCGCGGCCACGCCGGGATCGGCTATCGCCTGCGCGCAGAACACGCCGATCAGGGCCGACACCAGGTTGCCCGCCATGATCGACCAGGGTTGCGCCAGCGGGCTGGCCGGCGCGGCGAACAGCAGCACGGCGGACGCGCCCATCGGCGCGATGAACCAGGGGTTGGCGTTGCCCAGGGCGTGGTGGCCGACCCATTCGGTGCAGAACAGCCCGACCAGCGCGCCCAACGCGCCATAGAGCTTTTCGCGCAGATTGACGCCGACCGGCGCCGGCGCGAACGCACCGAGCCAGCGCTTGATAGCCACAGCCAAAACCTTTACCTCGCCGCTTCAGATATATCGGGGGACGACAATTTATCACGCGGCGCGCCGGCCGGCGGCATGAGCTTATGCCGCCGGGTCATGAGGGGCGGGCGGAATCAGCGCTCGGCGTCGTCGCCGATGCGGGCCAGCAGGCGGGTCAGCAACGGCCGCATGGCGCGCAGTTCTTCGAGGTGCGAGGCCGACAGGCTGGCCAGGATGCGCTCGGCCTTGTCCGTCAGCACCACCTCGACGCGGCGGCCGTCTTCGGGATCGGGTTCGCGGCTGACCAGGTCGAGTCGTTCGAGGCGATTGACCAGTTCGGCGGCGGTGTGCGGACGCACCAGCAGGCGTTCGGCGATCTCGCCGACATACAGGCCGCGGCGGCCGGGCGCGCCGGGCCGGCTGCCCTTGATGGCCAGCAACGCCTGGTGCTGCTGCGGCATCAGGTCGAGGCCGGCCGCGGCGTTTTCGCTGAAGGCGGCGAACTTGCGCAGCGCGTAGCGGAAATCGGCCAGCAGTTCGTAGTCGGTGGCGGACGGCAGGTCGGGGGCAGGGGAACGTTTCACCCGGCCGATTCTAATATATGTCGTGATACGATATATTTGATTTTTCGCAAACAGCGGCCGATCACCGTCCCCGTGGACGCGGCGGCCGCGCGTTCCGTTTCCATCTCCTCACCTCGAACCATGCCTCCCGTTTCCTCTTCCGTGCGCGCCTTGCGGCTGGGCGACTTCACCACCGACAAGCGTGTCGTGCTGCTGATGGCGCTGGCCGTGCCGACCGGCCTGGCCAGCGTGGCCGCCGCCTGGGCCCTGCTGCGCCTGATTGCGCTGTGCACCAACCTGGCCTACCACGGCCTGTTCTCGTTCGCCGACCTGCCCATCACCAGCGGCCGCCTGGGGCCGGCGTCGGTGGCCATTCCCGTCATCGGCTGCCTTATCATCGGCCTGATGGCGCGCTACGGCTCGGAGAAGATCCGCGGCCACGGCATTCCGGAAGCGATGGAAGCCATCCTGATCGGCAAGAGCCGCATCGCGCCCAAGGTGGCGGTGCTCAAGCCGGTGTCGTCGGCCATCTCGATCGGCACTGGCGGTCCCTTCGGCGCGGAAGGCCCGATCATCATGACCGGCGGCGCCATCGGCTCGCTGCTGGCGCAGACCATCCACCTGAACGACGGCGAGCGCAAGACGCTGCTGGTGGCCGGCGCGGCCGCGGGCATGACGGCGATCTTCGCCACGCCCCTGGCGGCGGTGCTGCTGGCGGTGGAACTGCTGCTGTTCGAGTGGAAGCCGCGCAGCTTCCTGCCGGTCGCCACCGCGGCGCTGGTGGCGGCCGTGGCGCGCGCCTTCGCGCTCGATGACGGGCCGGTCTTCAGCTATGCCGGCGTGATGGCATTCACCCCGTGGCACCTGGTGGCCTGCGCCGCCGTGGGCGTGCTGGCGGGGCTGGGCTCCGGCGTGCTGACGGCGCTGGTCTACGCGGCCGAGGATCTGTTCGAGAAACTGCCGCTGCACTGGATGTGGTGGCCGGCGCTGGGCGGCCTGGCCATCGGCATCGGCGGCCTGATCGATCCGGCCGCGCTGGGCGTGGGCTACGACAACATCCACCATCTGCTGGCGGGCGACCTGGCCTTGCAGGCGGTGTTGCTGCTGTTGGTGGTCAAGGTGGCCATCTGGTCGATCGCGCTGGGCTCGGGCACCTCGGGCGGGGTGCTGGCGCCTTTGCTGATCTTCGGCGGCGCGCTCGGCGCGCTGGCCACGCCGCTGCTGCCGCAGGCCGCGCCGGGTTTCTGGGCGCTGGTGGGCATGGCGGCGATGATGGGCGGCACCATGCGGGCGCCGTTGACGGCGACGTTGTTCGCGGTCGAGCTGACTGGCAACCTGGGGGCCTTGCTGCCGGTGCTGGCGGCCTGCGTGTTCGCCTACGGCGTGACGGTGCTGCTGCTGCGCCGCTCGATCCTGACCGAAAAGATCGCGCGCCGCGGCCACCACATCAGCCGCGAATACCGGGTCGATCCGTTCGACCTGCTGCGCGCCAGCCAGGTGATGACCACGCCGGTGCAGACGCTGCCCGACAGCCTGACGGTGGCGCAGGCGATCGCGCATTTCACCACCGCGCAGCCGGTCCACACCAGTTACCCCGTGGTCGATGAGGCCGGCGTGGCGGTGGGCGAGGTGACGCGCGCAGACAGCCTGGCCTGGGCGCTGGAACCGGCGCTGCATGAACAGACCCTGGCGCAGGCGCTGCAGGGGCGCGAGCTGGTCCATGGCTTTCCGGAGGAACTGGCCAGCCAGATCGCCGACCGCATGGCGCTGTCCGGCGCCGGCCGCGTGCCGATCCTGGACCGCGACAGCGGCCGGGTGCTGGGCATCGTCGGCCGCAAGGACCTGTTCCGCAGCCGCGCCCGGCGCCTGCGCGAGGAAGCCGAGCGCGCGTCGTTCCTGCGGCGGGCGTCGTCCGGGGCAGGCTGAATCCCGGGGCCGCGCCGGCGGTCGAGGCGCCGGCCGGCCAGGATCGGTTGGCAGGGAAAGGCACCCCGCGCGGCCCGGTCGCCAGGCTAGGCGCGATCGTCGGCCGCGCGCAATTGCCAGAGGGCGTCGAGCACGTGCTGGGTGGCGCGCTCGACCTGTCCGTCGCGATGGGCGATGCCCAGCGGCCGCCACAGCGCCGGACGCAGCGGCCGCATGGCGATGCGCGGGTCGGCCTGCGGCGCGGTGGCCTCGTGCGGCAGCAGCGTGGCGCCGTAGCCGGCGGCGACCAGGCTCTTGATGGCGTCGTTGTAGTTCAGCTGGATGCGCGGCCGCGGCTGCAGGCCGGCGGCGGCGAACCATTCGCCGGTCTGGCGCGACAGCCGGGTGCTGGCGTCGTTCAGGATCAGCGGCCGGTCGCCCAGCCACGCGGGCGTGACGCGGGCCGGCGGGTTCCAGGCGGCGGGCAGGAAGGCCATGATGGGATCGCGCCGCCAGGGCCGCAGCACCAGGCCCGGCACGGGCGGCTGCGGCAGCGCCACCAGGCCCACGTCGAGCGCGCCGTCGCCCAGTTGCTGCAGGGTTTCCTGCGACGTCAGCACGGCCACCTGGACGTCGATGCCGGGGTGTTCGCGGCCCAGCGCTTCCAGCGCCTGCGGCAGCAGGTGGGCGATGGCGCCGGTCGACGCCCCCAGCCGCACCCGGCCGGCCAGGCCCTGCACCTGCCGCTGTACGTCGTCGAGCGCCTGGTCGGCCTCGGCCAGGATGCGGCGCGCGCGTTCCAGCGGGGTGTCGCCGATGGGCGTGGGCCGGACCTGGCCGCGCTTGCGCGTCAGCAGCGGCGCGCCGACGCGCGCCTCCAGGTCGGCCACGTGCAGGCTGACGGTGGGCGGCGCCAGGTGCAGGGCGCGGGCGGCGTCGGCGAAAGAGCCGAGGTCGGCGATGGCGACCAGGGTGCGCAGCCGGTCGAGGTTGATTTCACGCATGGCGGTTTCATTCAGGAATTCTGAATCTCGTCGTCATGATATTCGACTTTTCGTATGCGGAGCGTTGGGCAATGATGGACACCCGGATCCACTTTCGACCCCATCCGCCGGCGCCGCGCCGGCTTTTTCGCAAGGCCACGCACATGACTCATCCCCTAGTATTCATCGACGGCGACCAGGGCACCACCGGTCTGCAGATCCACGAACGGCTGCGCGGCCGCGCCGACCTGCGCCTGCTCACGCTGGCCGAGGGCGACCGCAAGGATCCGCGGCGGCGCGCCGAGGCCATCAACGCCAGCGACATCGCCATCCTGTGCCTGCCCGACGAGCCGGCGCGCCAGGCGGTGGCGTCCATCGTCAATCCGGAGGTACGGGTGATCGACGCCAGTTCGGCGCACCGCACCACCGCGGGCTGGGTCTACGGCTTTCCGGAAATGGCGGCAGGGCAGGCCGAGCGCATCGCCCAGGCCAAGCGCGTCAGCAACCCGGGCTGCTATCCCACGGGCGCCATCGCCTTGCTGCGGCCGCTGGTGCAGGCCGGCCTGGTGCCGGCCGACTATCCGTTCAGCGTGCACGCCGTGTCCGGCTATTCGGGCGGCGGCCGCGCCAGCGTCGATGCCTATGAGGGGCCAGGCGCCACCGGCGGGCTGGCCTTCCAGGTCTACGGCCTGGGCCTGGCGCACAAGCACACCCCGGAAATCGAACGCCATGCCGGCCTGACCCAGCGGCCGGTGTTCGTGCCGTCGTACGGCGCGTTCCGCCAGGGCATTGTGCTCACCGTGCCGCTGCAGCTGCGGCTGCTGCCCGCCGGCGTCAGCGCCGCGCAACTGCAGCAATGCCTGGCCCGCCACTATGCCGGCGCCCGCCACGTGCAGGTGGTGGCGGCGCAGGACGCGGCGGCGCAGACGTTCCTGGATCCGCAGGCGCTCAACGGCACCAATGACCTGCGGCTGGCCGTGCATGGCAACGCGGAACACGGCCAGGTGCTGCTGAGCGCGGTGTTCGACAACCTTGGCAAGGGCGCGTCGGGCGCGGCGGTGCAGAACCTGGACCTGATGCTGCAAGCGCTGGCCCTGGCCGAGGCCTGAATCGCCAGCGGTTTGTCAGGCGATTTCTGCTCAACTGGGCGGGCGCTGCCGTTCCGGTCGCGCCTGCCCGGAATCCCTTGCCTGGAATCCTCATGAGCCTGGAAATCCTGCATCGCACGCCGCTTTGGGTATGGGCGCTGTTCGCGCTGTTGCTGTATCGCGGCATCCGCGCGCTGCGGCCGCGCCAGCTGTCGGTGTCGCGCACTTTCCTGTTGCCGGTGCTGTTCCTGGTCTGGGTGCTGGTGTCGATCCACGGCGAAGTCACCGACCTGCGCGCCGCCTACGAGGCGTTCGCCGCCAGCATGGTGGCGGGCGGCGTGCTGGGCTGGATGCTGTGGTCGCGGGCCGGCCGCGCCACCTATCACCCGCAGACGCGCATGATCGAGCGGCCGGGGTCGCCGATCACGCTGGTCCTGCTGGTGCTGGCCTTCGCGTCCAAGTTCGTGCTGATGACCATGTTGGCGCGCGATCACGGGCTGGCCGCCGACGCCGCGTTCTCGGCGGCATTCGGCG
>NZ_CYTY01000009.1:165527-188119 GCF_001298995.1 Achromobacter sp. 2789STDY5608615
GCTGGAGATCAGCGCCAAGGTCGCCAAGGGTGAAATGAAGTGGTGATGCGGCGGTAGCCGCCGCGCGCAAGCATCACGGCCGGTCCCGCCGGACAACGCGTTCGGCGGGCGCGCATGGCCTGGATCAGCGCGGCGCTGTCCGGGGCCCGGGCGGCCTCGGTCTCGAAGGCGCGCAGGTAGCCCTGGGTGTAATGCACCGATTCCAGGGTCAGCGGCGCGCCCGGCGCGTAGTGGCCGGGCACCACCGTGGCCGGCTTCAGGGCGTCGATGCGGGCGAGCGTGGCCAGCCAGTCGGCGCGCGATTGCGGCGACTGGGTGTCGGCGGTCCACACGTGCAGGTTGCCGAACACCACCACGCCGCCGACCACGGCCTTGCGCGAGGGGATCCAGACAAAGGTGCGGTCGGGCTGCGGGCCGTCCAGGCCGGTGATCTTCAGGGCCTGGCCTTCGAGCGTCAGCGTGTCGCCTTGCAGCACTTGCGGCACGACGGCCTTGCGCGGCGCGTCGGCGCCCAGCCTGGGTCCCCAGAACGCCAGCTTGGCGTCGACCGTCTCCTGGATGTGGCGCACGGTGGGCGCGGTGGCCGCGACCTTGGCGTCGGGGAACGCCGCCAGGATGGTATCCAGGCCGAAGTAGAAATCGGGATCGCCGTGGCTGATGTAGATGGTGGTCAAGCGCTTGCCGCTGGCGCGCACCAGCGCCACGAGCTGTTCGGCCTGGGACTTGCCGAACTGCGCGTCGACCAGGATGGCGTCGCGTTCGCCGCTGACCAGCACCGAGGCGACCTGGAAGATGGCGTCGTTGCCGGGGTTGTAGGGGTGAGGGTCAGCTCGGCGGACAGGGCCGGCGTGGCGGCCAGCGCCAGGGCGAGGGCGGGAATCAGGCGGCGCAGGGCGGGCAGGGTGGGCATGGCGGTTTCCTGGAAAGAGGGAGTGACGGCAGTCTAGTTGCGTCATCCGGCCAGATAAACCCGATCCCGTGCGTGAGTCTGTTGCTTGCTTCGATCAAATCAAGGCGCCCGCCGCCGTGCCGCCCGCATCGCGGTCCGCCAGGGTGTCCACCACCAGCGTGCGCAGCCAGCGCGTGCCGGGGTCGCTCTCGAAGCGCGGATGCCAGTGCACCGTGACGCTCAGGGGCGGCAGCGTCAGCGGCAGCGGCCGGATCTCGAAGGCGTTGTCGCGGTTGAACCAGACCGCCGCGCGGTGCGGCAGGGTGACGGTCAGGTCGGTGCGCCGCACGATCTCGGCGGCGGCCGAGAAATGCGGCAGCGTCAGGTAGGGCTGGCGGTGCAGGCCGGCCTCGCCGAGCACGTCGTCCAGCAGCCGGTGGGCGCTGGCGCGCGAGGCCACCAGGATATGGTCGAGCCGCTTGAACTGGCCGCGCGTCAATCCCGCGGACAGCACCGGATGGCCGCGCCGGCCCATGCAGGCATAGCGCTCGCTGAACAGGTCGGCGTGGCGCGTGTGGCGGCCCAGGCCGGCCAGGTTGCCGATCGCCAGGTCGATGTCGCCGTCCTTGAGCGCCTGCGCCAGCTGTTCCAGCGGCACCTCCACCACCTCGACCTGCAGGCGCGGCGCCAGCGCGTGCACGCGTTCCATCACGCTGGGCAGGAACACCATCTCGCCGATATCCGACATCGACAGCCGGAACCGCCGCGTGCTGCTGGCCGGCTCGAAGTGCTGCCGCAGGCTGACCGCCTCGGCAAAGCTGTTCATGCCGCGCTCGATCGGGCCGGCCAGCGCGAAGGCCACCGGCGTCGGCCGCATGCCGGAGGGCGTGCGCACGAACAGCGGGTCGTCGAATTTTTCGCGCAGCCGGGCCAGGGCATAGCTGACCGCGGGCTGCGTCAGCTGCAGCCGCTGCGCCGCGCGGGTGACGCTGCGTTCATGCAGCACGGTCAGGAAAACCCGCATGAGATTCAAGTCGAAGTCCACGCCCGCCCTTGTTATCAGTCTGGTTTATGCAATGAATAATACCCATAAATTTGACACATAAATAGTTGATTCCTAGACTAATTTTCACGAGCCGTGGCAGTGACCAGGCGGCCGCCGACAACAAGGGGAAGAGCACGTCATGCATGCATTGACTTTGCCGTCGCTGTTGCGCGACCAGGCCGCACGCCAGGGGACGCGGCCGTGGATCCAGGCGCCGGGCGGCGCGCTGCGTTACGCCGAGGCGCCCGAGCACGCGGCCCGCTGGGCGGCGCTGCTGGCCCAGGCTGGCGTGGCCCGCGGCGACCGCGTCGGCCTGATGGCGGGCAACCGCATCGAGTTCATGTCGCTGGTGCTGGGCTGCGGCTGGCTGGGCGCGGTGGTGGTGCCGATCAACACCGCGTCGCGCGGCATGCAGCTGCAGCACATCCTGGCCAACAGCGGTTGCGTGCTGCTGGTGGCGGATCGGGCCTCCTGTCCCGCGCTGGCCGGCCTCGACGCCGCCGGCCTGGCCCTGCGCCAGATCTGGCTGCTGGACGATGGCGCAGACGGCACGGCCGCCGCCACGTCCGGCCTGCCGGCCCCCGCCGCCGCGCTGCCGGCCTTGCCGGACGCGCTCGCGCCCGAGGCCGACCTCGGCCCCGGCGATACGCTGGCGATTCTCTACACCTCCGGCACCTCGGGTCTGTCCAAGGGCGTGTGCTGCCCGCATGCGCAGTTTCACTGGTGGGGCGTCATCGCGGCCCGCAACCTGGAGATCGGCGCCGACGACGTGCTCTACACCAGCCTGCCGCTGTTCCATACCAACGCGCTGAACGCCTGCTTCCAGGCGCTGGCGACCGGCGCCTCGATCGTCTGCGACGAGCGCTTTTCGGTCAGCCGCTATTTCGAGCGGCTGGCGGCCACCGGCGCCACCGTGACCTATCTGCTGGGCGCGATGGTGCCGATGCTGCTGGCGCGCGAAACGTCGGCGGCCGAGCGCGGCCATCGCACCCGCATCGCGCTGGCGCCGGGCGTGCCCGAACGTTTCCATGGCGTGTTCACCGAGCGCACCGGCATCGCGCTGCTGGAAGGCTATGGCTCCACCGAAACCAACTTCGCGCTCGGCGGCACGCTGGCCGAGCAGCGCCCCGGCAGCATGGGCCGCGCCGCGCCCGAATTCGATGCCATCGTCGCCGACGCCGATGACGCGCCGCTGCCGGACGGCGAGGCCGGCGAGCTGCTGCTGCGGGCGCGGCCGCCGTTCGCCATCGCCACCGGCTACTTCGGCATGGCCGACAAGACGGTCGAGGCCTGGCGCAACCTGTGGTTCCACACCGGCGACCGCGTGGTGCGCGACGCCGACGGCTACTTCCGCTTCCTGGACCGCATGAAGGACGCGATCCGCCGGCGCGGCGAGAACATCTCGTCGTACGAGGTCGAGCAGGTGCTGCTGGCACATCCGTCGGTGGCGGTGGCGGCGGTCTACGCCGTGCGCTCGGAGCTGGCCGAGGACGAGGTCATGGCGGCGCTGGTCTGCAAGCCGGGCTGCGCGCTCACGCCCGAGGCCCTGCTGGACTTCTGTCAGCCGCGCATGCCGTATTTCGCCGTGCCGCGCTACCTGCGCGTGCTGGATGACCTGCCGCGCACCGAGAACGGCAAGGTCCGCAAGTTCCGGTTGCGCGATGAGGGCGTGACGGGTGACACCTGGGATCGCGACGCCGCCGGCTACCGCGTGGCGCGCTGAATCCCGTCCATATAAAACAAGGGGCAAGAACATGACGTTGGCATACCAGGGCGCGGCGCAGAGCGCCGAGGAGCAGGCCCGCAGGAAGCGCACGCGGCGGGTGGTGATGGCGTCCGTCGCCGGCAACGCGATGGAGTGGTACGACTTTTTCATCTACGGCACGGCGGCGGCGCTGGTGTTCGGCGAGCTGTTCTTTCCCAAGGGCACCGATCCGCTGCTGGGCACCATGGGCGCCTTCGCCGGCTTTGCCGTGGGCTTCCTGGCGCGGCCGCTGGGCGGCGTGATCTTCGGCCACATCGGCGACCGCTACGGCCGCAAGCTGGCGCTGGAATGGACGCTGGGCATCATGGGCGCGGCCACCTTCCTGATCGGGCTGCTGCCGACCTACGAGCAGATCGGCATCTGGGCGCCGGTGGCGATGGTGGTGCTGCGCATCCTGCAGGGCGCGGCGGCCGGCGGCGAATGGGGCGGCGGCGTGCTGCTCATCAGCGAGGCGGTGGGCGGCAAGCGCCGCGGCTATTTCTCGTCGTTCAGCCAGTTGGGCGTGGCGGGCGGCTTCGTGCTGTCGTCGGGCGTCTTCATGCTGGCGCAGCAATTGCCGCAGGAGACCTTCATGAGCTGGGGCTGGCGCCTGCCGTTCCTCTTGAGCGTGCTGATCTTCGGCATCGGCCTGTACATCCGCAAGCACATCCCGGAAAGCGACGAGTTCGTGCAGGCCAAGAAGACCGCCAAGCGCGGAATGCCGGCGGTGGAAGTGTTCCGCCGCTATCCGCGCCAGGTGTTCACGGCCATGGGGCTGCGGGTGGCGGAGAACGGCGGCTCGTACATCTTCCTGGCGTTCGCGCTGGCCTACGGCAAGTTCCTGGGCATTCCCAATGACGTGATGCTGGGCGGGGTGCTGGCGTCGATGTTCATCGAGCTGGGCACGCTGGTGTGGTTCGGCCACCTGTCGGACCGGATCGGCCGGCGGGCCGTCTACCTGATCGGCTCGGCCGGGTTGATGCTGGCGGCGTTTCCGTTCTTCTGGCTGGTGCAGACCAAGGAGCCGGTGTGGATCTTCCTGGCGTTCTTCCTGGGCAATACGGTCTGCCACGCGGCCATGATCGGCACCCAGCCGGCGTATTTCGCCGAACTGTTCCCGGCCGAGGTGCGCTACACCGGCCTGGCGCTGGGCCACGAGCTGGCCTCGGTGTTCGCCGGCGGCCTGTCGCCGCTGATCGCCATGGCGCTGCTGCGCAAGTATGAATCGGCCACGCCGGTGGCGTGGTTCCTGGTGGGGATGGCCGCCATCACGGTCATCACCTTGCTGCTGACGCGCGAGCCGCCGCGGCAGGAATCGGCATGAGCGGCGGTCCCGGCATCGTTGGCGTGGGCGAGACGCCCGCGCTGCGCCATCCCGAGCCCGGCTGCGACACGGCCACCCTGATCGCGCGGGCGGTGCGGTTGGCGCTGGACGACGCCGGGTTGCGGCCCGCGGACGTCGACGGCCTGGGGCTGGCCTCGTTCACGCTGCGCCCCGATCGCGCCATCGACATGGCGTGGCGGCTGGGGCTGACGCTGGACTGGTGCATGCAGGACGAGATGGGCGGCGCCAGCGCCATCAACCTGCTGCGCCACGCCTGGCTGGCGCTGCGGGCCGGGCAGGCGCGCACCATCGTGCTGGTGGCGGGAGACCATTTCGCCGGCGCCGATTTCGCCGCGCTGGTGGGGCGCTACAACCGCAGCGCGCAGGATTACCTGAGCCCGCTGGGCTGCGTCGGGCCGAATCCGCTGTTTGCCATGCTGACGCAGCGGCAGATGGCGCGGACCGGCCTGCGGCGCGAGGACTATGGCGCGCTGTGCGTGGCGCAGCGCGCCTGGGCCGGCGCCAATCCCAACGCCGCCTACCGCCAGCCGCTGACGCTGGCGCAATACCTGGAGGCGCCAATGGTGGCCGAGCCGCTGGGCCGGCTCGATTGCGTGCCGGTGGTCAGCGGCGCCTGCGCGCTGGTGCTGCAGGCGCGGCCGCAAGGCGTGCACGTCACGCTGCGGGCCAGCGGCGCGCGCTACAACGCCGACCAGCAGGAGGGCGACGGCCTGGTGACCGGCATCGCCGGGTTCGCGCCCGCGCTGTGGGCCGAGGCCGGCCTCGGACCGCAAGACATGGACGTGGTCGGCGTGTACGACGATTACCCGGCGATGGCGGTGGCGCAACTGTGCGACCTGGGCCTGGCGCCGGCGGACGACCTGGCGGGCTTCATCGCGCGCCGCATCGCCACGCGCGAACTGCCCGTCAATACCGCGGGCGGGCAACTGTCGGCGGGGCAGGCGGGCACGGCGGGCGGCATGCACGGACTGGCGGAAGTGGCGCGCCAGTTGCTGGGCCGGGCCGGCGCGCGCCAGGTGGCGAGGGCCCGCCACGGCGTGGCGACCGGCTACGGCATGGTGCAGTTGCGCTACGGCATGTGCGCCAACGCGGCGGTGCTGGCCAGGGAGGACACATGAGTTTCAACGTGATGGAATGCGCGCAGTGCGGGCACCGGGTCTATCCGGCGCGGCTCTGGTGTCCGGCCTGCGGCCATGACCGGGCCGTCGAGGTGGCGTTGGAGGAGGCCGAGCTGCTGGCTTGGACCCGGGTGCCCGGCAAGGCGGGCGACGGCGACAGCGTCTTCGCCACCGTCAATGCGCTGCCGCGCGGGCCGTTGCTGGTGGTGCGCCTGCCCGGGGCGCCGCAGGCGGCGGGACAGCGCCTGCGATTGTTCGCGCGAGCGGCGCAAGGGGCGGCGTTGCCCTGGGCGCAAGCGCTGCCCGGCGACGACGCGGCCAACGGCGAGGCTTGAGCGCAGCGGCCGCGGCTGGCGCGCACCGGCCTGGCCCTTCAGCGCTGCGCGCCGTCCGCCCGGATCGATTCCAGCCGCTGCGCCAGCGTGGCGCTGGACAGTTCGCCGACCCGCACGTCCATCAACCGGCCCTGGGCATCCAGGAACAGGGTCGCGGGCAAGCCGCGGTTGCTCATCTGGCGCGAGGCGTCGCCGGCCGGATCGAGCAGGGCATTGGCGAGCGAGGGCGCGTGCTCGTCCAGGTATTGGCGGACGGTGGCCGCCGCTTCGCCCTGGTTGAGAAAGACGAAATGGATGTCGGGGTTGGCCGCCTGCGCCTGCTCGAATGCCGGCATCTCGCGGCGGCACGGCGGGCACCAGCTGGCCCACAGGTTCACCACCATCGGCTTGCCGTGGAAGGCGTCCAGGGTGGCGGGCGCGCCATCCAGCTGTTGCAGCGACAGGGCCGCCAGCTGTGGCTGCGGCTGCGCCGATGGCGCCAGCAGACGGCCGCCGCCGAGCCAGACCGCCGCGCCCAGCGCCATCGCGACCAGCACGGCGCGGCGCGGGGCGCGGTCGCGCAGCACGGCATAGGCGCCATACAGCAGCGCCGCGGCCAGTCCGGCCAGGCCGGTCCAGCCGCCGTCGCGCAGGTCCAGGATCCTGAGCGGATTCTGCAGGAAGTGATCGCGGTATTGCCAGATGAAGGCCAGCCGGGCCGCCAGCAGGGCCAGCAGCAGGCAACGCCACAAGACGCGGCTGGCGTCCTCGGCGCGCGCGCCGGCCAGCAGTCGGCCGGCGATCAGGCCGATGACGACGGCGGCGGCCAGCAGCGCGAGCTCGATCGGAAACACCAGGGGGCCAAGACGGAGGGCGGGGCTCATGCGGCGCGCTCCCGGCGCGCGGCCGGGGCGGGGCGGCCGTTACTGCGAAATTCCATGGCGTGATGCGAGTAGGGGGAAGGCCCAAGCCTAGCATGCGGCTGCGATATGCTCGGGTCTCCCTCATTGCCGTCGTGTGCCCGAGATGAAATCGTTGCCTTCTCTGTTGCCCCTGATCCAAGCGCCGATGGTCGGCTCCTTCAGTCCGCTGGCGATCGCCGCCTGCCGCGCCGGCGCCCTCGGGTCGCTGGCCTGTGCCGCGCTGGGCCCGGACGCGCTGCGCGAACAGATCGCCGCGATCCGCGCCGAAACCGATGCGCCCTTCAACCTGAATTTCTTCAGCCACACGCCGCCCGCGCCGGACGAGGCGGCCCAGGCCCGCTGGCGCGAGACGCTGGCGCCGTACTACCGCGAGGCCGGGCTGGACCTGTCGGCCGCCGGCAGCGGCCCGGGCCGCGCGCCGTTCGACGACGCCATGTGCCAGGTGGTCGAGGAACTGCGGCCGGCGGTGGTCAGCTTCCATTTCGGGTTGCCCGACGACGCGCTGCTGGAGCGGGTGCGCCGCGCCGGCGCCATGGTGCTGTCGTCCGCCACCACGGTCGAGGAGGCGCGCTGGCTCGACGCCCGCGGCGTGGATGCCATCATCGCCCAGGGCGTGGAGGCCGGCGGCCATCGCGGCATGTTCCTGACCGATGACATTGGCGCCCAGCCAGGCCTGTACGCCTTGTTGCCGCAGGTGGTGGACGCGGTGGGCGTGCCGGTGATCGCGGCCGGCGGCATTGCCGACGGGCGCGGGATCGCCGCGGCCTTCGCGCTGGGCGCGGCGGCGGCGCAACTGGGCACCGCCTATCTGCTGACGCCGCAGGCCGGCCGCTCGGCCATTCACCGACAGGCGGTGCGGGCGGCGCGCGACGACGCCACGCGCCTGACCAATCTGTACACGGGCCGCCCGGCGCGCGGCCTGCTGACGCGCTTCATGCGCGAACAGGGGCCGATGAGCCCGGCGGCGCCGGCGTTTCCGCTGGCGACCGGGGCGGTCGACCCGCTGCGGGCGGCGGTGGAAAAGACCGGCAGCGGCGACTTTTCGCTGCTGTGGTCGGGCGAGGCCGCCGCGCTGGCGCGCGAGACCGACGCCGAGGCGCTGACCCGCCAGCTGTGGGACGACGCGCTCGACTGCGCCGCCGGCCTGCGCGCGGGCATGGCGGCGCGGGCCGGCTAGGCCCTCACGGCCTCTGTCCGGGTTGGCCGAGGTCCTGGCGAGCCGCGCCAAGGGCGTTGACGCCGTTGGGGAAAGCCAGCCCGGCCCCCGGCTGGATCTGGTCCGGCGCTATCGCTTGGCCCTATATATGGCCGAGATGAAACACATATTTCCAGGGACGCTAAAATAACCGGCTCGCGGCTTCCGTCGAGCCCTCCGGCCTTCTTCATTCCTGCGCCTCGCGCCCTCGATAAATATGAAAAAACTGACTGCTGTTCTTCTCGTGTCCGCCACCACGATGCTGACCGCTTGCGGCCCGTCCGACAACGCGCCGGCCGCCAGCGCGCAGGCCCCGGCCGCCGCCCGCAAGGTCGTCGTCGGCCTGGATGACAACTTCCCGCCGATGGGTTTCCGCGACGCCAACAACCAGATCGTCGGTTTCGACGTCGACATGGCCAAGGAAGCCAGCAAGCGCCTGGGCCTGGAAGTCGAATTCAAGCCGATCGACTGGAGCGCCAAGGAAGCCGAGCTGAACGGCAAGCGCGTCGACGTGCTCTGGAACGGCCTGACCATCACCGAAGAGCGCAAGAAGAACATCAGCTTCACGGCCCCCTACATGGCCAACCACCAGATCATCATCGTCGGCAACGCCTCGCCGGTGAAGGCCAAGGCCGATCTGGCCGGCAAGGTGGTCGGCGCCCAGGACGGCAGCAGCGCCACCGACGCCATCGCCAAGGACCCGGTCGCCGGCAGCATCAAGGAAGTCAAGAAGTTCGGCGACAACGTCACCGCGCTGATGGACCTGGCCGCCGGCCGCCTCGACGCCATCGTGGTCGACGAAGTGGTGGGCCGCTACCTGATCAGCAAGCGCGCTGGTGAATACCGCGTGCTGGACGACAACTTCGGCACCGAAGACTACGGCGTCGGCGTGCGCAAGGACGACACCGAACTGCTGGCCAAGCTCGACAAGACCCTGGACTCGATGAAGCAGGACGGCACCGCCGGCCGCATCGCCACCCAGTGGTTCGGCGCCAACATCGTCAAGTAAGCTCCCGGGAAACGCCCGGACCGCGGCGCGGTCCGGGCGTTTTTCAGTCCGGCGCTTTTCCGCGCCGGCACGCCCGCTCCTGATTCCTCCCGTCGGCAAGACGCTCACCCATCCGCATGGACTACGTACTCTCCCTCCTGGGACCCCTGGCGCAAGGCGCGAAAGTGACCTTGACGCTGTTCTTCATCACGCTGGCGCTGGCCGTGCCGCTGGGCCTGGTGCTGGCGCTGCTGCGGATCTCCAAATGGGGCTTCGTCAGCCAGCTGGTCAATGGCTACATCTGGCTGATGCGCGGCACGCCGCTGATGCTGCAGATGCTGTTCATCTACTTCGCGCTGCCGTTCGTGCCGGTGGTGGGGGTGCGCCTGCCCGACTTTCCGGCGGCGGTGGTGGCGTTCGCGCTGAACTACGCGGCGTATTTCGCCGAGATCTTCCGCGCCGGCATCCAGTCGGTGGACCGCGGCCAGTACGAGGGCAGCAGGGTGCTGGGCATGACCTACCTGCAGACGCTGCGCCGCATCGTGCTGCCGCAGATGGTGCAGCGGGTGCTGCCGCCCATGAGCAACGAGACCATCACGCTGGTCAAGGACACCTCCCTGATCTACGTGCTGGCGCTCAACGACATCCTGCGCACCGCGCGCGGCATCGTGCAGCGCGACTTCACCACCACGCCGTTCCTGGTCGCGGCGGCCTTCTATCTCATCATGACGCTGGTGTTGACGTGGTTCTTCCAGCGTATGGAAAAGCGCTATGCCAAATACGACCAGTAATCCGTCCGCCGGCGGTCGCGGCGCCATGATCTCGGCGCGCGGCATCGTCAAGTCGTTCGGCACCAACCGCGTGCTGGACCAGGTCTCGCTGGAGCTGGGCAAGGGCGAGGTGGTGGCGGTGATCGGGCCGTCGGGCTCGGGCAAGAGCACCTTCCTGCGCTGCCTGAACCACCTGGAAACCATCGACGACGGCACCATCGAGATCGAGGGCGAAGCCCTGGCCACGGCGGTGCCGGGCGGCCAGAGCCGCTACGCCAGCGATGGCGACGTGCGCCGCATCTGCCGCAAGATGGGCATGGTGTTCCAGTCGTTCAACCTGTTCCCGCACATGACCGTGCTGCAGAACATCATCGAAGCGCCCATGATCGTCAAGGGCATGCCGCGCGCCGCCATCGTGCCCAAGGCCGAGGAACTGCTGCGCAAGGTCGGCCTGCTGAACAAGCGCGACAACTATCCCACGCGCCTGTCCGGCGGCCAGAAGCAGCGCGTGGCCATCGCCCGCGCGCTGGCGATGGAACCCGACATCATGCTGTTCGACGAGCCGACCTCGGCGCTCGACCCCGAGCTGACCGGCGAAGTGCTGCGCACCATGCGCCAGCTGGCCGACGAGCACATGACCATGCTGGTCGTGACCCACGAAATGGGTTTCGCCCGCGAAGTGGCGCACCGCGTCATCTTCATGGACGAGGGCCGCATCGTCGAAGAGGCGCCGTCTGCCGACTTCTTCCGCGCCCCGCAGCACCCGCGCAGCCGCGAGTTCCTGGCACACATGCTGTAACCAGGGGCAAGGCGGCGGCTTGCCGCTCAGCCCTGGCCGCCGCGCCGGGGCACGACCATCGGGCTGCCGGTCTCCGGATCCGGCAGCACCCGGCATTCCAGATCGAACACCTGCCGCATGGCGTCCTCCGTGACCACCTGCCGCACCTCGCCCTGCGCGGCGATGCGGCCGGACCGCATCATGACGACGCGGTCGGCGTAGCGGAACGCCAGGTTCAGGTCGTGCAGCACCACCACCAGCGTGCGGCCGGCCCGCTGCAGGCGCGCGCACAGCTCCAGCAGGTCGATCTGGTGGCGGATGTCCAGAAACGTGGTGGGCTCGTCCAGCAACATGATGCCCGCGTCCTGCGCCAGCACCAGCGCCAGCCAGGCGCGTTGGCGCTGGCCGCCGGACAGTGTGTGCACCGGGTGGTCGGCCAGGTCCGCCAGGTCGGTGTCGGCCAGCGCCGCCTCGACCGCCAGGGCGTCGGCCGGCGACCACTGCCGCAACAGCGTCTGGTGCGGATAGCGGCCGCGCGCCACCAGGTCGCGCACCGTGATCATTTCCGGCGCCACCGGGTTCTGCGGCAGATAGGCCAGGCGCCGGGCCACCGCCTTGCGCCGCAGGCCGGCCAGGCTGGCGCCGTCCAGGAACGCCTGGCCCTGGCTTGGCGCCAGCGCGCCGCCGAGCACGCGCAGCAGCGTCGACTTGCCGCAGCCATTGGGGCCGACCACCGCCGTGAACGCGCCCGGCGCGACCGCCAGCGACAGGTCGCGCAGCACGGCCGTGTCGCCATAGGACAGGCTGACCTGCCGCAGTTGCAGGGCCGACGGGGCGTCGGCCGGATCGTTCAGGTGGAGGTCTTGCGCCATTCGAGTACCAGCAGAAATGCGAGATAGACACCGCCGATGCCGGCGGTCAGGACGCCCACGGGCAGGCCGTTGGGGCCGGCCAGGCGGGTCAACAGGTCGGCGCCGGCCAGCAGCACCGCGCCGGTCAGGGCCGCCAGCAGGGGTTGCGGACCGCTGGCCGGCACGCAGCGCCGCGCGATCTGCGGCGCCGCCAGCGCGACGAAGGCCACCGGGCCGGCCACCGTGACCGCCGCCGCGGCCGCCAGCACCGCCACCAGCGTGGCGGCCAGCCGGCTGCGCGACGGCGTGGCGCCGAGGGCCTGGGCCAGATCGTCGCCCATCTCCAGCAGCCGCAGGCGAGCGCACAGCGCCAGCCCGAGCGGCAGCAACAGGGCGCCGGCCGCCCCGATCAGGGCGACGTCGGTCCAGGTCTTGCCGGCCAGGCTGCCATTGAGCCAGGCCGCGGCCAGGTAGGCCTGTTCGCGCCGCAGATTGGACAGGCCGTATTGCACGAAGGCGAAGGCGATCGCGCCCACGGCGATGCCGGCGATGACCATGCGCTGGGGCGCGGCGAAGCCGGCGCCGGAGCCGAACCAGACGCCGGCCGTGGCCAGCAGCGCGCCCGCCGCCGCGCCCCATGCCACCGGCATCAGCCCGGGCCAGACCATGGCCACGGCCACCGCGCCCGCGGACGCGCCGGCCGTCAGGCCGATGACGTCGGGACTGCCCAGGGGGTTGCGGGTGAGGCTCTGGAACAGCGCGCCGGACAGGCCCAGCGCGGCGCCGGCGCCCAGCGCCGAGAGGGCGCGCGGCAGGCGCACGGTATGCACCAGCCATTGCTCCACGGCGCCGCCGGCGCCTTGCAGCGCCAGCCACAGCGCGCTCCAGGACAACCCGGGATCGCCGGCCCGCAGCGTCGTGGCGAGCACGACGCCGGCCAGCGCCAGCAGCAGCGCCGCATAGGCCAGCGCGCGCGGCGCGACGGGCCAGGCGAGCCAGTTGCCGGCGCGCAGCAGGCGCGGCGGTTGCGCGATCAGGCGCGGCGTTCCGCGGGTCATGCCAGGCTCCGCGGCCGGCTGCGCAGCGCCGCCAACAGGAAGGGCGCGCCGATGAACGCCACGACCACGCCCGTCAGCAGTTCGGCGGGCGCGCGCAGCAGCCGCGCCAGGATGTCCGCGATCAGCATCAGCAGCGGCCCGAGCACCACGCAGTAGGCCAGCAGCCAGCGCAGGTCCGGTCCGGCCACGCGGCGGGCCATGTGCGGCACCGCCAGGCCCACGAAGGCGATCGGGCCGGCGGCGGCGGTGGCGGCCGCCGCCAGTATCGCCACGCACAGCAGGCCCAGCAGGCGGCACAGGCCGGCCCGCAGCCCGAGCGCCTGCGCCAGCGCGTGGCCCAGCGCCAGCAGATTGAGCGGCCGCGCCAGCGCGGCGGCCAGCAGCAGGCCGGCGCCGATGTAGGGCGCCGCGCGCAATGCGGCGTCAAGCGACTGGCCGGCCAGCGAACCGACGGCCCAGAAACGGTAGGCGTCGAAGATGTCGTCGCGCAGCAGCGCCACCGCCTGCACATAGGCGAAGAGGACGGCATTGACCGCGGCGCCGGCCAGGATCAGCCGCACCGGTTGCAGTCCGCGGCCGCCGGCGCCGATCAGATATACCGCCGCGGCGGCGCCCAACGCCCCGGGCAGCGCCGCCCAGAAGGGATGCGCGGGCAGGCCGCCCAGCAGCAGCGCCGCGGTCACGATGGAAGCGGCCGCCCCGGCGTTCACGCCCAGCAGCCCGGGTTCGGCCAGCGGGTTGCGGGTCAGCGCCTGGATCAAGGCGCCGGCGACCGCCAGGGCGGCGCCGGTCAGCAGGGCCAGCAGGGTCCGGGGGATGCGCGAGGCGACCACCAGCGCGGCGTGGCTGTCGTCGGGCTGGAGCAGCACGCGCCAGACCGTGGCGGCCGACAGGCCGCGCGAGCCGAGCCACAGGCTGGCCAGCGCGGCGGCCGCCAGCAGCATACAGGCGCCCAGCAACAGCGGCGCCCGCAGGCGCGGCATCGCGTCGTCGGGCCGGGTGTCGGCCGGGGCTTGGCGCGGCGGCATCAGCGGCCCGCCTGGGCGCGCCGCGCCGCCTCGGCCAGTTGCGGCGCCAGCCGGTCGAGCATCCAGGCCACCGCGAGCGGCGTGCCCGATGACGACGCCATGACCAGCGCCGGATCGCTCAGCGCCACGTAGCTGCCCCGGCGCACGGCGGGGATGGACGCATACAGGGGCAGGGCCGCGGTGCGGTCGCGCTCCTCGGGCGTATAGAACCAGGACACCAGGATATCGGCGTCGCCCAGCGCGTCGGCATGTTCGAAGCCCAGGTAGTGGGCGAAATGTCCGGCGCTGGCATGCAGGCCGCGCACCGAGGGCGCCAGCGTCAGGCCCATGGCCGTGAGCGTGTCGACGCGCGGGTCGCCGGCCACGTAGGCGGCGAAATTGCCCGAGCCCAGGTCGGCGCGCACGTAGGCGAAGGTCTTGCCGGAGAGTTCCGGGTGGCGGCGCGCCGCCTGCGCCAGCGCGTCGTGGATGCCGGCCTTGAGCGCGGCGGCCGCGTCGCGCTTGCCCAGGGCCGCGGCCATCAGGTCGACCTGGGTCTGCACCGGGGTCAGGAACGGCTGTTCGGGATACGCCACCACCGGCACCAGCCGCGACAGCTGGGCGTAGGCCTCGGGACTGACGCCGGAGAAGGGCGCCAGCACCACGTCCGGACGCAGGGCGATGATCTTTTCGATGTCCAGTTCGGGGTAGACGGTGATGCGCTCGGGCAGCGGCTGGCCGCGGGCTTCGATGGCGGCGCGCACCCAGGGCCAGTAGTGGTCGGGATCGCCGCCCCAGTCGGCCCGGCCCACGCCCACCGGCACCACGCCCAGCGCCAGCGCCAGGTCGTCGGCGCCCAGGCCGAGGGTGACGACGCGCCGGGGCGGCGCGGCGATCACCGCCTCGCCCAGGGCGCTGCGCAGCGTGACGGGAAATCCCGGCGCCGTGGCCGTCGGCCCCGGCTGGCCTGCCGGGGCGGCGTTGGAAGCGGGTTCGGCCGCGACCGGCGCTGGCGCGCGCTCGCAGGCGGCAAGGGGCATGACCAGGGCCAGCGCCGCCGCGCCAGTCAGGACGTGGCGGCGCAGGCGTGCCGCGATAGCCAGATTCAAACGCATTGTGTTGCGGTACTCCCGGGCATCTTGCCGCCTGTTCGTCCGGTCAATATTGCGCGCGCACCGTCAGCATGACGTTGCGCGGCGCGCCGTACCAGCCCTGGCTGAAGAAGCCGATCTGGTCGTAGTACTTGCGGTCGAAGACGTTGTTCAGGTTGAGGGTGGCCGAGACCTGCTTGCTGAAATCGAAGCGGGCCATCAGGTTGACCAGCGCGTAGCTGCTCTGCTCGACATCCACGTTGCCGCGCGGGCTGGGCGCGGACTGGTACATGCGGCTCTGCCAGTCGACGCCGCCGCCCACGGTCAGGCGGTGCAGGTCGCCCGGCAGGCGGTAGGTGGTGTAGACCTTGAACAGGCTGCGCGGATGGCTGGTGTTGATCGGCTTGCCGTCGGCGTCCTTGGCGGTGAAATGGGTATAGCTGGCGCCGATGTTCCAGCCCGGGCTCAGCTGGCCGCTGGTCTCCAGCTCGAAGCCTTCGACCTTGGCGCCGGTGGCGGCGCGGTAGGCCTGGGTGCCCGGCATGCCGCTGACCGACTCGCCGGGAATGGCCTGCGCCAGGTTGTTCTGGCGGGTCTGGTAGAGCGAGGCGGACGCGTTCAGCAGGCCTTCCAGGTAGGCCGCCTTCAGGCCGACCTCGTAGCTCTTGCCGTCGATCGGCGGCAGGATCGAGCCGTTGGGCGTGCGGGCGTTCTGCGGCTGGAAGATCTCGGTATAGCTGGCGTAGGCCGTGTAGGTGCTGTTGATGTCGTACAGCAGGCCGGCGTAGGGCGTGAACTGGTCGTTGATCTTGTAGGCGCGGTTGCTGCCGAAGTAGGTCTGGTTGGTTTCCCAGTTGCTCCAGCGGCCGCCGACGATCAGGTGCAGGGGGTCGGCCAGCGAGAAGCGGCCGACCGCGTAGGCGCCGGTCTGCTTGACGCGCAGGTCGTCGGCGGGCGTCTTGGTGCCGGACCAGGTGGGCTCGGCGATATGGTCCTGGCGCCAGTCGAGGAAGCTGCCGATTGCCGGCTTGGCGCCCGTCATCAGGTACTGGCCGATGTTGCTGTGGTCGTTCACGCTCATCCAGCCCAGCGCCAGCTCGTGCTTGCGGCCCAGCAGCTGGAACGGACCCGACACCGTCAGGTGGATGTCGTCGCGCGAGCGGTCGCCGTCGTAGTTGTTGAACGAGCTGGTCATGCCGGCGCCGGTCACCTTGTTGGGGTAGCCGCCGCGGTACAGCTGCTTCATGCGGTAGTCGCCGTCGGTGTGGCTGTAGGCTGCGCGCACCTTCCAGTCGTTGGCGAAGCGGTGCGTCAGGTCGACGAAAGTGGTGGTGGACTCGGTGTCGATGCGGGCCCAGCGGGTGTTGTTGGCCACCGAGCGGTTGAAGTCAGTGCGCGAGCCATCGCTGTAGAACAGCGGGAAGCCGCTGCCGAAGCCGTTGCTCTGGTTGCGGAAGTATTCGACGCTGGCGGTCAGCACGGTATCCGGCGTCAGGTCGGCGCTGACCACGCCGTAGAAGGTGCGCTTGCGCGAGTCCAGGAAGGTCACGTAGTCGTCCCCCTGGTTATAGGCCGCGACGAAACGCGAACGGATGCGGCCGTCCGGCGTGATCGGCACCGACAGGTCCAGGTCGCCGCCGACGTAGTCCCAGCTGCCGGCGCTGGCGCTGCCGGACAGGGCGAATTCGCGCAGCGGCTTCTTGCGGATGAAGTTGACCGCCGCCGAGGGGTTGCCCGAGCCGGTCATCAGGCCGGTGGCGCCGCGCACGATCTCGACCCGGTCGTAGATGGCCGCGTCGATGTCGGTGGCGCCGTAGTTCCATTGGCTCAGGATGGGCGAATTCAGGCCGTCGAACTGGAAGTTGTCGATGGAGAAGCCGCGCGACGAGAACGACAGCCGGTTGCTGTCGCTACGGGTCACCGAGATGCCCGGCGCGCTGGCCAGGATCGAACCGGTGTCGCGCAGGCCCTGGTCCTCGATCTGCTGGCGCGTGACCACGCTGACCGACTGCGGCGTCTCGCGCGGCGAGAGCGTCAGGCCGGTGGCCGTGTTCATGGCATCGGTGGTGTAGGAATGGGTGCCTTCGGTGGTGCCCGGGATGCCGGCGCCGCTGACGGTGACGGCGGGCAGTTGCGCCACGTCGCCGGACGAACCGGCGGAAGCCGCGGTCTGGGCGCCGGCTTGCTGATGGGCGAGTGCGGAGCAGAGCAGGGCTGTCTGGATCGCGTGGACAAGGGGACGCACCCGGCGCGGCTGCGCGGCGGGCGAAGGCGGAACGGACAGCATGAGGACAAGCTCCAGCGGTAAGGTTTGGTAATGAGAATTATTGATTTTTACCGTTGGGTTGATGTATGCGCCGCGATGGGATGCGTATGACAAATGCCGCCGGGCTATCCTGCCTTGGCCGGCGCCTCCGCCAGCGGCGCGGCGCAGCGGTGCAGCCAGGCCCAGCCGGCCGCGCTGGCCGCCACGAAAACCAGCATGGCCGCCGCCAGCCGCAACGGCTGGCCATAGACCAGCGGCACGCCCCAGCCGCTGGCCACGGAAAACGTCAGCATCTGCATGAAGCCCAGCACCGAGGCGGCGGTGCCCGACAGGTCCGGCACATGCCCCAGGATGCGCAGGGTCATGGCCGGCACCCCCATGGCCAGTCCGCAGGTGAACAGCCCGGGCAGCAGCACCGCCCAGGGCAGGCGCGGCGGCTCGGCCGCGGCCATGTACAGCACGTAGGCCAGGCAGCTGCCGCCCATCAGCACGAAAGCCAGCAGCGTGATGCGGCCATCCGACCAGCGGCCGGCCTTGCGGGCCGCCACCAGGGCGCCCGCCATGGCGCCGACCACCAGCGGCACGAACAGATAGGCGAAGTCGGTCTCCGGCAGGCCCAGCACATTGCTGATGAAGTCGGGCGCGGCGCCGATCAGGAAGCCCTGGGCGGCGAACAGCAGGCTGAACGCCAGGCCCAGCGCGGTGTAGCGCCGGTTGCCGAGCACGCGGGCGTAGTTGGCGGCCAGCGTGCGCCAGGCCAGCGGCTGGCGGCGTTCGGGCGGCAGGGTCTCGGGCAGGCGCCGCGCGCACAGCAGCCAGGCGGCGCCGGCCAGCGCGGTCAGCAGCAGGAAGACGGCGCGCCAGCCCTGGTGCGCCGCCAGGTAGCCGCCGAGGATGGGCGCCAGCGCCGGCGACAGGTTGAACACCAGGATCAGGTAGGACATGGCGCGGCGCGCCACCGCGCCGTCGTAGCAGTCGCGGATGATGGCCTGGCCGACCACGATGCCGGCGCCCGCCGACAGGCCCTGCACGGCGCGCCCGGCCAGCAGCCAGCCGAAGCCGGGCGCCAGCGCCGCCATCAGCGAGCCGCAGACGTACACCGCCAGCGCCGCCAGCACGATGCGCCGCCGGCCGAGCGAGTCCGACAGCGTGCCGTGCAGCAGCAGCATCGACGCATAACAAGCCATGTAGACGCCCAGCGTCAGCTGCACGGTTTCCTGCGGCACGTCGAATTCCCGGCCCAGCGCCCCGAAGGCGGGCAGGTAGGCGTCGATGGTGGCGGGCGCGACACAGGACAGCAGTCCCAGCATCAGCACCATGACGGGAAACGAGGGCAGGGGTTGGGGGCGTGACACGGGAGCATCCAGGGCGGGCGCTTCCCGGGAGGGGAAGCTCTGCCGCATGGTCGCCCGTCACCGCGGATTGCAGGAATGGGCAATGCCGTAAGACCAATGGGCGCCGCCGGAAGCCGTCCACGGCCGGCGCTCAGTTCAGTTCGCTGGGGGCGATGCCGTAGCGTTCGCGGAACGCGGTGGCGAAGTTGGTGGCGTGGCGGTAGCCGACGAAGTGGGCCGCCTGCTGCACGCTGCAGCCCTGGGCCAACTGCTCGCGGGCCACTTCGAGCCGGCGTTCGCGCAGCCAGCTGAAGACCGAGCGCTGGTAGGTGGCCTGGAACTTGGCGCGCAGCGTGCTGGGGCTCATGCAGGCCAGCCGCGCCAGGTCGTCCAGCGTGTGCTCTTCGCCGGGCGCGCTGTGCAGCCGCTCGCGCACCCGTTCCAGCAGCTGGCGGTCGCGTTCCGACACGGCGTTCTCGGCCGGCGCGCGCTGCTCCAGCGTGGCCAGCGCATGGGCCAGCAGTTGGGTGCCGACGCCTTCGCGCAGCATGTTCTGCAGCGGTCCGTCCCAGCCGCAGTCCAGCAGATGCTCGATGGCCTGCAGCAGATGGCCCTGCACCTGCCAGCGGCGCAGCCGCAGTGACGGCGAGCGCAGCGCCTTCCAGATCATCTCGCTGGTCTGGTCGTCGCCGGCGCCGTCGGGATCGGACAGCGACAGGTTGACGCTGCGCAGGCGCTGCCCGGCGGCATGGGTGCCGGTCATGGCGACGGTGTCGCCGTACAGCGCGCTGACGCCGCTGTGCGCCGCCAGGCGGACGTCGTCATGGCGATCGATGCGGGTCTGGGCGTGGCCCTGCAGCATGACGATGGCCGAAAAGCGCGGCGACATCATCGAGGTGGCTTCGTAGTGCTGGTGCACGCGCACGTCGGACAGCACCAGCGTCAGGCCGGGCCGGATGGCATAGGTGTCGACCCGGCCTTCGGCGATGCACAGGGTTTCCGGGTCCGCGCGGACCGCGCCCGAGAGCTGCGGCAGGCGGTAGCGGAAACCGCTCTGGCTGCCCATGCGGTTGAAGTCGGCGACGGTGAATTGGGCGGGGGAGGCAGATGGGTTCAAGATCGTCACTCGCGTTACGGGATGAGCCCTTTGGCGGGGCGAAAAGCCTCGCCAAATGTGAGAATGAGAATAGCATATGTTCTCATTGTTGCGGTTTTTTGCCGTAGTGTTCCGGCACCGCTATCTGCCCGGGCCTTTGCCTCCCGCCACCAACGCCTCAGGGCGCCGCGCAATCTCCCAGTTCGTCGCCCATGACGTCGCGGTACCACTCGTGGAAATGCTGCATCCCGTCCTCCATTGGCGACTGGTAGGGGCCGCTTTCCGAGGTGCCGCGGCGCAGCAGCGCCAGCCGGCCGGCATCCATGCGCTCGCCGATCTCGTCGTCCTCGATGGCGGTTTCCATGTAGGCCGCGCGCTGGGCCTCGACGAATTCACGCTCGAACAGCGCGATTTCCTCGGGGTAGTAGAACTCGGCGATGTTGATGGTCTCCTGCGGGCTCTTGGGGTACAGGGTCGACAGCACCAGCACGTGCGGATAGAGCTCGATCATGTGGGTCGGGAAATAGGTCACCCAGATCGCGCCATAATCGGGCGCCGAGCCGCCGCGGTAGCGCATCAGCGTATCGTGCCAGTCGCGGTAGACGTCGGAGCCGGGCTTCTCCAGCGAGTCGTGCACGCCCACCCGCTGCAGGCTGTGCTGCCGGCCGAACTCCCAGCTCAGGTCGTCGCAGGTGACGAACCGGCCCAGGCCCGGGTGGAACGGCCCGACGTGATAGTCCTCCAGGTAGACCTCGATGAAGGTCTTCCAGTTGTAGTTGCACTGGTGTACCTCGACGTGGTCCAGCACATAGTCGGAGAAATCGAACTCGGGGCGGGCGAACAGGTGGCCCAGGTCGTCCCGCGGGTCGCGCGGGCCCTCGAACAGCAGGCCGTGGCAGTTCTTGAGCGGGAAGCGCGGCAGGTTCAGGCACGGCGTGCTGGGAAACTGCGGCGCGCCCAGTATCTGGCCCTGGTTGTCGTAGGTCCAGCGATGCAGCGGGCAGACGATGTTGCCGCCGCTGGCCGACAGGTTGCCGGCGGGATTGCCCGGGCCGGTCACCGCGCCGGTCTCGCCGCCCAGGATCAGCGCCTGCCGGTGGCGGCAGACGTTCGACACCAGTTCCACCCCGCGCGCATTGCGCACCAGCACGCGGCCGCCTTCCTCGTGCGGCAGGCGGCGCCAGTCGCCCGGCTCGGGCACGCCTTTCTCGTGGCCCACGTACAGGGCCGATTGCTTGAATATCCGTTCCTGTTCGCGCGCGAACAGGGCTTCGTCGAAATAGGCCCGAACGTGCAGCGGGCTCAGGGCCTGCTGCACATGCTCGAGGCGGCCAATGTCCGTCATATCCGACTCCTTGTGCCGTCCCGCAAGGCCCCGGGCCGCTGTCAGGCGGGCATGGCGCTCTCGGCGTCGATCCGGGCAATGCGTTCGGCAAGATCCAGTTTGGGGCAGGTGCTGCAATAGTCGCCATCGCGCCTGCGGAAGTAGTGACAGCAGACCTGCCGGTCAACGGCGATGACCGGCTGCGCCGCGCGCTGCCAGGTCAGGTAGCCGCTGCGGCCCTGCAGGCCCAGCAGGTCCATCCATTCGATGGCCTGGCGCCGCGCCCAGTCATTGGCCTCGGCGCCATCGTCGTGGCGCGCGGCCAGCAGGGCATACAGCACGCAGTCGGCCTGCATGCTCTCGGCGGCGCGCGGGCTGACCCGCAGCACCTGGGTCAGCTCGCGGTAGAAGGTGGCGCAGATGTTGCGCAGCTGCGCGGCGGCGGCCTGCATGCGTTGGCGCAGGCAGGCGCGCAGGGGGTCGTGGCGGTCCAGCGTGTAGCCGATGATGAAGCCGTCGTCCGGCACCGGCTGGGTCATGCTCGAGAGGTCGGGCACGATCGCGCTGCGATGCGCGGCGATCACGCTCAGGTAGACGGGCTGCCAGATGAGCAGCCCCCAGCAGCGCAGTGCCAGATAGTGCGGCCCCGCTTCCGGATAGCGCTGCCCCCAGACATCGCGCAATTGCGCGATGGCCTGGGCGTTGTCGGCGCCCGGGCGGATGCCCGGGCCGGCCGCCGGCGCGACCTGGCCCGACAGCCCGGGCACCAGGCGGCCGGTCAGGTCCAGCAGATCGTCCAGGTCGCGGTTCACGCAAGCGCCCGCGCGGTGTCGGCCTGGCCCTGGCCCAGCCATTGCGGCCGGTAGGGGGCGATCGGGTTGGCCAGGTTGGGCGCCATCTGGAAGCTGCCGATGGGGTCGGCCAGGTTGACCATCTGCAGATTGTTGGCCAATTGCAGGCGGTTCAGGCACGAATGGATCATCTCGGGGGCGAACAGGTCGTACTGGCGGTACTTCTCCAGCCGTTCCGGATGCGCCTCCTGGTAGGCGGTGATGCGGCCGGCCACCAGTTTCCAGAAGGCGTCCTCGGCCATCACGCCGCTGTCGGCCAGCACCTGCGCCAGATGGCGGAAGTAGCCTTCGAACACGTCGACGAAGATGGTCAGCAGCTTGTATTCCTCGGGCACGTCGGCGGCCAGGCGGCGGGCGTTCTCGGGCAGCGCGGCGTGCGGATTGAGGATCGACGATTCCTCGGCGATGTCCTTCATGAAGGCGCGCACCGGCACATGGTCCTCGATCACCAGGATGACGTTCTCGCCGTGCGGCATGAACACCAGGTCGTGGGCGTAGAAGCAATGCACCAGCGGCGTGAGATAGGCGTCGACGTAGCGCTCCAGCCACGCGGCGGCGTCCAGGCCCGAGGCGCGGATCAGTTCCGGCAGCAGCGCGCCGCCTTG
>NZ_CYTY01000010.1:0-181060 GCF_001298995.1 Achromobacter sp. 2789STDY5608615
CCCAGCACCACCAGCCACGCGATCGCGGCGAACAAGGCAAAAGAGAACCACTCTACCGCGTAGACCGTGTTCTGCTGGAAATTCACCGACGGCTGCGGCCAGTCGTGCACCAGGCCGTCGTCCTGGCCCAGGCCGAACTGGCTCACCACCGTGGGCAGCAGGGTCAGGCCGGTGGCGCGCGCCAGGGCGTCCAGCGGCAGGTTCTGCACCTGCGGCACGGCGCCGCCGGCCGCGGGCAGCGTGGCGGGCAGGCTGGAGGCATCCTGGCCGCCCAGCGACCACAGCTCGAACATGCGCGGCACGCGCGGCGACAGCTCGCCCTTGATGATCTGCTCGCCCTGGGGCGTGGCCGGCAGCGCCGGCGCGCCCTGGCCCTGGATCACCCGGGGCAGCCAGCCGCGCAGCACCAGCACCGCGGTGCGCTTGTCGGCGTCCAGCAGCAGCGGCGTGGCCAGCCAGTAGCCGGGCCGGCCGTCATGGTTGCGGTTGTCCAGCAGTACACTGAATTGCGGCAGCCACGTGCCGCTGGCCTGCGCCACGCGCCACGGCTTCATGTCGGCCGGCGCGGTCGAGGGCGCCAGCTGCAGCGGCGCCTGGTTGCGGCCGGCCTCGATAGCCGCCAGAATGTCGCGTCGCTCGTCGGCGCGCCGCAGTTGCCATTGGCCCAGCGACGCCAGGATCACCACGGCGATCCCCAGCAGGAGCAAGGCGGCTACCGTGTAGCGGGTTGAATGCGGTCGGGCCATTTGTCTTCAATACATTCGATTTGTCCGGAGACCATCATGCGCGTTTTCGTCGTACTGGCCTTCATCGGGATTCTGGCCAGTCTGGCATCCGCCCTGGTCTACCTGATGCGGGACAAAGGCAGCACCAACCGCACGGTCAATGCGCTGACGGTGCGCATCGGCCTGTCGGTGGCCCTGTTCCTGTTCGTGCTGTTCGCCCACCACATGGGCTGGATCGAAAGCACCGGTCTTAGATAGGCCCGCGTCCGGCCGGTTCCCGCCAGATGCCGGCGGGTCCGGCCCTATTGGAACACGACCGCCCTGAAACGAAGGGCGAGGCCCGCGGCGCCGGTGTTGCCCGGCGGCCCGCCAGCCTCGCCCCGTGTCCCGCCAGTCGGCCCGGCAACGCCGGGCCCCGCCTCAGAACCAGTAGACGAACAGATACAGGCCCAGCCACACCACGTCCACGAAGTGCCAGTACCAGGCGGCGCCTTCGAAGCCGAAGTGATGGTCGGCGGTGAAATGGCCGCGCATCAGGCGGATCAGGATGACCGTCAGCATCGTGGCGCCCAGGATCACGTGGAAGCCGTGGAAGCCGGTCAGCATGTAGAACAGCGAACCGTAGGCGCCCGAATTGAACTTGAGGTTCAGCTCGGTGTACGCGTGGTGGTATTCAGCGGCCTGGCAGGCCACGAAGATGAAACCCAGGATGACCGTGGCGGCCAGCCAGAACATGGTCTTGCCGCGATGGTTCTCGCGCAGCGCGTGGTGGGCGATGGTCAGCGTCACGCCCGAGCTCAGCAGCAGCGCGGTGTTGATCGTCGGCAGCCAGAAGGGGCCCACGGTCTGGAAGTGCTCGACCACGCCGGCCGGACCGAAGTTGGGCCACACCGCCTGGAAGTCGGGCCACAGCATCAGGCGGTGGTCCATGTCGCCCAGCCACGGCGTGGTGATGGTGCGCACGTACCAGAGCGCGCCGAAGAACGCCGCGAAGAACATCACTTCCGAGAAGATGAACCAGCTCATGCCCCAACGGTACGACCCGTCGATGCGCTTGCTGTTCATGCCGGCCTCGGATTCCTGGATGGCGTCGCCAAACCAGTAGTACAGCACCACGATCAGCGCGATGAAGCCGGCCAGCACCGACCACTTGGCCCAGCTCACGCCGTTGATCCAGCCCGCGGCGCCCAGGCCCATGAGCAACAGCGCCACGGCCGTGCGCACGGGATGCCCCGAATCGGCGGGCACGTAGTAATAGGGTGCCTCTTTACCTTGAACCGAGTGGCTTGCACTCATGGCTTTCTCCCTGGTACTGATTTATAGAATTAAGTGATTCAAGTCAGGCTGGATACCGCCCAACGCACAATTAACACCAGCACGGTCACGAAGATCGCCGCCGCCAACAATCCCGCCACGATCACGTGCACGGGATTGAGCCTGGCGCTGTCCTCGCGGTAGCCCGCGCCCTTGCGGACGCCGAAAAACCCCCACGCCACCGCCTTCATCGTCTGAAGGAAACTCAGCTTGCGCTGGGCGGATTCACGCAGGTCGTCGCTCATGGTTCGCTAGCCGCCGATGGCCTTGCCCGTCAACAGCGCCGAACCGCGGAACACGGTCCAGGCGAACACGGCAATGACGAATACCAGCAGAATCAGTCCTGCGATCTTGTTGCGTCGGCGCTGCTCGGGGGTCATTGCCATGCTGCCTGTTGCGGGGTTGGAATCGGCGCTCACTTGACTTCGGGCGGCGTTTCGAAAGTGTGGAACGGGGCGGGCGACGGCACCGTCCATTCCAGCCCTTCGGCGCCTTCCCACGGCTTGGCCGTGGCCTTCTCGCCCTTGCCCATGTAGCAGCGCAGCACCGCCCACAGGAAGATCAGCTGCGACAGGCCGAACCAGAAGGCGCCGATGGTGGCGATCTGGTGGAAGGTCGTGAACTGCGCGGCGTAGTCGGCGTAGCGGCGCGGCATGCCGGCCAGGCCCAGGAAGTGCATCGGGAAGAAGGTCACGTTGAACGAGATCAGCGTCGACCAGAAATGCACCTTGCCCAGCTTTTCGCTGTACATGCGGCCGGTCCACTTGGGCAGCCAGTAGTAGGTGCCGGCGAACAGCGCGAACAGCGAGCCGGCCACCAGCACGTAGTGGAAGTGGGCCACCACGTAATACGTGTCATGCACCTGGATGTCGATCGGCGCCACCGACAGGATCAGGCCGGTGAAGCCGCCCATGGTGAACACGAAGATGAAGCCGATCGAGAACAGCATCGACGTCTCGAACGTCATCGAGCCGCGCCACATGGTGGCGACCCAGTTGAACACCTTCACCCCGGTCGGGATGGAGATGAGCATGGTGGCGTACATGAAGTAGAGCTGGCCGGTCACCGGCATGCCCGTCGTGAACATGTGGTGGGCCCACACGATGAACGACAGCACGGCGATCGACGCGGTGGCGTACACCATCGAGGCGTAGCCGAACAGCTTCTTGCGGGCGAACGCGGGCACGATGGCCGACACGATACCGAACGCCGGCAGGATCATGATGTAGACCTCGGGGTGCCCGAAGAACCAGAACACGTGCTGGTACAGCACCGGGTCGCCGCCGGCGGCGGCGTTGAAGAAGCCGGTGCCGAAGTGGCGGTCGGTCAGCACCATGGTGATGGCGGCGGCCAGCACCGGCATCACGGCCAGCAGCAGGAACGCGGTGATCAGCCAGGTCCAGCAGAACAGCGGCATCTTCATCAGCGTCATGCCGGGCGCGCGCATGTTCAGCACGGTCACGATGATGTTGATGGCGCCCATGATCGAGGACGCGCCCATGATGTGCATGGCGAAGATGGCCAGGTCCATGCCCGGGCCCATCTGCAGCGACAGCGGCGCGTACAGCGTCCAGCCGGCGGCGGTGGCGCCGCCCGGCACGAAGAACGACGCCGTCAGCATGATCGCGGCCACCGGCAGCAACCAGAAGCTGAAGTTGTTCATGCGCGCGAAGGCCATGTCGGACGCGCCGATCTGCATCGGGATCATCCAGTTCGCGAAGCCCACGAACGCCGGCATGATGGCGCCGAACACCATGATCAGGCCGTGCATGGTGGTGAACTGGTTGAACAGCTCGGGACGGAAGAACTGCAGGCCCGGCTCGAACAGTTCGGTACGCAGCAACAGCGCCAGCGTGCCGCCTTCGAGCAGCATGACGAACGAGAAGATGAGATACATCGTCCCGATGTCTTTGTGATTGGTGGCGAAAAGCCAGCGGCGCCAGCCCGTGGGCATGGCGTGGTGGTGGTCATCGTGACCGTGGCCGTGGCCCGGCGACACGTGGTCTACAGTGACGCTGCTCATGATGGACTCCTTCCTGCTGAGTGCCGGCCCCGTTCCACGGAACCGGCAGGGTATCTCTGACTAAACGGAACCAGCTCTGGCGATGGGAAAGCGGGGCGCGATCAACGCGCGGCCGCCACGTCCTTCGGCATCACTGTCGGGTCCTGCCCCTTGCCGGCATTGCTCCAGGCATGGCGCGTATAGCTGATGACCGCGGCGATCTCGACATCATTGAGCTGCGGCCCGAACGCCGCCATGGCGGTGCCGGGCTTGCCCTTCAGCACGGTGTTGATCTGGGCGGCTTTCGGGCCCAGGACAACCTTGTCTCCGTCGAGCGCGGGGAAGCTGCCCGGGATGCCCTTGCCGTTGGCCTGGTGACAGGCCACGCAATTGGCGGCGAAAACCTTCTCGCCACGGGCAACCAGTTCGGCTTCCGTCCACTCTTTATTGGGATCGTCGGCGTTTGCCGCCATCTTCTTCTTTTGGTCTTCAACCCACTTATCGTAGTCCGGTTGCGACAGGACTTCCACGACGATGGGCATGAACGCGTGGTCCTTGCCGCACAATTCAGCGCACTGGCCGCGGTAGATACCGGGCTTTTCGGCGCGGAACCACGCATCGCGCAGGAAGCCGGGGATGGCATCCTGCTTGACGCCGAAATCGGGAATCATCCACGAGTGGATGACGTCGGCGGCGGTCAACATCACGCGGATCTTCTTGTCCACGGGCACCACCATGTGGTTGTCCGTTTCCATCAGGTAGAACTGGCCCTTGGGCTCACGGTTCTCGATCTGCGCGCGCGGGGTCGACAGGGTGGCCAGGAACTTGATCCCGGCGGCGGAGCCATCGAGATATTCGTAGCCCCATTTCCATTGGTAGCCGGTGACCTTGACGGTCAGGTCGGCGCTGGAAGTGTCTTTCATGGCGACGACCGTCTTGGTGGCCGGCAACGCCATGGCGATAACGATGATGAAGGGGATGACCGTCCAGGCCACTTCCACGCCGAGGTGTTCGTGGAAGGTCGCGGCCTTGTGTCCGCGGGATTTCCGGTGCGCCCAGATGGAGTAGAACATCACTCCGAAGACGCCCACGAAAATCACGATACAGATCGTGAGCAGTAGCCAGTGCAACCACATGACATCGCGCGTGATCTGCGTGACGCCTTCATGCAGGTTCAGCTGATTGACCTTCGGGCCGCCGGGCATGTCTTGCACCTGAGCGACGGCCACGCTGCCAATCAGCAGCGCACAAGCGCCCAGTATCCCTCTCCACTTCTTCATGCTTACCTCGAAACACGGCGCGAGGGCCCTTGTCGCCTAGTGGCACGGATGTCACTGCAACAGGACTACGCGCAATTATTAGATGGCAGGGCTAGGCAGGGAGATAGAGCGGCCCCCGCATTCCCACTCGAAATCACAAAGAAACTGGCGGATTATAGCGGACGCGCAAATGGATGTAAGTTTGTGCTCTTGAATTCATACCGCCCGCCCCCATCTGCGCGCGTTCGTTCACGACCCAGGGTAAACAGGGGTGGCATAAAATCGCGGACAGTCTTATTAACACTGCCTCACGATGCCCAAACAGCTGTCCGATCTGTATGCCGCCCTGAGCGCACGGGCCCAGGAGCCCGCCCCGGTTGGCGCACACGCGCTCTATATAGCGGGGCGCCGCTGCGGCTGGGCCACGCATGCCGCCTGCGATGCCTTGCAAGGGGCCGCCCATATCGAGTCCGATGCCGACGCGTTGCGCATCGGCGCGACGCTGTCGCCCGGTCCCGCCCTCGACGCGGTGCTCGAACAGGCCGCGCAACTGTTGCGTCAAGCCAACTGCCTGCGCGGCTGGCGCGATGAATTGCTCGACGTGCTGGATGGCGACACCACGCTCGGCGTCATCGAACGCGCGGCGATGCGGCCGCTGGGCCTGTTGACCAAGGCCGTGCACCTGAACGCCTGGACGCCCGATGGCCGCATCTGGATCGCGCGGCGAGCGCTCAGCAAATCCACCGACCCCGGCATGTGGGACACCCTGGTGGGCGGCCTGGCCGGCCGCGGCGAGGACCTGGACGTTGCCTTGGTGCGCGAATGCGGCGAGGAAGCCGGCCTGGACGCGCCGGACCTGGCGCAGCGCTCGCCGCTGCGCACCATCCTGCGCATCCACCGCCGCCTGCCCGAGGGCTACCAGGTCGAAGACGTGCTGACCAGCACCTGCGTGCTGGCGGCGGACGCGCGGCCCGCCAACCGCGATGGCGAAGTGATGGAAATCGCGGCCGCCGACGTCGACACCGTGGTGCAACGCGTGGCCGATGGTGAATTCACGCTGGAAGCGGCGCTGGTGATCCTCGAAGACATCATGCAGCGCCGGGCGGCCGGCGAAATCTGAATCAGGCGCTGGCGCCTCCTGGCGCCGCGTCGGCTTCTCGCGCGTCGGGGTCTCGCGCGTCGGTCTTGTGCGCCTCGGCCTGGCGCGTCTCCACCTGCTGCAACGGCGCGGCGCGCGTCTCGACCTGCTGCAACGGCGCAGGGCGCTTATCGCCCTGCTGCGGCTCGGCCGCCCGCAGCGCCTGCACCGCCCGCGTATCGAGCCCGCTATCCGCCGCCCCCGCGGCCTCGGCCGCTTCCGCCGCCTGTGACGGCGTGAGCGCCGACGCCGGCGCGGGCGCCGGCGCCGGCGCCGCGTTGGCCTGCGAGAACTGCTTCCAGACCTCAATGGCGCGCAGGCGCTGCTTGGCCACCACCTGGATGCGCTCGCGCAGGTGCTCGTCGCGCGCCAGCAGAGCGTGGAAATCGCGCGACGACAGCATCAGCAGCTTGCTGTAGCCCAGCGAGGTCACCTCGGGCGCGATCTGCTGCTCGCCCAGCAGGCCGAGTTCGCCGAAGAACTCGCCGCTGCCCAGTTCGATCATGGTGTTGTCCGGCAGGTGCACCGCCACCGCGCCCGACGCCACGAAGCACATCTCTTCGCCATGCCGGCCCTTGGTCAGCACGCGCTGATCGGGCAGCGACAGGCGCGGCTTGAGCAGCTTGCTGATGGCGCGCAGCGAATCGGCCGACAGCCCCTCGAACAGCGGCACGCGGTTGATCAGGTCGGCCGCGCTCATCTCGATATCCAGCGGCGGATGCGTGTCGATATGCGCCCAGCGGCTCTTCAACTGCGCCATCAGGTCGGCGTAGACCTCGCCGCTGATCAGGAACTGTTCCGGCATGTCGCGGTAGCGGATCCGCTCCAGCTCGCGCGCCACCCGGCCCAGATAGCTTTCCTGCAGCCACTGCGCATACGACGGGTATTGCAGGTTCAGCGCCTGCATCGCGTTCTCGATCAGGTCCAGGCGGCGCTGGTGCAGCGACACGATGCGCTGCGTGGCGGTTTCCCCCAGCAGCGGCGTGATCTGCTCGCGCGCGAACACGATCAGGCGTTGCGCCACCGACCGCTTGCTCATCAGGTTGGCGAAACGATGGCCCAGCTCGCGCGCCAGCCAGCCCTGGAAACCGAACAGGTAGTGCAGCCGCAAGGCCAGCCGGAAGCCCGAGGAATAGCGCACGTCGGCGATGATGGCGCGCTCGAAGCCCGGCACCCCGCCCATGCGGATTGCGTCCTCCAGCCGTTCGGCCCGCGCCAGCAGCGTTTCCGCCATGCGCCAGTCGACGATCTGCGCCTTGAGAATGTCGAAGAACATTTCCTCCTCGCGCTGCGCCACGATCGCCAGGCCCACCGCCACCCGCTGCTCGTCGCTCATCTGGCTGACCTGGCCGTCGTGCACGCTGGTCAGGCTGGCGTCGAACACGGCGCGGATGCGGTCGCGCACCTCGCTGCCGATGTGCTCGGTCTTGGCGACTTCCTCGGTCTTGCCCTGCAGATCTTCCAGCGCCACCGCCAGCGCCTGATTGCGGATGGTGCGCTCGACCGGCGACAGCTGGTTCAGCCCCAGCATCCGGATCAGCGGCCGCAGGCTGATGCCGTTGACGAACAGCGTCAGCAGCACGAAGCCGGTGGTGGCCACCGCGATGAACTGGCGCGCCTCCTCGGCCACGCCGGTCTGCTCGGTCACGGCCAGCGCCAGGGCCAGCGACACGGCGCCGCGCAGGCCGCCCCACAGCATCACCGCCTTATACGGGTTGCTGACCTTGGTGCCCAGCTTGGTCAGCCCCAGCAACGGCAGCAGGCCGAACACCACGATGGCCCGCGCCACCAGCGTCACCAGGAACACCACGGCCACCAGCACCAGTTCCTGCCAGTCGGCGGCCGCCATCAGCTTGGGGATCAGCATGGCCGCGAACAGGAAGATGAGGGAATTGGCCCAGAAGCCGAATTGTTCCCAGGCGCTCGACAGGTATTCGAAGGTGGTCGGCGACATGCGGGTGCGGCCGGTCGACCCCACCACCAGGCCGGCGATCACCGTGGCGACCACGCCCGACACGTTCAGGTAGTGCTCGGAGATGAAGAAGGACAGATAGGCCAGCGTCAGCGTCAGCGTGATCTCGGCCGTGGGAAAGCCACGCAGCCAGGCGAACAGGAAACAGGCCAGGCGCCCCATGGCGAAGCCGGCGATGCCGCCGCCAATGAAGTGCACGATGAAGTCATTGAAGATGCCGCTGACGGTCAGTTCGCCATGGCCGCCCAGCACGGCCAGCAGCACCGAGTACAAGGCGATCGACGCGGCGTCGTTGAACAGGCTTTCGCCTTCCACCAGCGTGGTCAGGCGCTTGGGAGCGCCCACTTCGCGGAAGATGCCCACCACCGCCACCGGATCGGTGGTCGCCACGATGGCGCCCAGCAGCAGACAGACCACCAGGCCATAGGACGAGATCGCGTCCAGCGTCACGCCGACCACCACGGTGCACACCACCACCGCGACGATGGCCATCATCAGGATCGGGCCGATGTCGTCCATCAGGCGCCGCACGTTCATGGACAGCGCGGTCTCGAACAACAGCACCGGCAGGAACACCATCAGGAAGGTCTCGGAGGAGATCTCGAACCGTTCCAGCGAGTCGAGGAAGTCGCCGATCCAGCTCGGCGCCCAGCCATGGACGTGCACGATGATGCCCAGCAAGCAGCCGACGATAGCCAGCAGCACCGAGTAGGGCAGCTTGAGGCGGCCAGCCAGCGGCGGCATGAAGCACACCAGGGTCAACAGCCCGGCCAGGCCGAATACGAGAAAACCTACATCCATGGATAACGCCGCGTCCCGATCATGAAGCTTGTGAGAAGTTCCACAAGAATAGCGGGTTTTCCGGTCGATTCCGGCGAACAGATATTTCCGGCGCACGTTTCGTTACCCCGATCGGGCCGGGCGATGCGCGCCGCGCCATGTTTTTTCGGTATGGTAGGGGCCGTGCAGAAACTTCGCAGGAGCCGCACTTGGCACGCGTCCATACCCTGGCCCGGCGCACCGACGCCCCGGCCATGCTCGTCCAGCTGACCGATTGCCACCTGTTCGGCGAGCCCGACACCGTGATGCTCGGCGTCAACACCGATGCCAGCCTGCGCGCCGTGCTGCGCCAGATCGAGGCCGACGGCAAGCATCCCGACCTGCTGCTGGCCACCGGCGACCTGTCCCAGGACGGCGAGCCCGCCGCCTACCAGCGCCTGGCCGCCATGCTGGGCGCCGCGCCGGCGCTGGAAGGCGCCCGGATCCGTTGCCTGCCGGGCAACCACGACCTGCCCGTGGCGATGCGCCATGAACTGCCCGAATGGTCGGTGCCGGTGACGGACGTGGGCGCCTGGCGCGTGGTCTCGCTGGACACCACCGTGCCCGGCTCGAACGCCGGCCACCTGCCCGACAGCCAGCTCGACCTGCTGGAAGCCGCGCTGGCCGAGGCGCCCGGACGGCACACGCTGCTGGCCATGCACCACAACCCGATGCAGATCGACAGCCACTGGCACGACTCGATGATGATCGACAACCCGCAGGCGCTGTTCAAGCTGCTGACGCGCTGGCCGCAGGTGCGGGTGCTGCTGTGGGGCCACGTGCACCACGAGTTCGACCGCCGCCGCCACAACCTGCGCATGCTCGCCACGCCGTCCACCTGCTTCCAGTTCAGCATCCGCGACGGCAAGCACGTGGTCGACAACCTCGCGCCCGGCTATCGCTGGATCAAGCTTTACCAGGATGGCTCCATGGCCACCGGCGTGCGGCGCGTGCAGGACGCGCTGTGGCAGGCGGCGCAGCCCGGCCCCGACAGCGCGCAAGCGGCCTGAGCAGGCGCCGCGCGTTTCGCGCGCGCAATAAAAAACGGGGCACCATATGCGTGGTGCCCCGCAAGCATCCGTCTCATAGGGGAGGGGAAAGAGGAGAAGCCGAGACGGATGACAAGACTGCCAACCAAAGTTTGCGGTCTACGTGAAGTTAGGCGGCGCCCACCTCATTAAGTTTCTGAAATGGCCCGTTATTTCACAGTGAATTTGTATCAATTTATTGGTGCGTCGCGACAACGGCCGCCACGGCCCCTTCCCACGGGCGCGCACAGGCGGCGGAACCAAAGAAAAGGGCCGCGAATCGCGGCCCTGGGCATGGATGCGGCGGGGAGGATGTGGCGGGGAATCAGGCGGCCAGGTTGCCGCGCATCTTCTTCAGCGCGGCCGCCTCGATCTGGCGGATGCGCTCGGCCGACACGCCGAATTCCTGCGCCAGTTCATGCAGCGTGGCGCCGCCGTCGTCCTGCAGCCAGCGCGCTTCGACGATGCGGCGCGAACGCGGGTCGAGCGCTTCCAGCGCGCTCGACAGGCCCGAGCTCTGCAGCTGGTCGCGCGCGGCGCGTTCCAGCACGCGGGTCGGCTCCTGGCGGCCTTCGTCGGACAGGTAGGCGATGGGCGCGTAGCTGTCGTCATCGTCGTCCTGGTTCTCGAGCGACATGTCGCGGCCGGACAGGCGCACTTCCATTTCGCTCACGTCCTCGCGGCGCACGTTGAGTTCGCGCGCGATGTGGTCGACCTGTTCCGGGCCCAGCGTCTGGCCGTCCGGGCGCATGCTGCGCAGGTTGAAGAACAGCTTGCGCTGGGCCTTGGTGGTCGCTACCTTGACCAGGCGCCAGTTGCGGATGATGTATTCGTGGATCTCGGCCTTGATCCAGTGCACGGCGAACGACACCAGGCGCACGCCGCGCTCGGGGTCGAACCGCTTGACGGCCTTCATCAGGCCGACGTTGCCTTCCTGGATCAGGTCGGCGTGAGGCAATCCATAGCCCAGGTACTGGCGCGCGACCGACACCACCAGACGCAGGTGCGACAGCACCAGCTCGCGCGCGGCGCCCAGGTCTTCGCTGTCGCGCAGGCGACGGCCAAGTTCGGTTTCGCGTTCGGCCGACAGGACCGGCAGGCGGTTCACGGCCGAGATGTAGGCGTCGATCGTGCCGAGCGCGCCCGGATTGGCGATGGCCAACGCCAGGGCGTTGCCGGACGTGGCCAACGAAGTACTGGGTTGTTTCATTGCGACGGTCTCCGGAAGGCGAAGGGGTAAAGACATGGATTCGATGTTAGCACTCTAGTAAAGGGAGTGCTAATTCGACTATTGCGGCGCGTCAAAGTTTCCTTTCCTTGATACGACCCCATTTTAAATCCCCGGCTGTCGGCAGGGCTGGGGTCCGGCTCGCCAGGCGGGTCCGCCACGGGCCAAACGGCCCGGCTACCAGCCCAGGCGCTTCAGGCCGGCCGCGGTGGCCTCGCCATCCGGACGCGCGAACAGCGCGCCGCGGGGATCCATATAGACCTGGTACTTCGCGCCGTCGAACAACGGCATGTAGGCCGCGCTGCCGAATTGGACATCGACAAAGGGGAACCAGTTCGGGAAGCTCTGCTTGAGCGAGCCCAGGTCCGGCGCCGGCCAGTCGTCCAGCGCGTGCACCGAACGCGTCGCCGAGGCCTCGCGCACGGCGTCGCTGTAGCGGCCCGACAGGCGCTCCAGGCGATACAGGGGCGACACGCCGGCCATCAGGGCCGGCAGACGCCAGCGCACCACGCGAGCGTCGATCTGCCACTGGTCGCCGTACAGCACGTACTGCTTGGTGCCCACGCCTGGCGCGGTGGCGCTGACCTGGAACTGGCCCTCCGCCTGCTGGCGGATCTCGATCCGGGCGACCGGTTCGTCCGTGGTCAGCTTGAAGAACTGAACCAGCGACAGCGCCAGCAGCCCCGACACGCCGCCCAACAACAGCAGCAACAGGCCGAACACGCGCCGCACGGGCCGGAACTGGAAGGTGCGCCGGCCGCGCTCGTCGCGCGGGCCGCCCTTGCCCAGCAACATCGCCATGCCCGGCAGGAAGACGACCACCGCGGCCAGCAGGATCCAGACGAAGGGAGCGATTCCGTTGATCAAATCAGGCGATCCTATGCAAAGAACGCCACGGCCGGGGACCGGGCGGGGGACGCCGCGGGCCTGCCACGGCAGGCCGCCCAGTATAGAAGCGGGGCGTCAGGCCGCCGGCTTTCCAAGCCGCTCGACGTGAAACCGGATGTGATCCTCGATGAAGGTCGAGATGAAGTAATAGCCATGGTCGTAGCCCTCCTGGCGGCGCAGCGTCAGCGGCTGGCCGGCGCTGGCGCAGGCGGCCTCGAATACCTCGGGATACAACTGCTCGGCCAGGAACTGGTCGGCGGTGCCCTGGTCGACCAGGATGCCGTCGGGGAACGGCTGGCGCAGGCCGCGCATCAGCGCCGAGGCGTCGTAGGCGGCCCAGTCGTCGCGGTTCTCGCCCAGGTAGGCGCCGAACGCCTTCTGGCCCCAGGGGCACTGGCTGGGCGCGGCGATCGGGGCGAAGGCCGAGACCGAGCGGAACTTGCCCGGATTGCGCAGCGCCAGCACCAGCGCGCCGTGGCCGCCCATCGAGTGGCCGAAGATGCCGACGCGCGCGGCGTCGCCCGGCAGGGCGGTGGTGACGATGCCATGGAGCTCGCGGGTCACGTAGCTGTCCATGCGGTAGCGGGCGCGCCAGGGCGCGGTGGTGGCGTCCAGGTAGAAACCGGCGCCGGTGCCCAGGTCCCAGCTTTCGTCTTCGCCGGGCACGTTGGCGCCGCGCGGGCTGGTGTCGGGCGCCACCAGCATCACGCCCAGTTCGGCGGCCAGGCGCTGCGCGCCGGCCTTGATCATGAAGGTTTCCTCGGTGCAGGTCAGGCCGGCCAGATAGAACAGCACCGGCACCGGGCCGTGCTCGGCCTGCGGCGGGACGAACACCGAAAACCGCATCGGCAGGCCGATCTCGGCCGACTCATGGCGGTAATAGCGCTGCGAACCCCCGAAACAACGATGCTGGGAAATGAGTTCCAGGGAGGCGGGCATGGGAAGTCTCCGGGTCTGAGGCTGAAGAAAATTCGGTCGGAATTAGGGTATATCCACGGTACGAGGATCCGTCGCCGAATGTTAACCTGCCCGAATTGGAGTCCTTTCCACAAAAAGTAGCGATTCCGCGCCCATATTGTGATCGCGGGGCTTGACCAGCGTTCACCGTGGCACTATTTATATACGTGAGAGAAGACAACCCGTTCTTCTGGAAGCGCAAGCCCTGACACTATGGCCCGTCTGCCCCGTCTGTACGCCCCTGGGCTGCCCCAACTGGTGCAGGCCAACTTCATTCAGCCGCTGGCGGCGGCATCACAGCCCGCCCCGGCCGATATCCTCAACCAGCTGGCCACGTGGCTGGGCGAATCCGCCCAGCGCCACCGCGTGTCGGTGCACGGCTGGCTGCTCGCCAACGACCGCATCCTGCTGCTGGCCACCCCCGCCGACGAGGAAGGCCTGCCGCGCCTGATGCAGACGCTGGGGCGCAACCTGGCGGCGCGCCTGCGCGGCGGCCGGGTGTTCGCCGGACGCTACCGATCGGCCCTGCTCGAACCCGGCGCCTGGGTGCTGCCCGCGCTGGTCTGGCTGGAAACCTACCCGGTGCGCAGCGGCGCCTCGCAGGATCCCGATTCCTGGCCCTGGTCGTCGGCCTCCAGCCATACCGGCAACACCACCGCCGCGCCGGCGCAGTGGCAGTCCGACCACGCCGACTACTGGGCCTGCGGCAACACGCCGTTCGATCGCCAGGCCAACTACCGCAAGCGCCTGCAGGACGGCCTGTCGCGCGAGGAAAGCCAGCGCATCGATCAGGCCGTTTCGGGCCAGTGGGCGCTGGGCGGCCCGAGTTTCATCGCCAGCCTGGCCCACACCGCCAGCCGCCGCGTGGCCCCGGGCCAGCGCGGACGCCCGCGCAAGAAGCCGGCCACGCCGGCCGCCGCCGAGTCCGACAGCGATGCCGCGGTGTCCGCACCGTCGGCGTCACCGCCGCCCACCACCGGAACCTCCGGAAGCGGATCGTCTTCCTGACACAGCGCCTTCGGGCGCTTTTTTCATGCCGCCGCGAGCACATCGCGGCGGCATGATCGCGTGCTCCAGCTCGGCCCAACGGGCGTCGAACGACCTGCCGGATTTGCCAAAAAGCATCACAATAATTGGGGACTGAACATAGGGAAAATGGGGGATTTATCTCCCCAGGGTCGATGCCGGCCGGCACACCCCCTTGGCAAGCCTTGATTGGCGCGGCCGTTGTTGCGTCCCCATATTAATGCTCTATGACGGTGCATCTAATTAATTAGGGTCACACCCCTTATATTCCTATTGCACCCTACTGCTCTCGGGGGTATTGTCCGTTCCTGCACTGCAACATTAGAACGCAGTCTTACTGCGGAGCGCGCCATGCCCCAAATCACCCCGAACGAATCCTGTCCCACCCCCAAGGCGACCCCGATCGATGCCAGCCGCATCGGCCTGCCGCCTGCCCAGGGCCTGTACCACCCCAAGAACGAACATGACGCCTGTGGCGTGGGGTTCGTGGCGCACATCAAGGGCAAGAAAAGCCACGCCATCATCCAGCAAGGCCTGAAGATCCTGGAAAACCTGGATCACCGCGGCGCGGTGGGCGCGGACAAGCTGATGGGCGACGGCGCCGGCATCCTGATCCAGATCCCCGATACGCTGTACCGCGACGAGTTCGCGCAGCACGGCATCACCCTGCCCCCGCCCGGCGAATACGGCGTGGCCATGGTGTTCCTGCCCAAGGAAACGGCCTCGCGCCTGGCCTGCGAACAGGAACTCGAGCGCTCGGTGCGCGCCGAAGGCCAGGTCGTGCTGGGCTGGCGCAACGTGCCCGTGGACGTCGACATGCCCATGTCGCCCACCGTGCGCGACTGCGAACCCGTGATCCGCCAGTTGTTCATCGGCCGCGGCGCCGACGTGATGGTGCCGGACGCGCTCGAGCGCAAGCTGTACGTGATCCGCAAGACCGCCAGCCACGCCATCCAGAACATGCACCTGGCGCACGGCAAGGAATACTTCGTGCCCTCGGCCTCGGTGCGCACCGTGGTCTACAAGGGCCTGCTGCTGGCCGACCAGGTCGGCCGCTACTACCGCGACCTGGCCGACCCGCGCACCGTGTCGGCGCTGGCGCTGGTGCACCAACGCTTCTCGACCAACACCTTCCCGGCCTGGCCGCTGGCCCACCCGTACCGCATGATCGCCCACAACGGCGAAATCAACACGGTCAAGGGCAACTTCAACTGGCTGCGCGCCCGCGAAGGCATGATGCAGTCGGCCGTGCTGGGCGACGACCTGAAGAAGCTGTACCCCATCGTCTATGAAGGCCAGTCGGACACCGCCACGTTCGACAACTGCCTGGAACTGCTGGTGAACTCGGGCTACTCGCTGGCCCACGCCATGATGATGATGATCCCGGAAGCCTGGGAACAGCACACGCAGATGGACGAAAGCCGCCGCGCTTTCTACGAATACCACGCCGCCATGATGGAACCGTGGGACGGCCCCGCCGCGGTCGCGTTCACCGACGGCCGCCAGATCGGCGCCACGCTCGACCGCAACGGCCTGCGCCCGGCGCGCTACCTGGTGACCGACGACGACATGGTCATCCTGGCTTCCGAAGCCGGCACCCTGTCGATCCCGGAAAACCGCATCATCAAGAAGTGGCGCCTGCAGCCGGGCAAGATGTTCCTGATCGACCTGGAACAGGGCCGCATCATCGACGACGCCGAGATCAAGCTGCAGCTGGCCAACAGCCGTCCGTACCGCCAGTGGATCGAACGCCTGCAGATCAAGCTGGAATCGCTGCCGGCCCCGCGCCAGGCCGCCGTGCCCACGCAGTCGCCGGTGGCGCTGCTGGATCGCCAGCAAGCCTTCGGCTGGACCCAGGAAGACTACAAGTTCATCCTGGAACCCATGGCCTCGACCGGCGAAGAAGTGATCGGCTCGATGGGCAACGACGCCCCGCTGGCCGTGCTGTCCGACCGCGCCAAGCCGTTCTACAACTATTTCCGCCAATTGTTCGCCCAGGTCACCAACCCGCCGATCGACCCGATCCGCGAACAGATGGTGATGTCGCTGGTGTCGTTCATCGGCCCCAAGCCCAACCTGCTGGACATCAACAACGTCAACCCGCCGCTGCGCCTGGAAGTGTCGCAGCCGGTGCTGGACTTCGCCGCCATGGCGCAGATCCGCGACATCGAACAGGTCACGGGCAAGAAGTTCCGCAGCTTCGAGCTGGACATCACCTACCCGGCCGCCTGGGGTCCCGAGGGCATTGAAGCCCGCGTGGCCGCCCTGTGCGCGCGCGCCGTGGACGCGGTGCAAAGCGGCTACAACATCCTGATCGTGTCGGACCGCCTGGTCGACGGCGAGCGCGTGGCCATCCCCGCGCTGCTGGCCACCTCGGCGGTGCACCAGCACCTGATCCGCGCCGGCCTGCGCACCAACACCGGCCTGGTGGTGGAAACCGGCTCGGCCCGCGAAGTGCACCACTTCGCGCTGCTGGGCGGCTATGGCGCCGAGGCCATCCACCCCTACCTGGCGCTGGAATCGCTGGGCAAGATGAGCGACCCGGAAAAGGCCGTCAAGAACTTCATCAAGGCGATCGGCAAGGGCCTGAACAAGGTGATGTCCAAGATGGGCATTTCCACCTACATGTCCTACACCGGCGCCCAGATCTTCGAGGCAGTCGGCCTGCAGAGCAGCCTGGTGAACAAGTACTTCACCGGCACCGCCTCCAACATCGAAGGCATCGGCATCTTCCAGGTGGCCGAGGAAGCGCTGCGCCAGCACCGCGCCGCGTTCAGCAGCGACCCGGTCCTGGCCAACGACCTCGACGCCGGCGGCGAATACGCCTACCGCGTGCGCGGCGAAGAGCACATGTGGACGCCGGACTCCATCGCCAAGCTGCAGCACGCCTCGCGCGCCAACAACTACCGCACGTACAAGGAGTACGCGCAGATCATCAACGACCAGAGCCGCCGCCACATGACGCTGCGCGGCCTGTTCGAGTTCCGCTTCGACCCGTCGCGCGCCATTCCGCTCGATGACGTCGAATCGGCCAAGGACATCGTCAAGCGTTTTGCCACCGGCGCCATGTCGCTGGGCTCGATCTCGACCGAGGCGCACTCGGTGCTGGCCGTCGCCATGAACCGCATCGGCGGCAAGTCCAACACCGGCGAAGGCGGCGAGGACGAACTGCGCTACCGCGCCGAAATGCGCGAAGGCCGCAGCACCATCAAGGACGGCGACACGCTGGCCTCGCTGCTGGGCCCGGAACGCATCGAAGCCGACGTCGAACTCAAGAAGGGCGACTCGCTGCGCTCGAAGATCAAGCAGGTCGCCTCGGGCCGCTTCGGCGTCACCGCCGAGTACCTGTCGTCGGCCGACCAGATCCAGATCAAGATGGCGCAGGGCGCCAAGCCCGGCGAGGGCGGCCAGCTGCCCGGCCACAAGGTCTCGGAATACATCGCCAAGCTGCGCTATTCGGTGCCGGGCGTGGGCCTGATCTCGCCGCCGCCACACCACGACATCTACTCGATCGAGGACCTGGCGCAGCTGATCCACGACCTGAAGAACGTCAACACCAAGGCCTCGATTTCGGTCAAGCTGGCGTCGGAAGTCGGCGTTGGCACGGTGGCCGCGGGCGTGGCCAAGGCCAAGGCCGACCACGTCGTGATCGCCGGCCATGACGGCGGCACGGGCGCCTCGCCGGTGTCGTCCATCAAGCACGTCGGCACGCCGTGGGAACTCGGCCTGGCCGAAACCCAGCAGACGCTGGTGCTGAACCGCCTGCGCAGCCGCATCCGCGTGCAGGCCGACGGCCAGATGAAGACCGGCCGCGACGTCGTCATCGGCGCGCTGCTGGGCGCCGACGAGTTCGGCTTCGCCACGGCGCCGCTGGTCGTCGAAGGCTGCATCATGATGCGCAAGTGCCACCTGAACACCTGCCCGGTGGGCGTGGCCACGCAGGATCCGGTGCTGCGCAAGAAGTTCCAGGGCAAGCCCGAGCACGTCGTCAACTTCTTCTTCTTCATCGCCGAGGAAGTGCGCGAGATCATGGCCCAGCTGGGCATCCGCAAGTTCGACGACCTGATCGGCCGCGCCGACCTGCTGGACATGCGCTCGGGCGTCGAGCACTGGAAGGCGCAGGGCCTGGACTTCGCCCGCGTGTTCCACCAGACCCAATCCGACGCCGACGTGCGCCAGACCGAAGAGCAGGACCACGGCCTGGCCGGCGCGCTCGACCACCAGCTGATCGAGCGCAGCAAGCCCGCGCTGGAGCGCGGCGAAAAGGTTTCGTTCATCGTGCCGGTGCGCAACCGCAACCGCACCATCGGCGCCATGCTGTCAGGCGCGGTGGCCGCGCGCTACGGCCACGAGGGCCTGCCGGACGACACCATCCACATCCAGTGCAACGGCACCGCCGGCCAGAGCTTCGGCGCGTTCCTGGCCCATGGCATCACCATGGACCTGGTGGGCGAAGGCAACGACTACGTCGGCAAGGGCCTGTCGGGCGGTCGCATCATCGTGCGCTCGCCCAATGACTTCCGCGGCTTCGGCCCCGACCACATCATCGCCGGCAACACCGTCCTGTACGGCGCGCTGGCGGGCGAGGCCTTCTTCAACGGCGTGGCCGGCGAACGCTTCGCGGTGCGCAACTCGGGCGCCGCCACCGTGGTGGAAGGCACCGGCGACCACGGCTGCGAATACATGACCGGCGGCACCGTGGTGGTGCTGGGCGCCACCGGCCGCAACTTCGCCGCCGGCATGTCGGGCGGCGTGGCGTACGTGTGGGATCCGGAGCGCACGCTCAAGCAGCGCGCCAACCTGTCGATGGTCGAACTGGAAGCCGTGGCGCCGCACGCCGAACAGCAGGCCCAGAACAACATCGACGTCTGGCACAGCGCGCAGCGCGGCGGCGAACGCGAAACGGATGAAGCCATCCTGCGCCGCCTGGTGGAAGACCACTTCCGCTACACCGGCAGCTTCCGCGCCCGCGAAATCCTGGGCGACTGGGAAGCCTCGCGCGGCAAATTCGTAAAGGTCATGCCGACGGACTACCGCCGCGCATTGGGTGAAATGTGGCGTGCAGCCAACCCGCAACAACTGGCTGCGTGAGGGATACCATGGGAAAGATTACCGGCTTTATGGAATTTCAGCGTCTGCAGGAGGCCTCCGAGGCTCCGCAGAAGCGGCTGAAGAACTGGCGCGAATTCGTGCTGCACCTGACCGACGACCAGGCCAAGCAGCAGGCGGCGCGCTGCATGGACTGCGGCATCCCGTTCTGCAACAACGGCTGCCCGGTCAACAACATCATCCCCGACTGGAATGACCTGGTGTACAAGCAGGACTGGCGCCGTGCGCTGGACGTGCTGCACTCCACCAACAACTTCCCGGAATTCACCGGCCGCATCTGCCCGGCGCCGTGTGAAGCCGCCTGTACCTTGAACATCAACAGCGACGCCGTGGGCATCAAGTCCATCGAGCACGCCATCATCGACAAGGGCTGGGCCGAAGGCTGGGTCGCGCCGCAACTGCCGGCGCGCAAGACCGGCAAGAAGGTCGCCGTGGTCGGCTCCGGCCCCGCCGGCATGGCCTGCGCGCAACAGCTGGCACGCGCCGGCCACTCGGTCACGCTGTTCGAGAAGAGCGACCGCATCGGCGGCCTGCTGCGCTACGGCATCCCCGACTTCAAGCTGGAAAAGCACCAGATCGACCGCCGCATCTCGCAGATGGAAGCCGAAGGCGTGGAATTCGCGCCCTCGACCTACGTCGGCAATCCGTCCGACCCGGTGGCCGACGGCCTGACCGTGCGCACCCCGGACTCGCTGCTGGCCGAGTTCGACGCCGTGGTGATGAGCGGCGGTTCGGAAACCCCGCGTGATCTGCCGGTGCCCGGCCGCGAGCTGTCGGGCGTGTACTTCGCCATGGACTTCCTGCGCCAGCAGAACAAGGCCGTGGCCGGCGACCGCCTCACCAACCAGACGCTGGCCAAGGGCAAGCACGTGGTGGTGATCGGCGGCGGCGACACCGGTTCCGACTGCGTCGGCACCAGCAACCGCCACGGCGCGGCCTCGGTCACGCAGTTCGAGCTGATGCCGCAGCCGCCCGAATCCGAGAACAAGACCATGACGTGGCCGTACTGGCCGCTGAAGATGCGCACCTCGTCCTCGCACGAGGAAGGCTGCGAACGCGACTGGTCGGTGACCACCAAGCTGCTGCAGGGCAGCAACGGCAAGGTCGAGAAGCTGGTCGGCGCCCGCGTCGAGTGGTTCAAGGACGAAGCCACCGGGCAGATGAAGATGCGCGAGGTCGAAGGCTCGGAATTCGAGATCAAGGCCGACCTGGTGCTGCTGGCCATGGGCTTCGTGTCGCCGGTGCAGACCGTGCTGGACGCCTTCGGCGTCGACCGCGATGCGCGCGGCAATGTGCGCGCCAACACCGACGACTACCGCACCAACGTGGAGAAGGTCTTCACCGCCGGCGACATGCGCCGCGGCCAGTCCCTGGTGGTCTGGGCCATCCGCGAAGGCCGCCAGTGCGCGCGCTCGGTGGATGCCTACCTGATGGGGTCGAGCGAACTGCCGCGCTGATCGCGCCGCGTTGCCAGGCCGGCCATCGGCCGGCCCCCGCTTTCGCCGCCCGGCACGTCGTGCCCGGCGGCGAAATTCTTTCAGCCAGCCGACATTTCGCATTGCGTAAGATGCGGCATCGACCCCATCGCGCCGCCCGCCATGTCCTCCGCTGACCCCGCCGTTGCCGCACCGCCGACGCTGCCGCAGATTTTCCTGGCCTTCGCCAAGGTCGGCCTGACCAGCTTCGGCGGCGGGCTGAGCGGCTGGATGATGCGTGAATTCGTGCAGCAGCGGCGCTGGCTGTCCGAATCCGATTTCCTCAGCGGCCTGGCGCTGGCGCAGTCGTTCCCCGGCGTGAACGTGGTGAACCTGGCCATCTGGATCGGCTTTCGCCTGCGCGGCGGCCCCGGCGCGCTGCTGGGCGGCCTGGGCATCACCGTGCCGCCGATGCTGGTGGCGATCGCCGCCGCGGTGCTGTTCGCCCGTCTGGCCCAATCGCACGGCCTGCACGTGGCGATGGCGGGCGTGGCGGCGGCGGCGGTGGGCGTATCGCTGCAGACCGGCCTGCGCGCCGCCCGGCGCGCGCTGCAGGGCTGGGTGCCCGCCGCGGTCATGGGCGTGACCTTTGCCGCCATCTTCCTGCTGCGCCTGCCGTTGTTGTGGGTGGTGGGCGTCATGGCGCCGCTGTCGATCGGCATCGCCTATTCGCGCCTGCGGCGCCGGGAGCGACAGCCATGAACCTGGCCACGCTGCACGACCTGTTCGCGGTCTTCACGCCGCAGTCGTTCCTGACGGTGGGCGGCGGCCAGAGCATCCTGCCCGAAATCCACCGCCAGGCCGTCGACAACTATGGCTGGATCACCGAAGCGCAGTTCCTGGACTACTTCGCCCTGTCGCGCATCACGCCGGGGCCGGCCTCGCTGCTGGTGACGCTGATCGGCTGGCAGGTGGGCGGCTGGGCCGGCGCCATCGCCGCCTCGATCGCGATCTTCCTGCCCTGTTCGCTGTTGATCTATGCGCTGGCGCGGGTCTGGGCGCGATATCGCCACGCCACCTGCGTGCGCGCCATCGAGGCCGGACTGGTGCCGGTCGCGGCCGGCATGATCCTGGCCTCGTCGTGCACACTGCTGCGCGCCGCCGAGGGCGGCGCGTGGGCCTGGGGCGTGGCCGCCGCCTCGACGCTGGCGCTGGTCTACACCCGCGTCAGCCCCTTCCTGATGCTGGCGCTGGGCGCGCTCGTGTTCCTGGCCGCGCTGGCCTGACACGCGACGGCGCCCACCGGACGGCATGGCGCTAGGCGCCGCCGCCCTGCATGCGCTGGCCCGACACCGCGGCCTGCCCCAGCCAGTACACCACGCCCGCCACCACGAAGCTGGCCGGCGCCGCGAACGTCGCGGCCAGGCCGCTCACGTGCATCAACGCCAGGCCGCTCGCGGCGCCCGCGAACCAGGCGCCCAGGCCACGGCGGTTGTAGGCGCTGCCGCCGCCCGGCGCCGGCGCGGACTCGCCCGCCGCCAGGATGTGCACCAGCGCCACCGCGACCCACGCCACCACGAAGATGCCCTGGTAAGCCAGCGCCTGCAGCAGGTAGGCGAACACGTCGAACAGCATCAAGGCGTACGACACCAGCCCCACCACCACCGCCCACGCCGCCTTGGGCCAGCGGCCCAGGCCGAAGCGCGCGAAGAAGGCCTGCATGTTGATGGTGGCCAGGTAATAGTTGGCGGTGTTGATGCGGGTCTGCGTCACCCAGACGAAGAACAGGCCGCCCAGTCCCATCAGCTTGAGCAGCGCCAGCACCACCGACACCTCGCTCAAGGCGCCATCGCCGGGAATGATGGCGACCAGGTAGATGCCGGCCACGCCGTTGAGCAGGAAGGTGACCAGGTAGAACGGCATGCCGAAGTTGTAGCGGCCGTGGTAGCGCGCATCCTCGCGGCGGCCGAAGCGCGCGTAATCGAAGGTGAACATCATCAGGATCCAGACGCCCATGTAATACACGTAGGCGTCCCACCAGCCGCCCGCCACCGGCCCGCCGGCCGGGCCGAACGCCAGCCAGGCGTCGCTGTAGCCGTACTCGCGCGTGGCCAGCGCCACCGCCAGCAGCAGGCCGCCCAGGTAGAACGGCAACAGCACGCCGTTGAACTTGTCGAGCCAGCGCTGCACGCTGCCGAAGATCAGCAGCACGCTGTAGATGACCACCAGCAGCGCGAAGGCCCAGTACGGCACGGCCGGGAACATGTGGTGCGCGGCCACCGCCATCACCGAACCCTCGAACACGGCGTAGTAGATGGCGGTGGCGAAGAAGATCAGGGTGGCCAGCGCCGCGCCCGAGGTGCCGAACACGCCGCGCGAGAACAGCGCCACCGACTGGCCGGTACGGATGGCGTAACGCGAGATGACTGCGTTGATCAGGCCATAGGAAATCACCGACAGCACCATGCCGATGATGGCGTTGCGGGCGCCGTAGTTGAGCGCCAGCGTGGCGCCGACCACGATGTAGAAGATGGCGCTGCACACGGCCCACCAGGCCATGGTGAGCGGGAATCGGCCCATGCGGTCGGCATCGGCCACAGTGGCTAGGGAAGTGTCCCGGTCGGAGGACGAGGAGCTGGAAGCAAGGTTGGCCATGGAGGCTCTCCTGACGTGCTGAAGAACCGCGGAATGCGGACGAGTACGGCGTGCAGCGTGTGAAACTCGAAAAGCACAAGCGCAGGCGCGCCCGCCCGGCCTGTCGGAACAGGCCGGAAGGAAAGCAACGATCAACGGGGAAACGGGGCGGGGATCAACCCATGGCGGCACGCAGCCTGTCGAGGCGGGCGCGGTAGTCCTTGCGGGCCTGCAAGGCCGTTTCCAGCGTGACCCGTTCGAAGCGGGCCTGCTGGTTGGGCTGCATCTGGCCGACCTTGTCGAGATCGGCGCTGATCACGGTGCCGATCATGGCGTAGCCGCCGCCGGACACGGCATCACGATGCAGGATGATGGGTTCCACCCCCGCCGGCACCTGGATGGAACCGATGGGATAGCAGGCGTCGACGATGTTGGACGGATCGGCGCCCGCGCCGAACGGCTGCTCGCGCGGCTGGAACTTCAGCGCGCGGCCCTTCTTGTAGCGGTAGCCGATGCGGTCGGCCTCCGAGGTCACGCTCCAGGCGTCCTCGTAGAACGAGGCGGCCGATTCCGGCATCAGGCGATGGTCGTACAGGCCCGGCACCACGCGCAGTACCTGCTCCTTCGGGCATTGGCTGGCGAGCTCCGGCGGCAGCGCGCGGCCGACCCGCGTCCCCGGGCGCGGCACGCCCACGCGCAAGCGGTCGCCGGCCTGCAGGCGGCGGCCGTCGAAGCCGCCAATGGCGCCCAGCGTGTAGGTCGAGCGGCTGCCCAGCACCTCGGGCACGTCGATGCCGCCGGCGATCGCCAGGCAGGCGCGCGCGCCGGCCTGCACGAAATCGAACGACAGCCGGGCGCCGGCCGGCACCGCCAGCGCGGTGTTGCAGGCCTGTGCCTGGCCATCGATCCTGGGCATCATGGTGGCGCCGGTGACGGCGATCACCGCGGCGCGCGTGAAACGCAGCTCGGGGCCCATCAGCGTGCATTCCAGCACCGCCGCGTCCTCGGGATTGCCCACCAGCAGGTTGGCGGCGGCCAGCGCGTACTGGTCGAGCGCGCCCGAGGGCGGAATGCCCAGGTGGTAGTAGCCCTGGCGGCCACGATCCTGGACCGACGTCGCCAGCCCGGGCTTGATCACTTCGATGAGCGGTTCGTCATGCGGCATGGAGCGTCTCCAGAAGGCGGGCGTTGTACTGCTCGGGCGCCGCCATGAATTCGGACAGCGAGAACGACACGGGGCGGATGTCGAGCTGGAAGGCGCCGGCCTCGACCCGCGCCACCGCCGCGTCGTACTCGGCGCGGCTGATCGGCTTGAACTTGACGATGTCGCCGGGGCGGAAGAACACCATGGAGTCGCGCAGGTGCGCCTGGCGCTGCGCGGGCTCGAAGATCGGCGCGGGCGTCACGCCGAACATCTGGTAGCCGCCGGCGCCGCGCACGGAATAGATGCAGGCGAAGCAGCCGCCATGTCCCACCGCGTGCTTGGGCGTGTCGGTGCGCGGCCGCAGGTACTTGGGCACTTCGAGCTGGCGCTCGCGCTCGACCATCTGGAACATGAACGGCAGGCCGGCCACGAAACCAACCATCGACACGAACCAGGGCGCGCTGGAATGCGCCGCGATGAATGCATCGGTATCGGCAAAGCCATTGATGCGCGCGGCGTACTCCAGGTCGGTCGAGGCCGGGTCCTGGTGGCGCTCGCGAAAGCGCATCAGCGTCTCGTGGGTCCAGGGATCGTTGTAGAGCACCGGCACCTGGATGACGCGGGTGTCGAGCCGCAGGTTGTCCAGGTCGATGGTGGCCTCGATCTCGCGCAGGATGGCCAGCATGGCCTCGGGCGCGACCTGGTCGGGGTCGTAGCGGATCTGGTACGAGGCGTTGGCCGGGCAGATCTCGCTCACGCCGGGCACGGCGCGCTCGCGCAGCGCGCGCGTGATGGCCATGCCCTTGAAGAACGCGGCCAGCGACATCGATTCGCTGATCTCGGCGAAGATGAATTCATCGCCGCCATGGGTGTAGCGCACCGTCATTGGGTCCCCTCCCGCTGCTGCATCCAGCTTTCCAGGTAGTTGGTGTGATAGTCGCCCGCCAGCACGTCCGGATCGGCCACCAGGGCGCGATGCAGGGCCAGCGTCGACGGCACGCCCTCGAATTCGGTTTCATCCAGCGCGCGCGCCATCCGCGCCAGCGCGGCGTCGCGGTCTTCGTCCCACACGATCAGCTTGGCCAGCAGCGAATCGTAGTAGGGCGGCACCACGCTGCCGGCGTACACCATCGAGTCGATGCGCACGCCCGGCCCGGCCGGCCAGCGCACGTGCGACACGGTGCCGGGGCCCGGCGCGAAGTTGCGCGCCGGGTCTTCGGCGTTCAGGCGGCATTCGATGGCGGCGCCGCGCATGGCGATGTCCGCTTGCTTGAAACGCAGCGGCTCGCCGTCGGCGATGCGCAGCATCTCGCGCACCAGATCGATGCCGGTGATGGCTTCGGTGATCGGATGCTCGACCTGGATGCGCGTGTTCATTTCGATGAAGTAGAACTCGCCGCGGGTCTCGTCGTACAGGTATTCCAGCGTGCCCGCGCCGCGATAGCCCACCGACTCGGTCAGGCGCAGCGCCGATTCGCACAGCGCCTGGCGCAGCGCGGGGCTCAGCGCCGGCGACGGCGCCTCCTCGAACACCTTCTGGCGCCGGCGCTGCAGCGAGCATTCGCGCTCGAACAGGTGCACCGCGCGCTCGCCGTCGCCCAGCACCTGCACCTCGATGTGGCGGGCGCGCGGCAGGTAGCGCTCCAGGTAGACGCCGCCGTCGCCGAAGGCGGCGCGCGCCTCGGCCTGGGCCATGGGAATGGCTTCGCGCAGCTGCGCCTCGTCGGCCGCCACGCGGATGCCGCGGCCGCCGCCGCCGGCGGACGCCTTGATCATCAGCGGATAGCCGATCTGCGCCGCGTGGCTCAGGGCCTCGTCCAGCGAGCCCACCACGCCCTCGCTGCCCGGCACCGTGGGCACGCCCGCCGCCTTGGCGCAGGCGCGCGCGGCGGCCTTGTCGCCCATGCTGCGGATGGTGCGGGCGTCGGGGCCGACGAACACCAGGCCGGCGTCGGTCACGGCCTGGGAGAAATCGGCGTTCTCGGCCAGGAAGCCGTAGCCCGGATGGATCGCGTCGGCGCCGCTCTCGCGCGCCGCGGCCAGCAGGGCCTCGGCATTCAGATAGCTGCGGGTGGCGTGGGCCGGCCCGATGTGGACGGCGGCGTCGGCCAGGCGCACCGCCAGCGCGTCGCGGTCGGCGTCGCTGTAGACCGCCACCGTGCGCATGCCCAGTTCGCGCGCGGCGCGGATCACGCGCAGCGCGATCTCGCCCCGGTTGGCGACCAGCAGGGTCTGGATGCGGCGCGGCCGGTAGAAGGAATGCACGCCCATGCCTCAGCCCTCGATCCGCAGCAAGGCCTGGCCCGGTTCGACCGGATCGCCGTCGGCCACCAGGATCTCGGCGACCACGCCGCCGATCTCGGCCTCGATCTGGTTGAACTGCTTCATCACCTCGACGATGCCGACCACGTCGCCGGGCTGGATGGTGGCGCCCACCTCGACGAACGGCGCGGCGTCGGGACTGGGCCGGCGATAGAAGGTGCCGGGCAGGGGGCTCTGGATCTCTTGCTGCGACATGGGTTTTCTCCTTGGAATGTGTGGGAATGATGGGCGGATCAGGACAGCCGCGGCGGCGCGATGCGGATGCCGTGCGCCTCCAGGCGGGCGCGGGTGGCCTGCACCAGCGCCAGCGCGCCGGGCGTATCGCTGTGGATGCAGACGGAGTCGAAGCCGATCGGAATGTCGCGGCCGTCCACGGTGCGCACCTTGCCGTCGGTACACGCGCGCAGCACCTTGTCGGCCACCTGCTCCGGATCGAGCGCCTGGGTGTAGCGCGTGAAAACGATGGAGCCGCTGGCGTCGTAGTCACGGTCCGCGTAGAACTCGCGCACCACCGGCAGGCCCAGCTCGCGCGCCACCTTGCAGGTCAGCGAGTTCTCCATGCAATACAGCATCAGCGTGGGCTCCAGGTCGCGCAGCGTCTGCACCAGGCGGCGCGACAGGGTTTCGTCGCGCGCGGCGCGCATGTAGAGCGCGCCATGCGGCTTGACGTGCTGCAGCCGCAGGCCATAGAGGCGGGCGAATTCGCGCAGCGCGCCGACCTGGTAGACGATGTCGTTGACCAGGCCCTCGGCGTTCTCGTTCAGGTCGCGGCGGCCGAAGCCGACCAGGTCGCGAAAGCCGGGATGCGCGCCGATGCCGATGCCATGCTCGCGCGCCATCACCACGGTGCGGTTCATGATGTTGGGATCGCCGGCATGAAAGCCGGTGGCGATGTTGGCCGAGCTGATCAGCGGCATGATGGCGTCGTCCACGTCATCGCCGATCTTCCAGGAACCAAAGCCCTCGCCCATGTCGGAGTTCAGGTCTATCGTCGCCTTGCTCATGAAACAGGATCTCCTTCTTCTTGCAGGCCGGCTGGCCGCGCAATGCCTGCACAGTAGCGAAGCGTCCGAGGGATAAAAAGTTCTTTTTTTGGATCAATCCTTATCTGAATTTCAGATGCCCCACGTTACGCACCAAATCGGAGCGATCGATAAATTCCTATGAAATTTCAGGGATTTCCCTGAGATTTGCCGCACCCCGATGGCGCGGATAAACAGATATTCTGGTGGCTACCTATCTATTAATCAGATATTGCCGCCATGTCGCTTACCCTCCGGCAGCTCAAATATTTCGTCGCGGCCGCCGAACTCGGACAGATCTCCCAAGCGGCGATCCAGCTGGCGATCTCGCAATCCGCCGTCACCACGGCCATCCGCGAACTGGAAGAGATCGTGGGCTCGCCGCTGTTCCAGCGCAGCGCCAGCGGCGTGGCGCTGACCGAGACCGGACGCGGCTTCCTCAATCACGCCTACAACATCCTGTCCTCGGTCGACGAGGCGCTGCGCATGCCCAGCGCCGATGCGCGCGAAAGCGGGCGCCTGCTGCTGGCGGCGTCCTACACCGTGATCGGCTACTTCCTGCCGTATCACCTGCAGCGCCTGTCGCAGCTCTATCCCAACCTGGACATCCAGCTGCACGAGCTCAACCGCAACGCCATCGAGGAAGGCCTGATCGCGCACCGCTACGACATGGCGGTGCTGCTGACCTCGAACGTGGTGAATCCGGAATTGGCGGTCGAGCACTTCTTCGGCTCGCCGCGGCGGCTGTGGGTGCCGGCGCGCCATGCGCTGCTGGCGCGCGACACCGTCACGCTGGAAGACGTGGCGCATGAACCGTTCATCATGCTCACGGTCGACGAGGCCGCGCACACCGCGCTGCGCTACTGGAGCGAGACGCCGTTCCGCCCCGACGTGCGCCTGCGCACCTCGTCGGTGGAAGCGGTGCGCAGCATGGTGGCCAACGGCGGCGGCGTGGCGGTGCTGTCGGACATGGTCTATCGGCCGTGGTCGCTGGAGGGCCGCCGCATCGAGACCATCCAGTTGAAGGATCCGATCCCGCCAATGAACGTGGGGCTGGCGTGGCGCAAGGGCGCGGACATCACCGGCCCGATGCGCGCGGTGCGCGACTATTTCCGCCACGCCTATGCCGTGCCGCGCGGCACCGACAATTTGCGTTGAGTCCGATTCGCGCGGGGTTGTGGCGCCGCAACCACGCGCCATGTCCCCGCTTGATGCACGTCAAGACCGGCTTTTCCCGCCTCTGCGAACCTGAATGCCTACATTCACGCAATACACGGAGAGAGGAAAATGTTCGCGATGTATCGGCGCACCCGCGCCCTTGCCCTGGCCACTGCCTGCGGCGCCACCCTGATGCTTGCCGCCCCCGCCCATGCCCACGAAGCCGGCGACATCCTGTTCCGCGTCGGCGTGACGCAGGTCCGCCCCGCGTCCGACAACGGCACCGTGCTCGATGGCAGCGTCAAACTCGACGCCAACAACAACGTGCGCCCCAGCTTCACGCTGGCCTACATGGCCACGCGCAACATCGGCATCGAACTGCTGGGCGCCTGGCCGTTCCAGCACGACGTGAGCGGCAGCGGACTGGGCAAGATCGGTTCGAGCAAGCAGTTGCCGCCGACCCTCAGCCTGCAATGGCACATTCTGCCCGACAGCATGGTGCAGCCGTATATCGGCGTCGGCATCAACTACACCAAGTTCTTCGACACCAAGGCCGAAGGCGCGCTCAAGGGCTCGGACCTGAAGATGGGCGATTCGTGGGGCGTGGCCGCGCAACTGGGCGCGGACATCAAGATCAGCGAACGCTGGTTCATGAACGCCGACATCCGCTACATCGACATCAAGTCGAAGGTGAAGCTCAACGGCGAACACATCGGCACCGCCCGCATCAATCCGTGGGTCGCCACGCTGGGCGTCGGCTACCGCTTCTGATACCCGCCCCCCACCGGCTACTGGCGCCGCTGCGCCAGTAGCTGCCGCAACGCCTGCAATGCAGGCGTTTCGTCGTCCGCGCGCCAGATCAATCGCGTCTGCGCGCGGCCGTGCCTGCCGGACAGCGGCGTCACGCGCAGCGACTGCTCCGCGCCCAGCACCGCCAGCACCGAGCGCGGCACGATCGCCACGCCCGACCCCGCCGCCACGCAGGCCACGATCGCATGGTAGGACGCGAACTCCATCACCTTGCCCGGCGCCACGCCTTCCTGGCCGAACCAGGATTCCAGGATGCGGCGATAGGAACACCCTGCCGCGAACGCGATGACGCTGCGATCGCCCACGTCCTCGGGACCGTGGATCTCGGGCCAGGCCAACGGCGAGATCAACGCCAGCTCTTCCTCGAACGCCGGCTGCTGCGCCAGGCCCTGCGCCTCGAAGGGCTGCGCCACGAACGCCGCCTCGATCTCGAAGTCGCGCACCTTGGCCGCCAGCGCGCCCGAAGTGCCCGTCACCAGTTCGATCCGCACTTTCGGCCAGGCCGCGTGGTACGCCGCCAGGATGGGCGGCAGGCGCGCCGCGGCCGTGCTTTCCATGGTGCCGATGCGCAACAGCCCTTGCGGCGCACCGTCGCGCACGGCCGCCTGGGCCTCGGCCGACAGGCGCAGCATGCGGTCGGCATAGGACAGCAGCACGCGCCCCTGTTCCGACAGCACCAGGCGCCGGTTCTGGCGGCGGAACAGCGGCGCCTCCAGCGTCGCTTCCAGCTGCTTGAGGCGGGTCGAGACATTCGACTGCACCCGGTTCAGGTGGGCCGCGGCGCGCGCCACGCCGCCATGGTCCGCCACCGCCTTGAAGATCTGCAGCGCGTCGAGGTCTAAGTTTCTCATTTCAAGAACTCATGTTCTTAATAATTCACTATTCAAGATATTAGTACAGCCGTAGAGTGGGGCCATGTCAATAGCCAACCACCCCGATCCCGCGCCCCCGCGCGGCGCCCTCAGCCTGGCCCTGCCGGCCGCGCTGGCGCTGGCCGCCGCCATGGGCATCGGCCGCTTCGCCTTCACCCCGGTCTGGCCGCTGATGGCCCAGGAAGCCGGGCTGTCGCTGGCGCAGGGGAGCTGGCTGGCGTCGGCCAATTACGCCGGCTACCTGCTGGGCGCGCTGGCCGCGGCGGTGCGGCCGCCGCGCCATCCGCGCGCCATGCTGGCGGTCAGCCTGCTGGCCGTGGCCTTGCTGACGCTGGCCATGCCGTGGGTCCACGGCATCCTGGCCTGGAGCCTGCTGCGGCTGGCGGCGGGCTATGGCAGCGCCAGCGCCTTCATCTGCGTGGCCGCCGCGCGTCCGGTCGCGCCCGGCGACCCGCGCGCGCCGGCGGTGTCCGCCATCACCTACGCTGGCGTCGGCGCCGGCATCGCGCTGACGGGCCTGGCCTGCCTGGCGCTGATGGCGTCCGGCGCCGGCGCCAATGCCAACTGGACCGCGTTGGGCGCACTGACGCTGGCGCTGTCGGCGCTGGCCTGGCCGGGCCTGAACCGGCCGGCGCCGGCCCGCCACCTGGCCGCCGCGCCCGCCCCGGGACGCCTGCCGCCGGGCATCGGCCAACTGGCGCTGCACTACGGCGTGTTCGGCGCCGGCTACATCATTCCCGCCACATTCCTGCCCGCCATGGCGCGCGAAATCATTCCCGACCCGGCGGTGTTCGGCTGGGCCTGGCCGCTGTTCGGCCTGGCCGCCGCGCTCTCCTGCCTGGTGGCGCCGCGCGTGGCGCAGGCCCGCGACGACAAGACCGTGTGGCGCGGCGCGCAGGCCGTGATGGCGCTAGGCATGCTGGCCGTGGCGCTCTGGCACACCATCGCCGCGGTCATCGTCGCCGCGCTGCTGGTGGGCGGCACCTTCATGGTCATCACCCAATCGGGCATGCTGGCCGCGCAGCGGCTGGCCGGCAGCGCCGCGCCGCGGGCCGCGGCCGTCATGACGTCGGCCTTTGCCGCCGGGCAGATCATCGGGCCGCTGCTGGCCTCGGGCGCGGCGCGCTGGGGCGCCAGCCTGCCGCAGGTGCTGGCCGGCGGCGCGGCGCTGCTGGCGCTGTCGGCCTGGCGCTTGGGAAATATCAGCGCCGCGGGCAGGAACGCTGGGCATAATGCGATCGGTTCCCAGGAACCATCAAATTAAGAGAGAGGAGTCACCCAGCATGAAATCGCTACGCCCCCTGGTCGCCGCCCTGGCCACCTTCGCCGCCCTTGGCGGCACCGCCCACGCCCAGGCCGCCGACTGGCCCGCCAAGCCCATCACCATGATCGTGCCCTACGCCCCGGGCGGCTTTGCCGATACCCGCGTGCGCCTGCTGGCGCGCAAGCTGGGCGAATCGCTGGGCCAGCCGATCGTGGTCGAGAACAAGGCCGGCGCGGGCGGCGTGGTCGGCACCAACCTGATCGCCAAGGCGGCGCCCGACGGCTACACCATCGGCACCGGCAACCTGGCGCCGATGGCGGTCAACCCGTCGTTGATGAAGGACATGCCGTACAACCCGCAGAAAGACCTGGCGCCGGTCATCCTGATCGAGAACAGTCCGCTGGTGCTGAGCGTGAACAACGAACTGCCGGTCAAGACCCTGGCCGACCTGATCGCCATGGCCAAGAAGCAGCCGGGCAAACTGTCGTTCGGCTCGTCCGGCGTCGGCGGCGCGCACCACCTGTCCGGCGAGATGTTCCGCGAACAGGCCAAGATCGACATCGTGCACGTGCCCTACAAGGGCGGCAGCCTGGCCGCGACCGACCTGATGGGCGGCCATATCTCGATGATGTTCGAGATGGGCTATTCGGCGCTGCCGGCCATCCAGGGCCAGAAGATCCACCCGATCGCGGTGACCTCGGCCCAGCGCCTGGCGGTGCTGCCGGACGTGCCGACCATGGCCGAATCCGGCCTGCCGGGCTTCGAATCGTATAACTGGCAGGGCATCGTCGCCCCCGCCGGCACCCCGGCGCCCATCATCGCCAAGCTCAACGCCGAGTTCAACCGCATCCTGAAGGAACCCGACGTGCAGAAGGCCATCGCCGACACCGGCAGCCAGGCCGGCGGCGGCACGCCCGAGGAATTCGGCGCGTTCATCAAGAGCGAAACGGCCAAGTGGGCGCAGGTCATCAAGGCTGGAAACATCCAGCTGCAGTAAGCCAACCAGGAGTATCCCCATGACATCCCGCCTTTCCGATCTGCTCGAGCTCGACCACCCCATCATCCAGGCGCCCATGGCGGGCGGCGCGACAACGGTGGCGCTGGTGTCGGAGGCCTCGAAGGCGGGTGTCCTGGGTTCGCTGGGCGCCGCCTACCTGACGCCCGAGCAGATCGAGACGACCGCCGCAGCGATCCGCGAGCGCACCGACCGGCCGTTCGGCATCAACCTGTTCGCGGCGGTGCCCGAACAGCCCTTCAAGGGCGACGCCAGCCGCATGCTGGCGTTGCTGGCGCGCTACCACGCCCAGCTGGGCCTGCCGGCGCCTGTCGCGCCCGGCCCGCAGGCCGATCCGCTGCCCGGCCAGATCGAGGCCGTGCTGCGCGTGAAGCCGGCGGTCCTGAGCTTCACCTTCGGCCGCCTGCCGGCGGACGCGCTGGCGCGCTGCCGCGAACTGGGCATCCTGACGGTCGGCACCGCCACCACCGTGCGCGAAGCCGTGGCCCTGGAACAGGACGGCGTCGACGCCGTCGTGGCCCAAGGGGCGGAGGCGGGCGGGCATCGCGGCACCTTCCTGGACGATTTCGAGCATTCGCTGATCGGCACCATGGCCCTGGTGCCGCAGGTGGCCGACGCGGTGTCGATCCCCGTGATCGCCTCCGGCGGCATCATGGACGGCCGCGGCATCGCCGCCGCGCTGGCCCTGGGCGCGGACGCCGCACAAATGGGGACGGCTTTTCTGACCACGGACGAAGCCGGCATCGGCGACGCCTACAAGGCGGTGCTGCCGGCCTCGCGCGCGGAACAGTCGCGGGTGACCCGGGCCTTCTCCGGGCGGCCGGCGCGCGGCATCGTGAATTCCTTCATGCGCGACGCCGACCAGATTTCGGACGATATCCTGCCGTACCCGCTGCAGAACGCGCTGACCCGGCCGATGCGCACCGCCGGCGGCCAGGCCGGCAACATCGCCGTCCTGTCGCTCTGGGCCGGCCAGGGCGCGCCGCTGGCGCGGCGGGAGAGCACGGCCGCGCTGGTGGCGCGGCTGGCGCGTGAAACCGCCGCGGCGCGCGGCCGCGGCCCGGCCTGACGGACGCTGGCGCCGGCGGTTCGGGGGCCCTGGGCGCCTCTATCGATTGTTCCCAATGGCGAAAACACTGTTCCATGGGCAGTCATATCGCACTGCGATGACAATTGGTCGGGCTACAATGGCCCCTCGCCGCCGGGTGCGACGGGTCTTTCCTCGTCCCCGGCATATGAGTAACAGGGCGCTTCCCGACGCAGCCCGTCTCGCTCGCGCCGGCCGGATGACCCGCCCCGCATGAGCGCGGCGGCAGGGCACCCGCCACCGAAACACCCTTTTGTTGCCCATGCCCGATCAAACCCGCAGCACCCCGGAATTCGCCCTGCGCCTGGAAGGTGTGGCGCTAGGCTACGGTGATTTCACCGTCTTGCGCGACATTTCCATGGAAGCGCGCTCGGGCCAGGTGGTCGCCATCATGGGCGGCTCGGGCTCCGGCAAGACCACGCTGCTGCGGGCCGCCACCGGCCAGCTCATCGCGCAACAGGGCACCGTGCTGGCGTTCGGCCAGGACATCGCCCGGGCCACGCCCGCCGAGCTGCAGTCCCTGCGCAAGCGCATGGGCGTGCTGTTCCAGCAGGGCGCGCTGTTCACCGACCTGAACGTGTTCGAGAACGTCGCCTTCCCGCTGCGCGAACACACCACGCTGGCCGAATCCGAAATCACCGCCCGCGTGCTCGACAAGCTCGACGCCGTGGGCCTGCGCGCCGCCGCCCACCTGAAGGTGGCCGAAGTCTCCGGCGGCATGGCCCGCCGGGTGGCGCTGGCCCGCGCGGTGGTGCTGGAACCCGAACTGATCCTGTACGACGAACCCTTCGCCGGCCTCGACCCGATCTCGCTGGGCATCACCGCCCGCCTGATCCGCAGCCTGGCCGACCGCCTGGGTTGCGCCTCGGTGCTGATCACCCACGACGTGCACGAATCGTTCGCGATCGCCGACCAGGTCTACCTGGTGGGGCAGGGCCAGCTCAAGGCCGCCGGCAGTCCCGAGAGCCTGTCGGCCTCGCAGGACCCCTACGTGCAGCAATTCCTCAAGGGCGAACCCGACGGTCCGGTCGCGTTCCAGTACCCCGAAACGCCGGCCTTCCAGAAGTGGCTGTCGCAACAACAAGGGCGCAAGGCATGAGCGGATCCAACAACGCCGTGAGCGCGCTGGGCGGCTGGGTGCGCACCCGCATCGCCGGCATCGGCTACTTCACCCGTTTCTTCGGCGCCATGCTGGCGCGCAGCGGCATCGCGCTGTCGCGGCCGCGGCTGGTGTCGCAGCAAATCCATTTCATCGGCAATTTTTCGCTGCTGATCATCGCCGTGTCCGGCATGTTCGTGGGCTTCGTGCTGGGCCTGCAGGGCTATTACACGCTGAACCGCTACGGCGCCGAGGAATCGCTCGGCCTGCTGGTGGCGCTGTCGCTGGTGCGCGAACTGGGGCCGGTGGTGACCGCGCTGCTGTTCGCCGGCCGCGCCGGCACCTCGCTGACCGCCGAGATCGGCCTGATGAAGGCCGGCGAGCAATTGTCGGCCATGGAAGTGATGGCGGTCGACCCGATGCGCCGCGTGCTGGTGCCGCGCCTGTGGGGCGGCATCATCGCCATGCCGATCCTGGCCGCCGTGTTCTCCATGGTGGGCATCCTGGGCGGCTGGGTGGTCGGCGTGCTGATGATCGGCGTCGACGCCGGCGCCTTCTGGTCGCAGATGCAGGGCGGCGTCGATGTCTGGAACGACGTCCTGAACGGCGTCATCAAAAGCCTGGTCTTCGGCGTCACGGTGACGCTGGTGGCGCTTTACGAAGGCTGGCAGGCCAAGCCCACCCCCGAAGGCGTCGCCCGCGCCACCACCCGCACGGTGGTGGTGGGTTCGCTGGCGGTGCTGGGGCTGGACTTCCTGCTGACCGCCTTGATGTTTGGAAACTGATTACGGATCGATCATGTCTCGCGAAAAAACCGATTTCTGGGTAGGCCTGTTCGTCTTGCTGGGCGCGGCCGCGCTGGCGTTCCTGGCGTTGCGCGCCGGCAACTTGAGCACCTTTTCTTTTGCCCCCACCTATACGCTGACGGCCAATTTCGATAACGTAGGCGGCCTCAAAGTGCGTGCGCCCGTGAAAAGCGCCGGGGTCGTGGTCGGCCGGATCTCCAAGATCTCCTTCGACGACAAGACCTTCCAGGCGGTCGTCGCGATGAACCTGGAAACCGCCTACCAGTTTCCCAAGGACTCCTCCGCGGCCATTCTCACCTCGGGCCTGCTTGGCGAGCAGTACCTGGGCCTGACGCCGGGCAGCGAAGACGACAATCTGGCCGAGGGTGGCAAAATCCGCTATACCCAAAGCGCCGTGGTGCTGGAACAGCTGATCAGCAAGTTCCTGTACGGCTCGGCCGAGAAGGAAGGCACGAACGCGGCTGGCGCCCCGGAAGCGAAAGCGCCGAATTAAAGAGGATCCGTCACGCCCGGCTACAACCCGATGCTTGACGCACGCTGCAATAAGAATACAAATCTGCTGATAGGGATGCCCTGATCATGAACAAGAAAGCTCTCTCCCGCATCGCCACCGTCGCCGCCGCCGGCGCACTGATGGCCGGTTGCGCCGCGCCGCAACATCCGGACCCGCGCGATCCCTGGGAAGGCTTCAACCGCGGCGTCTACAAGTTCAACGACACCGTCGACCGCGCGGTCTTCAAGCCGGTGGCGCAGGCCTACACCTACGTCACGCCGGAGCCGGTGCGCAGCTGTGTCCACAACATCTTCAGCAACGTCGGCGACCTCTGGTCGGGCACCAACAGCTTCCTGCAGGGCCGCGGCCACGACTTCGTCAACACGCTCGGCCGCTTCCTGTTCAACACCACCATGGGCGTGGGCGGCTGCTTCGACGTCGCCTCGGCCAACGGCGCGCGCAAGATCCCGAACGACTTCGGCACCACGCTGGGCGTCTGGGGCTTCAGCCAGGGTCCGTACCTGGTGCTGCCGTTCTTCGGTTCGGCCAGCGTGCGCGACGGCGTCGGCCTGGTCGGCGACTGGCAGGGCCGCATGCACGGCTACATGGGCGTGAGCGCCATCGACAATGTGCCGCTGCGCAATTCGCTGTGGGGCCTGGAAGTGGTCGACACGCGCGCCAGCCTGCTCAACGCCACCGACACCATCGACCGCGTGGCGCTGGATCCGTACAGCTTCGTGCGCGATGCCTACCTGCAGCGCCGCGCCGCGATGGTCAACGGCCAGCGCGTGGACGACGAATCCCTGCCCAACTACGAAGACGACGAAGACGCTCCCGCCAACAAGGACAAGGGCGACGCGGCAGCGAAGCCCGCAAACAAGTAAGCTGTCGGATCGCGTTATCCGTATTGCAAGGAGTCTCCATGTCGTTTTCTTTTTTCCCCCTGCTCCAGCGCCTGGCGTTTGCCGGCCTGCTGGGACTGGCGGCATCCGCCGCCGTGCAGGCGAAACCCGACGCGCAGGGCGCGCCTGACCAGTTCGTGCTGGGCGCCGCCAATGAAGCCCTGGACGTCCTGAAGGCCGATGGCGCCGTCAAGGCCGGCAACACCGCCCGCATCAACCAGGTCGTGAACGAACACATCCTGCCCTACGTCAACTTCCAGAAGACGACGCGGCTGGCCGCCGGCCGCTACTGGCGCCAGGCCACCGAACAGCAGCGGACCGCCCTGGCCGACGCCTTCCGCGGCACGCTGGTGCGCACCTACAGCGGCGCGCTGACGCGCGTCACGTCCGGCACCACGGTCACGGCCCTGCCGTTCCGCGGCGACCCCAAGTCCGACGACGTGGTCGTGCGCACGCTCATCAGCCAGCCCAACGGCCAGCCGGTCGGCGTCGACTACCGCCTGGAAAAGACGCCCCAGGGCTGGAAGATCTACGACATGAACGTCGAAGGCATCTGGCTGATCGAGAACTACCGCAACCAGTTCGCCCAGCAGATCAACCAGAACGGCATCGACGGCCTGATCCAGGCGCTGAACCAGCGCAACCAGTAACGATCCCGTCCGGCTTGTCCCGGCCCGGCGCGCCCCTGCGGTCCGCCGGGCCTGTCATTTTTAGGGACGGATAAGCGCGCTGCGCCCCCACGGCCGCCGGGGCTATCGGCGCCTCGCGTAGCGGGGCGCTTATATAATGATCAATTCGCTCTTTGCCGGGCACCCTCGCCGCCGTCATGTCTGCCGTCAGTCTTGAGAACGTCTCCAAAATCTACTCGCCGCGCCGCAGCGGCTGGGGCAAGCTCACCGGGCGCGCGCCCGGCGCCGGCTTCCAGGCGCTCGACAACGTCAGCCTGAACATCGAGCACGGCGAGTTCTTCGGCCTGCTCGGGCCCAACGGCGCCGGCAAGACCACCCTCATTTCCATCCTGGCCGGGCTGGCGCACGCCACCGCCGGCCGCGCCACCGTCTGTGGCTACGACGTCGTGGCCGACTACAAGTCGGCACGGCGGGCCCTGGGCGTCGTGCCGCAGGAACTGGTCTACGACCCGTTCTTCACCGTGCGCGAGACGCTGCGCATCCAGTCCGGTTATTTCGGCCTGCGCAAGAACGACGACTGGATCGACGAGATCCTCTTCAACCTGGGCCTGGCCGACAAGGCCAACTCGAACATGCGCGCGCTGTCCGGCGGCATGAAGCGCCGCGTGCTGGTGGCGCAGGCGCTGGTGCACCGCCCGCCGGTCATCGTGCTGGACGAACCCACCGCCGGCGTCGACGTGGACCTGCGCCGCACCCTGTGGGAATTCATCTCGCGCCTGAACAAGGCCGGCCACACCATCATGCTGACCACCCACTACCTGGAAGAAGCGGAAGCCCTGTGCGGCCGCATCGCCATGCTCAAGGGCGGCCGCATCGTGGCGCTGGACACCACCCAGGCGCTGCTGGCCCGCGTCGGCGGCGTCGACCTCGAGGACGCCTTCGTGCGCATCATGCACCAGGACGACGCCCCGCAACCCGAAGAGATTCCGCAATGACGCAGCCCGCCGCCAATGCCAGCCAGCCGCTGGTGCAGCCCCGCCTGGACGCGGGCTCGGGCTTTCCGACCCTGCTGCGCAAGGAATTGCTGCGCTTCTGGAAGGTCAGCTTCCAGACCATCGCCGCGCCCGTCATCACCGCGCTGCTGTACCTGCTGGTGTTCGCCCACGTGCTGGAAGGGCGCGTCATGGTCTACGGCAGCGTGCCGTACACCGCGTTCCTGATCCCCGGGCTCATGATGATGAGCATGCTGCAGAACGCCTTCGCCAACCCTTCGTCGTCGCTGATCCAGAGCCGCATCACCGGCAACCTGGTGTTCATGCTGCTGCCGCCGCTGTCGCACCGCGACATCTTCGCCGCCTACGTGCTGGCGGCCGTGGTGCGCGGCCTGGCCGTGGGCCTGTGCGTGTGGGTGGTGGCGCTGTTCTTCGTCTCGCTGGTGCCGTCCAATCCGCTGTGGCTGCTGGTGTTCGCGGTGCTGGCCTGCGGCATCATGGGCGTGCTGGGCCTGATCGCCGGCCTCTGGTCCGAGAAATTCGACCAGCTGGCGGCGTTCCAGAACTTCCTCATCATGCCGGCCACCTTCCTGTCCGGCGTGTTCTATTCCATCCATACGCTCCCGGCCTTCTGGCAGGGGGTGTCCCACTGGAACCCCATCTTCTACACCATCGACGGCTTCCGCTACGGATTCTTCTCGGTGTCGGACGTCTCCCCCTGGCGCAGCCTGGCGGTGGTGACGGGGGTGTTCCTCGCGCTTTCGATCTATGCGCTGCGGCTCCTGGCCAGCGGCTACAAACTCAGGAACTGACGTCCATGCTTCCCACTCCCGCGCAAGTCCGCCAATACATCGCGGACGGCCTGCCCTGTGAACACCTCGACGTACAGGGCGACGGCTCGCATTTCGACGCGGTCATCGTCAGCACCGCCTTCGAAGGCAAGCGCCTGATCCAGCGCCATCAACTGGTCTACGCGGCGCTGGGCGACCGCATGAAGGCCGAGATCCACGCCTTGTCGATGCGCACCCTGACCCCGGCCGAATACACCCAGGCGGGCAAGTGACCATGGACAAACTCCGCATTACCGGCGGCGCGCGGCTGCATGGCGAAATCACCATCTCCGGCGCCAAGAACTCGGCGCTGCCGATCCTGTGCGCCGGCCTGCTGACGGCCGACGCGCTGACCATCTCGAACGTCCCGCACCTGAACGACACCGCCACCATGCTGCGCCTGCTGGGCCGCATGGGCGTGCGCGCCGAGCGCGGCAGCGACGGCATCGTGACGCTGCAGGCCGACCGCGTCGACAGCCTCGAAGCGCCGTACGACCTGGTCAAGACCATGCGCGCCTCGATCCTGGTGCTGGGTCCGCTGGTGGCGCGCTTCGGCGAGGCCCGCGTCAGCCTGCCCGGCGGCTGCACCATCGGCCAGCGGCCGGTGGACCAGCACATCAAGGGCCTGGCGGCCCTGGGCGCCGACATCAGCATCGAGCACGGCTTCGTGGTGGCGCGCGCCAAGCGCCTGAAGGGCGCCTCGATCCGCACCGACATGGTCACCGTCACCGGCACCGAGAACCTGCTGATGGCCGCGGTGCTGGCCGAGGGCCAGACGGTGCTGGAAAACGCCGCCCGCGAACCCGAGGTGGTGGACCTGGCCGAGCTGCTCATCAAGATGGGCGCCCGCATCCAGGGCCACGGCACCGACCGCATCGTGATCGACGGCGTCGAGCGCCTGCACGGCGCCGAGCACCGCGTGATCTCCGACCGCATCGAGGCCGGCACCTTCCTGTGCGCCGTGGGCGCGGCGGGCGGCGACATCGTGCTGCGCAACACCGACGCCGGCATCCTCGGCGCCACGCTCGACAAGCTGACCGAAGCCGGCCTGACCATCGAGACCGGCCCCGACTGGATCCGCGGCGCCATGTCGACGCGCCCCAAGGCCGTCGGCTTTCGCACCCATGAGTACCCCGGCTTCGCCACCGACATGCAGGCCCAGGTGATGACGCTGAACACGGTGGCCGAAGGCACCTCGGTGATCGTCGAGAACATCTTCGAGAACCGCTACATGCACGTGCAGGAACTGCGCCGCATGGGCGCGGACATCGACATCGACGGCCACACCGCCATCGTCCGCGGCATCGCTCGCCTGTCGGGCGCGACGGTCATGGCCACCGACCTGCGGGCCTCGGCCAGCCTGGTCATCGCCGGCCTGGCCGCCGACGGCGACACGCTGGTCGACCGCATCTACCACCTGGATCGCGGCTACGATCGGATGGAAGTCAAGCTGCGCGCCCTGGGCGCCAATATTCAACGCGTTACCGGCAAGGAATCGGCATGAGCAATGCCCCGCTCGCCCCCCTGACCCTGGCTCTGTCCAAGGGGCGCATCTTCGAAGAAACCATGCCTCTGCTGGCGGAAGCCGGCATCGAGGTGCCCGAGAACCCCGAAAGCTCGCGCAAGCTGATCCTGCCGACCAGCGATCCCGGCCTGCGCCTGATCATCGTGCGCGCCTCGGATGTGCCGACCTACGTGCAGTACGGCGCGGCCGACCTCGGCATCGCCGGCAAGGACGTGCTGATCGAGCACGCCGCGCAGCAGCCCGGCGGCCTGTACCAGCCGATCGACCTGAACATCGCCAAGTGCCGCCTGGCCGTGGCCGTGCGCAACGGCTTCGACTACGAAGCCGCGGTGCACCAGGGCGCGCGCCTGCGCGTGGCCACCAAGTACGTGCAGTCAGCCCGTGAACACTTCGCCTCAAAGGGTGTGTACGTCGACATCATCAAGCTGTATGGTTCGATGGAACTGGCGCCGCTGGTGGGCCTGGCCGACTGCATCGTGGACCTGGTGTCCACCGGCGGCACGCTGCGCGCCAACGACCTGGTCGCGGTCGAGGACATCATGCCGATCTCCTCGCGCCTGATCGTCAACCAGGCCGCGCTGAAGACCCGCGGCGAACGCCTGCAACCGCTGCTGGACGCTTTCGAGCGCGCCGCCTCCCGCAACGCCTGACCCAGGCCGCCGCCCCGCGCGGCGTCCGCCACCCGCCTGAACGCCATGGCCCTGATCAATCGTCTCGACTCCCGCGATCCCGGATTCGCATCCGCCCTGTCCAAGCTGCTGGCCTTCGAGGCCACCGAGGACGAGTCCATCGACCGCGCCGCCGCCGGCATCCTGGCCGACGTGCGCGCCCGCGGCGACGCCGCGCTGGTGGAATACACCCAGCGCTTCGACCGCATGCCGCATGCGTCAGCGGACGCGCTCGAAATCCCCAAGGCCGACTGGCATGCGGCCCTGGCCGCGCTGCCGGCCGCCCAGCGCGACGCGCTGCAGGCCGCCGCCGAGCGCGTGCGCCGCTACCACGAGCGCCAGCGCGCCGAGACCTGGACCTACACCGAGGCCGACGGCACGCTGCTGGGCCAGCAGGTCACGCCGCTGGACCGCGTCGGCCTGTACGTGCCGGGCGGCAAGGCCGCGTATCCCTCGTCGGTGCTGATGAACGCCATCCCGGCCAAGGTCGCCGGCGTGCAGGAACTGGTCATGGTCACGCCCACGCCGGACGGCGCGCGCAACCCGATCGTGCTGGCCGCGGCCGCCATCAGCGGCGTCGACCGCGTGTTCGCCATCGGCGGCGCGCAGGCCGTCGGCGCGCTGGCCTACGGCACCGCCACCGTGCCGGCCGTGGACAAGATCGTCGGCCCGGGCAACGCCTACGTGGCCGCCGCCAAGCGCCGCGTGTTCGGCGTGGTCGGCATCGACATGATCGCCGGCCCCAGCGAAATCCTGGTGATCTGCGACGGCAAGACGCCGGCCGACTGGATCGCCATGGACCTGTTCTCGCAGGCCGAGCACGACGAACTGGCTCAGTCCATCCTGCTGTGCCCGGACGCCGCCTTCATCGCCGAGGTCGAGGCCGCCATCGCCCGCCTGCTGCCGACCATGCCGCGCGCCGACATCCTGCGCACCAGCCTGGCCAACCGCGGCGCGCTGATCCAGGTGCGCGACCTGGACGAAGCCTGCCGCATCGCCAACGACATCGCCCCGGAACACCTGGAGATCTCCACCGAGCAACCGGAAATCTGGACCGCCAGGATCCGCCACGCCGGCGCCATCTTCATGGGCCGCTTCAGTTCGGAAGCCCTGGGCGACTACTGCGCCGGCCCCAACCACGTGCTGCCGACCTCGCGCACGGCCCGTTTCTCGTCGCCGCTGGGCGTCTATGACTTCCAGAAGCGCTCCAGCCTGATCCAGGTCTCGCACCAGGGCGCCCAGACGCTCGGCCGCATCGCCGCCGAACTGGCGCTGGGCGAAGGCCTGCAGGCCCACGCCGCCAGCGCCCAGTACCGGATCGACCAGCCATGAGCGAGGTCGCCGGCCGCATCGCCGGCACCATCCGGCCCGACATCCGTGAACTGAGCGCGTATCCGGTGGCGCACGCCGAAGGCTGCATCAAGCTGGACGCGATGGAGTCGCCCTACGAACTGCCCGAGGCGGTGCGCGACGACCTGGCCCGCGTGCTGCGCGATACGCCGCTGAACCGCTACCCGGCCGCCGACCTGTCCGAACTGCGCCAGGCCGTGAAAGCGGCCTTCGGCGTGCCCGCGGCCGCCGGCGTGCTGTTCGGCAACGGCTCGGACGAGTTGATCCACATCGTGGTGCAGGCCTGCTGCAACCCGGGCGAGGTGGTGCTGGCGCCGTGGCCGTCGTTCGTCTATTTCGACATGGCGGCGCGCTTCGACCACGCCCGCTTCGTCGGCGTGCCGCTCGCCGACGATCTGTCCCTGGATCTTCCGGCCATGCTGGCCGCGATCCGCGAGCACCAGCCCAAGGTGGTGTTCCTGGCCGTGCCCAACAACCCCACCGGCGGCGCCTGGTCTGACGCCGACATGGCCGCCATCATCGCCGCCGCCCCCGGCCTGGTGGTGGTGGACGAGGCCTACCAGCCCTTCACCGACCGCAGCTGGATGCCGCGCCTGCTGGACGCGCCCAACGTGGTGGTGATGCGCACGGTGTCCAAGATCGGCCTGGCGGGCCTGCGCTTCGGCTACCTGGCCGGCCATCCCGACTGGGTCGCCGAGCTGGACAAGGTGCGCCCGCCCTACAACCTGGACGTGCTGACCCAGGCCGCGCTGCTGACGGTGCTGCGCCACAAGCCGGTGCTGGACGCGCAGGCCGCCCGCCTGCGCGCCGACCGCGAGCCGCTGGCCGCGGCCCTGGCGGCGCTGCCCGGCGTCAGGGTATTCCCTTCCGCCGCCAACTTCGTACTCGCCCGCTTTTCCGGCAAGCTGGACGGCAACGCCGTGCATCTTGCCTTGAAACAGCGCAAAATATTGGTTCGTAACTTCTCCAACGCCCATCCGCTCCTGGCCGGCTGCCTCCGCATCTCGGTAGGTTCCCCGGACGAGAACGCCGCTTTGCTATCGGCACTGCAAGACATCCTGAGTGCCTAATCGAGTCCTGACATGCGTACCGCAGAGATCACCCGCAACACCAACGAAACCCGCATCCGCGTGGCCATCAACCTGGATGGCACCGGCAAGCAGACGATCGACACGGGCGTGCCCTTCCTGGACCACATGCTGGACCAGATCGCGCGCCACGGCCTGATCGACCTCGACATCAAGGCCGAGGGCGACCTGCACATCGATGCGCATCACACGGTGGAAGACGTGGGCATCACGCTGGGCATGGCCATCGCCAAGGCGGTCGGCACCAAGGCCGGCCTGCGCCGCTACGGCCACGCCTACGTGCCGCTGGACGAAGCGCTGTCGCGCGTGGTGGTCGATTTCTCGGGCCGTCCCGGCCTGGAATACCACATCCCCTTCACGCGTTCGCACATCGGCGCCTTCGACGTCGACCTGACGCGCGAATTCTTCCAGGGCCTGGTCAACCACGCGCTGATCACCCTGCACATCGACAACCTGCGCGGCACCAACGCCCACCACCAATGCGAGACGGTCTTCAAGGCCTGTGGCCGCGCGCTGCGCATGGCCATCGAAGTCGACCCGCGCATGGGCGACGTCGTCCCCTCGACCAAGGGCGTGCTGTAACGTCCGCGACCTCCCGCCACGCATCAGGTAAATCGAAGTGACCACTATCGCCATCGTCGACTACGGAATGGGCAATTTCCACTCCGTCGCGCGCGCGCTCAAGTACGCCGCCCCCGACGCGGACATCCGCATCTGCAACCAGCCCCATGAAATCGACGCGGCCGACCGCGTGGTGTTTCCCGGGCAGGGCGCCATGGCGGACTGCATGCGCACCCTGAATGAATCCGGCCTGCGCGAAGCGGTCGTCAAGGCCGCCCGCAGCAAGCCGCTGCTGGGCGTCTGCGTGGGCGAACAGATGCTGTTCGACGCCAGCGAAGAGGGCGCCACCCCGTGCCTGGGCCTGTTCCCCGGCGTGGTGCGGCGCTTTGCCGGTCCGCGCTTCGCCGACCTGGCCGCCGGCGACGACCAGGCCTGCCTGGCCGACACCGGCGCCGCCGGCCCGGTCGACGCCCGTCCCGAACTGCTGAAAGTCCCGCACATGGGATGGAACAAAGTCCGCCAGACGCGCTCTCACCCTATCTGGGACGGCATTCCGGACGACACGCATTTCTATTTCGTCCATAGTTATTACGCCGACCCGGCCGATACGAGCCTGACCGTTGGTGAAACCGATTATGGCGTCGCCTTTACCTGCGCGGTGGCGGCAGCTAACATTTTCGCGGTGCAGTTCCACCCCGAGAAGAGCGCCGAGCACGGTTTGCGCCTGTATCGCAATTTTGTAGACTGGCAGCCGTAAGCCACTAGCACTCCGCTGCGGCACACACGCTGCAGCCCGTTCAACCCCATATTTTCCCGCTGCCCACCATGCTGCTGATCCCCGCCATCGATCTCAAAGACGGACGCTGCGTGCGTCTGCGCCAGGGCGACCTGGACGATGTAACGGTGTTCTCCGAAGACCCCGCCTCCATGGCCTCCAAATGGCTCGAACAGGGCGCGCGCCGCCTGCACCTGGTCGACCTGAACGGCGCCGTCGTCGGCAAGCCCAAGAATGAAGCGCCCATCAAGGCCATCCTGGACGCCGTCGGCGACGACATCCCCGTCCAGATCGGCGGCGGCATCCGCGACCTCGACACCATCGAGCGCTACCTCGACGCCGGCATTTCCTACGTCATCATCGGCACCGCCGCGGTCAAGAACCCGGGCTTCCTGCAGGACGCCTGCGGCGCCTTCCCCGGCCAGATCATCGTCGGCCTGGATGCCCGCGACGGCAAGATCGCCACCGACGGCTGGAGCAAGCTGACCCGCCACGACGTGCTCGACCTGGCCAAGAAGTTCGAGGACTACGGCTGCGAAGCCATCATCTACACCGACATCGGCCGCGACGGCATGCTGTCGGGCGTGAACGTCGAGGCCACCGTGCGCCTGGCGCAGCACGTGCGCATCCCCGTGTACGCCTCGGGCGGCATCGCCGGCATCCAGGACATCGAAGCGCTGTGCGCCGTCGAGGAAGAGGGCGTCGAAGGCGCCATCCTGGGCCGCAGCATCTACGAAGGCACGCTCAACTTCCAGGCGGCGCAGGCCCGCGCCGACGAATTGGCCAAATGACCACCTCCAGCAGTACCTCCGGGGCGGGCGCGCCCGCCCAGAGCGCGCTGACCCGCCGCATCATTCCCTGCCTTGACGTCACCGCCGGCCGGGTCGTCAAGGGCGTCAACTTCGTCAACCTCGCCGATGCCGGCGATCCCGTCGAGATCGCCCGCCGCTACAACGAGCAGGGCGCCGACGAGCTCACCTTCCTGGACATCACCGCCACCAGCGATGGCCGCGACCTGATCCTGCCCATCATCGAGCAGGTCGCCTCGCAGGTCTTCATCCCCCTGACGGTGGGCGGCGGCGTGCGCCAGGTGTCGGACATCCAGCGCCTGCTCAACGCCGGCGCCGACAAGATCAGCATCAACAGCGCCGCCGTGGCCAATCCGGAACTGGTGCGCGCGGCCTCCGACTACCACGGCTCGCAATGCGTGGTGGTGGCGATCGACGCGCGCCGGGTCTCGGCCGCGGGCGAACCGCCGCGCTGGGAAGTGTTCACCCATGGCGGCCGCAAGGCCACCGGGCTGGACGCCGTGGCATGGGCCCGCCGCATGGCCGCCTACGGCGCCGGCGAGATCCTGCTGACCAGCATGGACCGCGACGGCACCAAGTCGGGCTTCGACCTGGAACTGACCCGCGCCGTGTCCGACGCGGTGCCGGTGCCCGTCATCGCCTCGGGCGGCGTCGGCTCGCTGCAGCATCTGGCCGACGGCGTCACCACGGGCCGCGCCAGCGCGGTGCTGGCCGCCAGTATTTTCCACTTCGGCCAGCACACGGTCGGCGAGTGCAAGCGTTTCATGGCCGAGCAGGGCATTGCAGTGAGGATGTGAAGATGAGCAACGAACCCAGCTGGATGGCCGACGTCGTCTTCGACGAAAACGGCCTGATCCCCGCCATCGCGCAGGACGCCGACAACGGCCAGATCATGATGGTGGCCTGGATGAACCGCGAATCGCTGGCCGAGACCGCCGCCACCGGCCGCGCGGTGTACTGGTCGCGTTCGCGCCAGCGCCTGTGGCGCAAGGGCGAGGAATCCGGCCACGTGCAGCAGGTGCACGAGCTGCGCCTGGACTGCGACGGCGACGTGGTGCTGCTCAAGGTGCACCAGGAAGGCGGCATCGCCTGCCACACCGGCCGCGCCAGCTGCTTCTACCGCCGCCTGGAAGGCCAGACCGACCAGGCCACCTGGGTCACGGTCGACCCGGTGCTGAAAGACCCCGAGCTGATCTACAAATGACCGATTCGCCCCTGACCGCCCACGACATCCTGGCCCGCATCGCCGACACCCTGGAAACCCGCCGCCCCGAAAATGGCGGCGACCCCAAGGCCTCGTACGCGGCCAAGCTGCTGTCCAAAGGCCCCGACGCCTTCCTCAAGAAGATCGGCGAGGAAGCCACCGAACTGGTCATGGCCGCCAAGGATGGCGTGCCCGAGCGCATCGTCAGCGAAACCGCCGACCTGTGGTTTCATTGCCTGGTCGCGCTGACGCACTTCAACCTGCGGCCCGACGACGTGCTGGCCGAACTGGCCCGCCGCGAAGGGCTGTCGGGCCTGGCCGAGAAGGCCAGCCGTCCCCAGGACTGACACGGAACCGCAAAAATGAGCGCCAACTGTATCTTCTGCAAGATCGCCGCCGGCGAGATCCCGTCCAAGAAGGTCTACGAGGACGAGGACTTTGTTGCATTCCACGATATCAACCCGGCCGCGCCGGTGCATTTATTGCTGATCCCTCGACGTCATGTCACATCCATGCAGGATATTACGGCCGAGGACGCAGGTTGGTTGGGTAGAATGATGGCATTGGCGCCGCGGCTTGCCGCTGAAAACGGTTGCACCCCGGGCCCTGATGGCGGGTTTCGCATCATGATCAATTCTGGCGTCGAAGGCGGCCAGGAAGTCCCGCATCTGCATTTCCACATCATCGGCGGTCAGCGACCCTGGAAAGGGCGCATGGCCCCCACTGCGTAATACGGAGAACCATCATGGGTAGCTTTAGCATTTGGCATTGGCTGGTCGTTCTGGTCATTGTGGCGCTGATTTTCGGCACCAAGAAACTGCGCAACATCGGTTCCGACCTGGGCGGCGCCGTCAAGGGCTTCAAGGAAGGCATGAAGGACGCCAACGGCGAGAAGCCGGCCGAGCCCATCGTCCAGCAGCGCGTCGCCGGCGACACCATCGACGTGCAGGCCAAGGAAAAGTCCAACACCTGAGCGCCTGCTCCCCCGGGCCCGGCCTGAACCGGCCGGCCCTAATTGCCTCAATTCCCGAGCGGCCGTCGAATGTTTGATGTCAGCCTCACTGAACTGATGGTGATCGGCGTCGTCGCGCTGATCGTCATCGGCCCCGAACGCCTGCCCAAGGTCGCCCGTACGGTCGGCCACCTGCTGGGCCGCGCGCAGCGTTACGTCAATGACGTGAAATCCGATATCCAGCGCGAGATCGAGCTGGACGAACTGCGCAAATTCAAGAGCGAAATGGAGACCGCGGCACAGGATGTGCACCAGTCCCTGAACGATACCCACAACGCCTTGCAGGAGCCGGTGCAGCAATTCCGCGCCGAGCTCGACGAAGTCGCCCGCGAAGCCAGCGGCAAGCCCGCGCTGACGGCCGGCGCCGAATCCGCCGCCCCCGCCGACCCGCACGCCACGCCCGCCAATACCGCAGGCACCGGCGCCACGCCGGCCTCGTCGGCCGAGCCGCCGCGCATCATCGCGCCGCCCAACCCGAACCTGAGCCTGGACCTGGATCCGCCCGCCGCCGCGCCAGCCGCCCAGCCCGCTCCCGCCCCGCAACCCGCGCCGACCCCGGCGCCCGCGGCCAACGCGCCCGCCGCCAGCGACAACCCGCCGGCCCCCAAGCCCGCCACGCCCCCCGGAACCGCAACGTGACCCAGGACGCCTCCCAAGAAGACGGCCAGCAGGAAAGCTTCATCTCCCACCTGGTCGAACTGCGCACCCGCCTGCTGCGCGCCGTCGGCGCGGTGGTGGTGGTGTTCGTCATCCTGTTCATCTACCCCGGCGCCTCCGCCATCTACGACGTGCTGGCCCAGCCCATGCTGGCCTCGCTGCCGCAGGGCACGCGCATGATCGCCACCGGCGTCATCACGCCCTTCATGGTGCCGGTCAAGGTCACCATGATGGCCGCCTTCATCGTGGCGCTGCCGGTGGTGCTGTACCAAGCCTGGGCCTTCGTCGCGCCCGGCCTGTACAAGCACGAGAAGCGCCTGGCGCTGCCGCTCATCATCTCCAGCACGCTGCTGTTCATCGCGGGCATGGCGTTCTGCTATTTCGTGGTGTTCCGCACGGTCTTCCACTTCATCGCCACCTTCGCGCCGCAATCGATCACGCCGGCGCCGGACATCGAGGCCTACCTGAGCTTCGTCATGACCATGTTCATGGCGTTCGGCATCACCTTCGAGGTGCCGGTGGCCGTGGTGCTGCTGGTGCGCATGGGCGTGGTGGAGCTGTCCAAGCTCAAGAGCGCGCGCGGCTACGTGGTGGTCGGCGCCTTCATCATCGCCGCGGTGGTGACGCCGCCGGACGTGGTCAGCCAGTTCATGCTGGCGGTGCCGCTGTGCCTGCTGTACGAGCTGGGACTGATCTGCGCGCGCATGGTCACGCCCAAGGCCGGGGCCGACGAGGCCGCCAACGATGGCTCGCTGACCGAACGCAACTGAGCGCCGCGCGTTCAAGCGAAGCGGGGCCGATGGCCCCCGTTTTTTTTGCACAAACGGACGGTTTCCGCTTGTCCCGCGCGGGCTGCAAACTTACATTGCGGCCATGTCGCTCGCCCTACGCCTGCGCACCCTGATGCGGTGGCGCGGCATCAAAAGCCAGAACCAGCTCGCCCGCATCTCCGGCGTGCCGCAGTCCTGCATCCACCGCATCCTCACCCGCGAGGGAGGCTATGCGCCCACCCGCGCCACGCTGCTGCGGCTGGCGCAGGCGCTGGACACGCAGGTGCCCTGGCTGGCCGACGGCATGGTCGTGCAGACCGCCGCCGCGCCCCCGGTCCAGGAAGACACTCAATCCGACGCCTACAGCGCGGAAATCTGCGCGCTGCTGAAGCACCAGCCCGAGGCCATGCGCAAGCGCGTGCTGCAAGTGGTGCGCCTGGTGCTCGATGCCCCTTGCCGTCCGCGCCGCGCTGGCGCATCGCGGCAGTCTCAGGCCCGCCCATAGCGGCATCGACGGCTCGCCCGCCACTTCCGACTCTCGTCCGCGACGGTCGCCTGGCTGTCTCGTCCGCGGTCATCGCCTGGCTGGCGTATCCCCCAGCGACCGCCACGTTATCGCGGCAACCCCGGGCGCGTGCCCACCATCACCGTCAGCTCGGCCACCTTGCCGCCGCGCAACACGCCCAGCGTCGCGCGCTGTCCCGGCGTCAGCTGCGCGATCTCGGCCAGCAGCCCCGACGTGTCCATCATCGGCTTGCCGTTCACCGTCTGCACGATGTCGCCCACGCGCAGGCCGCCCTTGGCGGCCGGGCCGTCGCGCAGCACGCCGGCGATGATCACGCCGCGGGCATCGCGCTCCAGCTGGAACGCGCGCGCCAGTTCGGCCGTCAGGTCCTGCGGCTCCACGCCCAGCCAGCCGCGCTTGACGCCGCCGGTCTTGACGATCTCGTCCATGACCTTGCGGGCGATGTCGATCGGCGTGGCGAAACCGATGCCCATCGACCCGCCCGACTCCGAATAGATCGCGGTGTTGATGCCCACCAGGTTGCCCTGCGCATCCACCAGCGCGCCGCCCGAGTTGCCCGGATTGATGGCGGCATCGGTCTGGATGAAGTTCTCGTAGGTATTCAGGCCCAGCCCGTTGCGGCCCAGCGCCGACACGATCCCCTGCGTGGTGGTCTGCCCCACGCCGAACGGATTGCCGATCGCCAGCACCACGTCGCCCACCCGCAGGCCGCGGTCCGGCGCCAGCGTGGCCGCCGGCAGGTTGCGCAGACTGGCCAGCTTCAGCACCGCCAGGTCGGTGTCCGGATCGGCGCCCACCACCTTGGCCGTGTCCTTGCGCCCGTCCGCCAGCGCCACCTCGATGGCGTCGGCCGCCTGCACCACGTGATAATTGGTCAGCACATAGCCATCGTGATTGACCGCCACGCCCGAGCCCAGGCTGGTGCTGGCCTGGCGCCGGCTCACGCCCGGCACCTGGCCGAACAGCTGGCGCAGGATCGGATCGTCCGGCAGCGGCACCAGCGGCACGTCCACGTGCTTGGTGGTGTAGACATTGACCACCGACGGCGCGGCGCGCGCCACGCCATCGGCATAGGACACCGTCCCCGCCACCGGCCGCGCGGCCGCGGCAACCGGTGGCAGCGTCGCCGCGGGCGCGGCGTCCGGCCCGACCAGCCGCAGCAGATCCGGCCGCAAGGTGGTGACGACGAATAGAATACCCAGGCAGACCGTGACGGCCTGAGCGAAGATCAGCCAATATCGGCGCATGTTTCTGATAGGACTAGCAATGAGTAAAGTGGACTCCCACGTCCTGGCCGCCTGGCTGGACGACACCCTGCAAGCCGCCCGTTTCAAGGACTACTGCCCCAACGGGCTGCAGGTGGAAGGCCGATCCGAAGTCGGACACATTATCACCGGTGTCACCGCCAGCGAAGCCCTGTTGCGCATCGCCGTCGAACGCGGCGCCGACGCGGTGCTGGTCCACCACGGCTGGATGTGGCGCAACGAGGACCGCCGCGTCATCGGCACCCGCCGCACCCGCATGGCGCTGGCCCTGAAGAACGACCTCAATCTCTACGCCTACCACCTGCCCCTGGACGCCCATCCCACCCTGGGCAACAACGCCCAGCTGGCCCGCGTCCTCGGCCTGGAACCCGAGCGCCGCGACGATGGCGCGCCGCGCACCTGTGGCCCCGACAATCTGGTCTGGCTGGGCACCGCCCCCGACCTGGCCACCGTCGGCCAGCTCGCCGCCCGCATCCAGCAACGCCTGGGCCGCCAGCCCCTGGTCGTCGGCAACCCCGACCAGCCCGTCGCCCGCATCGCCTGGTGCACCGGCGGCGCCCAAGGCATGCTCGCCGACGCCATCGACGCCGGCGCCACCGCCTACATCACCGGCGAAGCCTCCGAATCCACCTTCCACCTCGCCCAGGAAACCGGCGTCGCCTTCCTCGGCGCCGGCCACCACGCCACCGAACGCTACGGCATCCAAGCGCTAGGCCAGGCCGTGGCCGAACGCTTCGGCATCAAGGTGGAATTCGTAGACCTGGACAACCCGGTGTAACCGGCCCCCTCCGCCCCGCAAGCGCGCAGCGCACACCCTCCCACGCCCTCAGAAGCACGTATGCCAAAGCCGGCTGCCCGCGCAGCCGGCTTTGGCGGGCACCACAACCCTCTCCCATGCCCCTTCGGTCCAGCAGCGCATGAAACCTCGAAACCGGTAGCCCGGCGCGGGTGGCGCACAGGCGGGCGCGCCGTCAGATGCGCCCGACGGAAACCGAAGGAGTCGCCGCAGGCGAGGACGAGGTTGAGGACGGGGCAGTCCGGAGCGAACGCTCCGGACCGCAATCGCAGGCGCACCCGCCTGTGCGCCACCCGCGCCGGGCGGCCTACGAAGCCCGCAACGTCCGCAAACAAACAACCGCTGAACCAATAAAAAAGCGCCCCGCAGGGCGCTCTTCCATTCACCTCAAGGCTGCTTCTTCAACAAATCCCGAATCTCGCGCAACAACGCCACATCCTCGGGCGTGGCAGCAGGCGCGGCGGGCGCCGGCGCTTCCTCGGCCTTGGTGCGCGCCTTGTAGATGGCCCTCACCATCCAGAAGATCACAAACGCCAGCAACACGAAGTTGATGATGATCGTGACGAAATTCCCCCACGCGAAAACGTTCGCCCCCGCCTTGGTCAGATCGGCATACGTCATCGGCCCGTTGTAACCGGCCGGCATCGACAGCACCAGGAACTTGTTCGAAAAATCGACGGAACCGCCAAGCACGAAGTTCACCAGCGGCATGACGATATCCTTGACCAGTGAGTCGACGATTCTGCCGAAAGCCGCCCCAATGATCACACCAACCGCCAAATCGACCGCATTGCCTTTGACAGCGAAATCTCGGAATTCTTTGACGAAACCAGTCGCTTTGCTCATAAAAGCACTCCCTTCGTGATACGCCCACCAGTAGGCTGGCGCTATAATACGCGGTTGCTATGTTGTTACATATTCCCGCGAAGCCGATGCCGCAGAAGTGATGCTACTCGTAGAGCGGGCGCATCAACAAGGATAGGAAGATGAGTCAGGATACGCTGGTGCATGATGATGACGGTGCGGTTGATCCAAATCTGCCGCCCGATCCTTCGCGACGTTTCTGGGTAACCACCGCCTGTGCTGTGGGTGGCGTAGCAGGTGTCGCAACGGCAATACCGCTTGTGAGCACGTTTTCCCCTTCTGAAAAAGCCCGCGCCGCCGGCGCCCCCGTCGAAGTCGACGTGGGCGACATTCCCGTCGGCACCATGAAAACCGTGGAATGGCGTGGCAAGCCGGTCTGGATCATCCACCGGTCTCCTGAACAGATCGCCGGCCTCAAGACCCAGGACGCGCTCCTGGCGGATCCCAACTCCAAACGGCCCGGCTTCACTCCCAAATACGCAGAAAACGAAGGTCGGTCACGCAAGCCCGAACTGTTCGTCTGTGTTGGCATCTGTACCCATCTGGGCTGCTCGCCCACCTCGCACTTCGAAACAGGCGGCAGTGGCGGCATGGGCGCTTCCTGGCAAGGCGGATTCCTCTGTCCGTGCCACGGCTCCACGTTCGACCTGGCAGGCCGGGTCTACAAGAACAAGCCCGCTCCCGATAATCTCGAAGTTCCGCCGTACCAGTATCTCACCGACTCCCGCATCATCGTGGGCGTCGATGAAGACAACAAGGCCTGACGCACGCGTCGCGCTTTTTTCCCGAATTACGTAAGTAAAACAAATACGCCACGTATTAGAGAAGGAGCCGTTACATGGCTGGCGAGAAAACCGTCGAGACGACAGGCCTGTTGGGCTGGCTGGATCGGCGCTTCCCGGTGACCTCCACCTGGAAAGCGCATCTGTCCGAATACTACGCACCGAAAAACTTCAACTTCTGGTATTTCTTCGGCTCGCTGGCACTCCTGGTGCTGGTGCTGCAGATCGTGACCGGCATTTTCCTGGTCATGCACTACAAACCGGACGCCGAGCGCGCGTTCCAATCCGTCGAATACATCATGCGCGAAGTCCCGTGGGGCTGGCTGGTGCGCTACATGCACTCGACCGGCGCCTCGATGTTCTTCGTCGTCGTCTACCTGCACATGCTGCGCGGCCTGCTCTATGGCTCGTACCGCAAGCCGCGTGAACTGGTCTGGATCTTCGGCGTCGCGATCTTCCTCTGTCTGATGGCCGAAGCATTCTTCGGCTACCTCCTGCCGTGGGGCCAGATGTCCTACTGGGGCGCACAGGTGATCGTGAACCTGTTCGCGGCCATCCCGTTCATCGGCCCCGAGCTGTCGATCTGGATCCGCGGCGACTACGTCGTGTCCGACGCCACGCTGAACCGCTTCTTCGCCTTCCACGTCATCGCCATTCCGCTGGTGCTGGTGGGCCTGGTGGCGGCCCACCTGGTGGCGCTGCACGAAGTCGGCTCGAACAACCCGGACGGCATCGAGATCAAGGAAGGCCCCAAGGACAAGTACGGTCGCCCGAAAGATGGCATTCCGTTCCATCCGTTCTACACGGTGCACGACCTGGTCGGCGTCGCGGGCTTCCTGCTGGTGTTCGCCTTCATCGTGTTCTTCGCGCCGGAAATGGGCGGGTACTTCCTGGAGTTCAACAACTTCATCCCGGCCGACTCGCTCAAGACGCCGCCGCACATCGCCCCGGTCTGGTACTTCACGCCGTTCTACTCGATGCTGCGCGCCACCACCGACGAGTTCACGTGGGTGCTGGCCGGTGCCTCGGTGCTGGGCGCCATCGCGCTGCTCCTCAAGAGCAACCTGAAGGGCTTCATGCGCATCGCCGTCCCCGGCATCCTGATCGTCGTGGCCGTGCTGCTGCGCGTGATCGACGCCAAGTTCTGGGGCGTGGTCGCCATGGGCGGCACCGTGGTCATCCTGTTCTTCCTGCCGTGGCTGGACCATTCGCCGGTCAAGTCGATCCGCTACCGCCCCACCTGGCACAAGTGGATCTACGGCATCTTCATGGTCAACTTCCTGGTGCTCGGCTACATCGGTACGCAGCCGCCCAGTCCGCCGTTGAACATCACGTCGCAGATCGGCACGCTGCTGTACCTGGCATTCTTCTTCCTGATGCCGGTCTGGAGCCGCCTGGGCACTTTCAAGAAAGTGCCCGACCGCGTGACGTTCCACGCCCACTGAGCCCACGAAAATAACGGACTGACCATGATCAAGAAGCTGATTGGTGCCGTGGCGTTGATGCTGCTCACGTGTACCGCCACGTTCGCCGCCGAGGGCGGCTATCCGCTGGACAAGGCGCCTTACCGCGTCAACGACATGGCGTCGCTGCAAAACGGCGCCAAGCTGTTCGTCAACTACTGTCTGAACTGTCACAGCGCATCGTCGATGCGCTACAACAAGCTCAAGGACATTGGCCTGACCGACCAGCAAATCAAGGAAAGCCTGCTGTTCACCGGCGAAAAGGTCGGCGACATGATGAATGTCGCCATGACCGCCAAGGACGCCAAGAAGCGGTTTGGCACGACGCCCCCGGACCTGTCCGTGATCGCCCGCGCCAAATCCGTCAACGCCGGCCCCTCGGGTTCCGACTACATCTACACCTATCTGCGTACGTTCTACCGCGACACCTCGCGCGCCACGGGCTGGAACAACCTGGTCTTCCCGGCCGTGGGCATGCCGCACGCGCTGTGGGAACGCCAGGGTCCGCGCGAGCTGACCACGGTGGCGATGCACGAGGTCGAAGGCAAGGAAGGCGCGCCGAAGTCGTGGGAACGGGTCACGACGGTGTACGATGCGCAAGGTTTTTCCACGGTCAAGGCCGAGCCGGTAGCCAGCTACCACGGCCATGCCACCTTCGAGGCCAAATTCAAGGCCGCCAACCCGGCCCAAATCGCAACATACGACAACGACGTCGCCGACCTGACCGCGTTCATGTCCTGGATGGCCGAACCCGTCCAGACCTTCCGCGTCCAGCTGGGCGTCGGTGTCATGTTGTTCCTGCTCTTGTTCTTCCTGGTGATGTGGCGCCTGAACGCCTCTTACTGGAAACACGTGCGCTAACCGCAACGCCCCGCCAGGCGTATCCGCCCCCATTTTCGCCAGGGTGGATAATGGCGGGTTAGGGCTGTACGCCTACCCCCCGCCTGGCAATCGGGGCCAGCGCCTGCTAGATTAGGGCGCTGGCCTTTCGTTTTTCATAAAGGATTTATCGCCATGATGGTGCTCTATTCCGGAACCACGTGTCCGTTTTCGCAACGCTGCCGCTTCGTGTTGTTTGAAAAGGGCATGGATTTCGAGATCCGCGACATCGACCTGTACAACAAGCCCGAAGACATCTCGGTGATGAACCCGTACGGTCAAGTGCCCATTCTGGTCGAGCGCGACCTGGTCCTGTACGAGTCGAACATCATCAACGAGTACATCGACGAGCGCTTCCCGCACCCGCAGCTCATGCCGGCCGATCCGGTCATGCGCGCCCGCACCCGCCTGTTCCTGTACAACTTCGAGAAAGAGCTGTTCGTCCACGTCTCGACGCTGGAAGACCGCAGCGCCAAGCCCGACGAGAAGAAGCTGGCCAACGCCCGCCAGAACATTCGCGACCGCCTGGCCCAGCTGGCCCCGATGCTGCTCAAGAACAAGTACATGCTGGGCGAGGAATTCTCCATGCTCGACGTGGCCGTGGCCCCGCTGCTGTGGCGCCTGGACCACTACGGCATCGAACTGCCCAAGAACGCGGCTCCGCTGCAAAAGTACGCCGAACGCATCTTCTCGCGCCCGGCCTACATCGAAGCGCTGACGCCTTCGGAAAAAGTGATGCGTCGCTAAGGTTGCCGCGTGATGGGTGAAACTTCGACCAAACCGTATCTGATCCGCGCGCTGCACGAATGGTGCACCGATAACGGCTACACGCCGTACATCACCGTGCAGGTCGACGAGCACACCATGGTGCCCGTCGCCCACGTGCGCGACGGCCAGATCACCCTGAACGTGGGTACGCTGGCCACCAACCGTCTGGTGCTGGGCAACGAATTCATCGAATTCCAGGCCCGCTTCAGCGGCGTGACCGAAAACGTCTACGTGCCGGTGGGCGCCGTCAGCGCCATCTATGCGCGCGAAACCGGCGCCGGCATGGGCTTCGAAGTGCAGCCCTACGAGCCGCCGGCTCCGGGCGCGCAGAACACGTCCGAGACCGTCCCGTCCGAAGCCGAGGCGGATGCCGTCTCCGGCGATGACGGCGGCGACGACGAGCCCAAGCGTCCGCGCCTGACCATCGTCAAGTAATCCGGCAGGTCCCCCGCGCCGCCCCGGCCTCAGGCCCGGGCGGCGCGGTCACGTCTGGCCGCCGCCGGCGTGATTCGCCATTGCATGGCGATTTTTTGAAACCCAGGATAAGAGTGCGTATCATTTGCATATCTGGGCAAAATCCCGTCTCATACGCCTGAACCGCGCTCGCGTGGCCTGCCGCGTCCGTTGCGGCGCACACCGTCCCCGGCCTTCCAGGAGTGATGCCCCGCCCATGCCGTACCTGATCGGAATGACGCCCGCCGGCGGCGTATCGACCCAGTTCATGCCGCAGATAGACCGCCAGCTGGTCGCCAAGCTGTGCCTGTTCGATACCCTGTCGGACGACGATCTTGCCCGCATCCCGCGCCAGATCCGTCTGACCTTGCGCAGCACCGGCCGCGTCCCCGCGATCGTGGGATGGGACGGCGGGCCGTTCCTGGTCAATGCACGCGTGCGCGAACTGATGGAAACGCTCGAGCCCGACACGCACCGCTTCCTGCCGGTCGAGGCCGAGACCATGATCGTCGGCCGCAAGAGCCGCCCGTTCCGCACCTACCACCTGCTGCTGTGCCCGCCGCGCGTGGACGCCGTCATCATCGAGAAGACCGAGTTCTCCAAAGGCATGGGCCGGGCCGGCTACGAAGCCGGCGGCTGTTTCTCGTTCCTGAAGGGCACGCCGCTGGTGCTGGACCGCGGCGCCATCCAGGACCGCTGCTTCTGGCGCCTGCCGCGCCAATTCGGCGTCAGGCCAGCCTATCCGCACAGCGGCATCAGCGGCTATTTCTGCTCGGATGAATTCTGGCGCGCCCTGCGCGCGGAGCGCCTGGGCGGCTGGGAAGCCAAGCGGCGTTGCGCGACGGGCGCACGCCCGGAATGACGCGCATGCACGCCGGAAAGAATCTCCTTTTTTCATTACAATGCAGTCCCTGCGCGCGCCCCGGGCGCGCCACGCCGGTGTAGCTCAGTTGGTAGAGCAGCTCACTTGTAATGAGAAGGTCGAGGGTTCGATTCCTTTCACCGGCACCAATCCAGCACATGAACGACCCGCACCCGCCCAGCGCCGTGCGGGTTTTTTATTGCCGGGCGCCATCCAAACCGATCTGCGTCAACGAATCTGACCGATTAACGCGTCTGCAGGCCCTGATTCCTGGCGCCAGCCGTGCAATGCGCCGCTACCATCGTTTCTCCCCCGCACCAGGATGACTCCGGCCCCATGCATGCGACTTATCTCCCGGGCGCACAGCGCAAACGCTTCTGGCAAAAGAAATGGCCCAGGGAAGTCCTCTTCAGCGGACCGCCGATCCTCGTGGCCGGCTCGGCCGCGGCAAAAAACTGGCGGGACCCGGTATCCGATCCATGGACCATCGGGCTCGCGATCACGGTTTGCCTCTGGCTCGCCCTGGCGGCCGGGGTGCGCGTCGCCGGCGCGCGGGCCGAGGATCGCAAAGGCGGACCGGACGTCGTCCACGAAGGACTGTATGCGGCGGTCTGCACTATGCACACCATGCTTTCCGAATGGTGCAACAAGCGCCAATGCGGCGCCGACATCCGTGCCACCTTCCACCGCGTGGTGCCACCGATTCACGAACCGCGCGAAATCGAACAGATCATCGACTACGCCGGCGCCAATGGCGAGGGCGCCGGCAGAACCTTCCCGATCCATACCGGCATCACGGGCAGGGCCATCCGCAGCAGGACGCCCCTGGTGATGTCCAGCCCGCATGCAACGGAACAGCAACTTCGCACTGAACTGATCCGCGAATGGGGCTATACCGAAACGGAGGTGCGCAGGCTTGGCCCCGGGCGCTACTCGGCCATGGCGGTGCCCGTCCTGGACCGTTCTGGACAGCACCCTATCGGCGTGATTTACTTGGATTCAAGTGACCGCGCGCTCTTTGAACGCGACGATGTGGTGGAAATCGTTGGCGTTGGCACCAAGGCCATCAGCGACTTTGTCACGAAGAGGTACTGACATGCATGCCATCCCCAGGAAACCGGCCGAGACTTTCGTCAAAGCGTCCAAGCTCATATCCAGGCCAGGCGCGGCCATCACCGTCCGCGAATTGACCCTGACGGATTCTGGCGTGCGCGCCATCACCAGCGGTAGCGAGGGTATCAGGCAAGGAGCCCGCGAACAGGCCGGCCCTCCATCACCGTTGAAACGCCTGGTGCCTGCATGAACCAACAAAAAAGGAGGTCTGTCGACCTCCTTTTTTGTTGTGGATTTCCTGCGCTCAGCCCAACGCGGGCAACATGTTGAACAACAGCACCATCACCAGGCCGACCACCGACACGATGGACTGCACCACCGAGATCGTCTTGGTGGCCTCGCCCATGGTCATGCCGAAGGATTCCTTCACCATCCAGAAACCGGCGTGATTGGCGTAGTTGAAGAACAGCGAACCGCAGCCGATCGACAGCGCCAGCAGCGGCAGATTCAACGAGGGATCGGCGCCGGCCAGCGGCGCCAGCAGGCCGGCGGCGCCGACGATGCCGACCGTGGCCGAGCCGGTGGACACCGACAGCAGCATGGCGATCAGCCAGCCCAGCACCAGCGGCGGGAACGCGAACTGGTGGGTCAGGTGGACGATGGCGTCGCCGACCTTGGCGCTGGTCAACACCTGCTGGAAGGCACCGCCGCCGGCGATGATCAGCATGATGCCGGCGATGGGCTTGAGACTCTTGCCGAGCGCGTCGCGCAGTTTCTCGGCGTCGCCGCCACGCGCCAGCACCAGCGCCACGGCGGCGAACAGCACGCCCAGCAGCATGGCCACCAGCGGGTTGCCCAGGAAGGCCGCCACGTGCATCAGGGGCGAGGTCTTGGGCAGCAGCATCTCGGCCACCGCGTGCAGCAGCATCAGCAGCGCGGGCAGCAGGGCCGCCAGCACGCCCAGGCCGACGCCGGGCACCGAATGGCCGGCATCGGCCGCGCGGACGGCGGTGAATTGCTCGAGCAGGGCTTCGTCCGGGCGGGTCGTCATGCGCGGGGCGATGAAGGCGCCGTACAGCGGACCGCCCAGGATCATGGCGGGCAGGGCCGCAAGAAAGCCGTAGATCATGGTCGGACCGACCGTGGTCTTCAGACTCGCGATCGCCGTCAGCGGGCCAGGATGCGGCGGCACCATGCCGTGCATGGCGGCCAGGGCCGAGATCACCGGCACGCCCACGTACACGTAGGCCGAGCCCTTGAAGCGTTCCTGGCCTTCCAGCTTGCGGGCCACGCTGAAGATCAGCGGCAGCATCACCACCAGGCCCACTTCGAAGAACATCGGGATGCCGATGATGAAGGCCACCAGCGTCATGGTCCAGGGGATCATGCGCGCGGAGGTGCGGTTCAGGATGGCATTGGCCAGCCGCTCGGTGGTGCCCGAGTCCGCCAGGATCTTGCCGAGCATGGCGCCCAGCGCGATCACCACGCCGACCGCGCCAAGGGTCTTGCCGGCGCCGTCGGTCAGGTTCTTGACGATGGCGGTCGGCTCCATGCCGGTGGCGAAACCGACGCCGATGGACACGATCAGCAGCGCCAGCAGCGGATGCATGCGGATGCGCGAAACGATGAGTGCGACCAGCACCAGGACACTGACCAGGGCGGTGAGCAACAATTGGATGTCGAACGAAGACATGTGTGAAACCCAGAAAAAACGTGAGAGGTCGCGAACCTTCTGGTTGCCATGATAAGGGATCGCCCTGACGCCCAACCGTCATGAATCCGCCGGTCGTCCGGGTCGTTTTGCATTCCCCGCAAAATTTGTGCATAATTCGCCCCCTCTACCTGTTCCCCGATAGCTCAGTCGGTAGAGCGACGGACTGTTAATCCGCAGGTCGCTGGTTCGAGCCCAGCTCGGGGAGCCAAAGAATGCAGTACTGAAGGGCCCGCAACGTGTTGCGGGCCTTTTGCATGGGCGGACGCCGCAAACAAGACCGCCAGATTCGGACGAAGTCGCCCGTCGATCGGGCGGTGCGCGCCGAAATGCGGGGCGAAATGGTTTTACGATTGACGTCGAGTCACCCGTAACGCCTTGGCTCCGGCCGCGCACTTCTCATGCCTTCCCAAACGACGCCCATCGATGCCAGGGCCGCCTTTGAACTCGTGTTCGGGCTGCTGCAGAAGATCTCCTGGATCATCCATGACGCCTCGGCGCCGCCGCCGGAGCTCGCGGTCATCAAGCGGCATCAGGCGGACGCCGTCAACGTGATCCTGTGGATCTGTGAAACCGGCGACCTGACGGGCTGGCCTCCCAGGACGCCGCTCGACACGCGGGCCACGGCCTCGTATCTGCTGATGGATCTCACCTTCCGCCTCCTCGATCCCGCCTCGCCGCTGTCGGCGCGCACCTGGGCGGTCCCCGCCGGCCAGCCGGCGCATCGGCAGGCGCTGCACATCGTGCGGCACGAAGTACAGCGCAGCAAGCCCGTCACCGCCGCCGACCTGGCCCGATTCCCCGCGCGCGCCTGATTTGCGAGAATGGGGCCTCAGCCGGATACTCCCGCGTCCGGTCCTTCCGCCACCGCCCCATGCGATCCAACCGTTCCCTGCCTGCCCTGGTCTCGCTGCGCGCCTTCGAGGCGGCCGCCCGGCGCCTGAGCTTCAGCCTGGCGGGCGAGGAGCTGTTCGTCACCCAGAGCGCCATCAGCCACCATATCCAGCGGCTGGAGGCGGAGCTGGGCGTGGCGCTGTTCGAGCGCCGCACCCGCGCCGTGGCGCTGACGCCGGCCGGGCAGGCCTATTACGAGCGGGTCCATGCGGCGTTCGCGCTGCTGCGCCAGGGCACCGACGAGATCCGCGCGCCGGCCGCCGCGCGCCACACGCTGCGGGTCGGCCTGCTGGCGTCGTTCGCCACGCGCTGGCTGGCGCCGCGGCTGCCGGACTTCGCCGCCGCCCATCCGGACATCGACCTGCAACTGCTGCCCGACATCGGCCTGGCCGACGTGGCGGGCGGCGAAGTCGACGTGGCCATCCGCTATGGCCGCGGCACCTGGCCGGGCGTGCGGGCGCGCCGGATCATGGCGGAGCGGCTGTCAGTGGTCTGCGCCCCCCGCGCTGGTGGCGGGCCGGCGGCGCCTGCGCACGCCGGCGGACCTGCTGCGCCATCCCTTGCTGGTCTCGCACACCCGGCATCCGTTCGAGTGGGACACCTGGTCGCGCCATCATGGCCTGGATCTGGGCCGCGCCCAGACCGTGCACCTGCACGACTACAACATCGTGGTCGAGGCGGCGCTGGCGGGGCAGGGCGTGGCCATGGGGCGCCACCGCATGATCGCCGCACAACTGGCCAGCGGCGCCCTGGTCGAGGCCTTGCCGGGCACCACCCTGGACGATCCGCGCATCGGCTGGTGGTTCGTGAGCCCGCGCGGCAAGGCCGATGCCGCCGCCCAGGCGTTCCAGGCGTGGCTGATGCGGGCCGCGGCGGACGACTGACGCATTACTTTTACTCATACGTGGTTCGCAATAATTGATTGGTCAGGCGCCGCGCGCGCCGATAGCATGGGGATCACCCTTCCCACTCCCGTTTCACAGGTGACTCCATGACCCGTACGATCTCCGGCCGCGTGGCCGAACTCGGCCTTGCGCTGGACCCCGCGGCCGCGCCCGCCGCCAATTACGTCCCCTTCGTGCAGGAGGGCAACCTGCTGTACATCTCCGGCCAGATCTCGCGCGCCGGCGGCAAGGCGGCGTTCCTGGGCCAGCTGGGCAACCAGATTTCCGAGGCCGACGGCGTCGCCGCCGCGCGCCTGTCGGCGCTGGGCATCCTGGCGCAGATCGCCGCCGCCACCGGCGACCGTCTCGACCGCGTGGCGCGCGTGGTGCGCCTGGGCGTGTTCGTCGCCAGCACGCCGGACTTCAACCGCCAGAGCGCGGTGGCCAACGGCGCCTCGGACCTGATGGTCGAGGTGTTCGGCGACGCCGGCCGCCATGCGCGCAGCGCGGTCGGCGTGGCCTCGCTGCCGCAAGGCGTGGCGGTGGAAGTGGAAGCGGTCATCGCGCTCACCCCCGCCTGATGCCGCGGCGCCGGGCCGTCGCCCGGCGCGACTTTCCTGGAATCGCCATGCCCGCCGTCCTGACTCCCGCCGTCCTGGAAGCGCTGCGCGCCGCCACGCCCGGCACGCGCACCACCGTCCACTTCAACCACGCCGGCGCCTCGCTGCCGTCCGCCGCCACCCTCGACGCCATCCAGGCCCACCTGCGGCGCGAAGCCGAGCAGGGGCCGATGGAGGCGGGCGTGGCCGCCCGCGCGACGACCGAGCAGGCGCGCCAGCTGGCCGCGCGCCTGCTCAACGCCCAGCCCGACGAGATCGCCCTGACCGGCGGCAATTCGCCCGGCTGGGGCGCCGCTTTCGCGGCCCTGGGGCCGTGGCGGGCGGGCGACCGCATCCTGGTCGGACGCCATGAATGGGGCGGCAATCTCTCCGCCATGCGGCTGACGGCGCAACGCGCCGGCGCCACGATCGAAACGATTCCGTCGGACGACAGCGGCTGCGTCGATCCGGCGGCGCTGCAGGCCATGTTGGACGAACGGGTGCGGCTGATCGCGCTGACCTGGCTGCCCGCCAACGGCGGCCTGATCAATCCGGCCGCCGCCATCGGCCGCGTGGCGCGCGCCGCCGGCGTGCCGTATTTCGTCGATGCGGCGCAGGCCGTGGGGCAATTGCCGGTGGACGTGGCCGAGGTCGGCTGCGACGTGCTGAGCGGCGCCGGGCGCAAGGCCCTGCGCGGTCCGCGCGGCACCGGCCTGCTGTATGTGCGGCGCGACTTCCTGCCGCGGCTGACGCCGGCGTTCGTCGATACCTATTCGGCGCCGCTGGCCGCCGACGGCCAGCCGCAACTGCGCGCCGACGCGGCGCGCTTCGAATCCGCCGAGGCCTCGCTGGCGCTACGCTGCGGCCAGGCCAACGCGCTGCGCGAAGCGCTGGATATCGGCCTGGAGGCCATCCGCGCCCGCATCGACACGGTCGCCCAGGCCCTGCGCGCAGAGCTGGCCGCCATTGCCGGCATCGAAGTGCTGGACCAGGGCCACGAGCGCTCGGGCCTGGTGTCGTTCAACCTCGCCGGACACGAAGCCACCGCGGTGCAACGCGCCCTGGCGGCGCAGGGCATCATCATCGGCAGCAACGGCGTGCCGTACACGCCGCTGGACATGAACGCGCGCGGGCTGGCGCAGATCGCGCGCGCCTCGGTCAGCTACCTGACACGCGACGACGAGATCGACCGCCTGCTCGAAGCGCTGCGCGTCCTGGCGCGCCGGGGCGGCTAAAGTCCGACCGTCCCGGCCAGCCGTGGCGGGAGCGCCTCACGCCACGGCCCGGCGCGCGAACGGCGTCCACTTGGTGAAGACCAGCAGGTTGCCGAACATCACCAGCGCCAGGCCCAGCAGCGCGGCGGGCGTCCACTGGTAGCCCTCGGCGAAGGTCGACACGCTCAACGCCACCACCGGGAACAGCACGGTGCAGTACGCCGCGCGCGCCGGCCCCATGCGGCCCACCAGCGTCAGATAGGCGGTGAAGCCGATCACGGACCCCGGAATGGCCAGGCACACCAGCGCGCCGACGTAGGCCGTGGACGTGTCGAAGCGGAACGGCACGCCGGCGATCAGGCAACCTGCCAGCAGCACCGCCGCGCCATACAGCATGCTGTAGGCGTTGCCGGTAAGCGGCCGCAGGCCCGCGCGCTGCTGCAAGGACGACAGCATGTTGCCGGTCGAGAAGCAGAACGTGCCGAGCAGCGCGAAGCCCAGACCCAGCAGGGTCTCGTGGCTGGCCTGCTGGCCCGCCAGTTCGGGCCAGAACAGCAGCACCAGTCCGCTGAATCCCACCACGCCGGCGACCATCACGCGCGGCGCGATGCGGGTGCCGAACCACAGCCGCGCGTTCAGCGCATTCCACAACGTCGCGGCCGAGAACACCACCGACACCAGGCCGCTGGGAATCCACTGCGTGGCGGTGTAGAAACAGAGGAAGTTCAGACAGAACAGGCACAGCCCCTGGCCCAGGCACAACAGGTGCCCGCGCCGGTCCATGCGCTGCAGTTTGCGCGTCAGCAGCAGGGCCGCGAACAGCACCAGCCCGGCCAGCGCGAAGCGGTAGAAGATGGAAACGGGAATGGCCACCACGCCCAGCTGGAGCTTGATGGCGATCCAGGTGGTGCCCCAGATGATGACGGTCAGGAAATACAGGAAGAGATTCACTTTCGGACGCTCGGCAGGGCGAAAAAAGACATGGGATCGGGGCATGCGAAAAAGCGCTGCCCTGTCGCGCAGTCTGCACCCGCGCGAGCCGCGAAAATTGCCGGTTCTTGCGGTTTTTCTTGGTTCGCGCGATCCACGCGCGCAAGGATCGCAGTAGCATTTCGGTTCCATGGGCACCACCGCATCGGCTCCGTCCGACTTCTCCGTTTTCCGCACGCTGTCCGCGTCCACCGCGACGCTGGCGCGCGCGGCCTCGCTGGGCGAGGGCATCGCCATTTCGCAATGGGGTCGCAGCGCCCACGAGACGCTCGGCTACGACATGCCCGGGCATCACACGCTGTCGCTGTACCTGCATGGCGGCGAGAAATCGTTCCGCGTCGGCAATCCGCTGCACGGCGGCGCCGGCAAGTTCTGCGTGCTGCCGGCCGAGCACTATTCGCGCTGGTGCATGAACGACACGGTGCACTTCCTGCATCTCTACATCGCGCCGGAGCGGCTGGCGCGCGAGGCCGTGATGCGGCTCGACTGCGAACCGCGCTCGCTCGAACTGCGCGACCGCACCTACATCCACGACGACTCGCTGACCGACGTCTGCCGGGCCCTGCTCGACACCGACTGGAACGCGCCCGCCGACCGCCTGGCCGCCAGCAGCGCGGCCGAGACGGTGCTGCATCACCTGCTGCTGCAGGGCGTGGCGCGCAAGGCCGCGCCGCCGGCCCGCGGCGGCCTCGCGCCCGCGGTGCGCCGGCGCGTCATGGACTACGTCGACGCGCATCTGGCCGAGCCCTTGACGCTGGACCAGCTGGCCGGCGTAGCCGCGCTGTCCACCTACCATTTCGCGCGCATGTTCCACGCCTCGTTCGGCGAACCGCCGCACGCCTGGGTGCGCGCCCGCCGCCTGGCGCATGCGCGCGGCCTGCTGGCGGCCGGCAAGGGCGACCTGGCGGGCATCGCGCAGGCCGCCGGGTTCGGCAACGCCAGCCACCTGTCGCGCGTGTTCCGCGACGCGGTCGGCGTGACGCCGGGCCAATACCGCGCCGCCCGCCGCGGCCACTGAAGCGCCGGCCCGGCCGGCGCGCCCGGTCTACAATGGCGCACCGCCCTTCGCGGCCTTGATCGCCTGCCCCGCCCGCGATGCCATCGCCGATTACCCGCGACGTTTCCGCTGCCCCCGACGCCTCCCGCCCCTTGCCGCTGCGCGCGCATTGGCTGGCCGAGCTGATCCGGCTGCGCGAAGCGCATTGGGGCCCGCTGGAAGACGCCGCCGTGGTGCGGCAGGTGCGCCAGCTGGACGTCGCGCTGCCAGACCGCATCCTGGCCCGCGCGCAGCACCTGGCGCAACGTGAAAACCTGGCGCCGCTGGTGGACGGCTGGCGCCGCAGCGCCTGGGCCGTGCTGGCCGTGTTGCTGCTGCTGGCGCTGCTGTCCGGCGCGGGCGTGGCCGCCAGCGCGCTGGGCGACGGCGCCCGTCCCGTCAATGTGCTGTGGGCGCTGGGCGCCTTGCTCGGCCTGCACGCGCTCACCTTCCTGCTGTGGCTGGCCAGTTTCCTGCTGACGCCGGCCGCGATGACCCCGCTGGGGCGCCTCTGGCTGTGGGCCACCCGCAAGCTGGCGCGCGGCCCGGACAGCGCGCTGGTGCCGCAGGCCCTGCTCAACCTGCTGGCCCGCGCCGGCGCGCTGCGCGGGCTGTTCGGCGCGGTCAGCCACGGCCTGTGGCTGGCCGGCCTGGGCGCGGCGCTGGCGACCTTGCTGGCGCTGCTGACCACCGCCAGCTACCGCTTCATCTGGGCCACCACGCTGCTCGCGCCCGACACCTTTGTCTGGTTGACGCAGGTCGTGGGCTGGCTGCCCGCGCACCTGGGCTTTCCGCTGCCCGACGCCGCCATGGTGCGCGCCAGCGACGGCGTCCAGGCGCTGGGGGCCGACGCGCAGGTGCAGTGGTCGTGGTGGCTGATCGGCGTGCTGGTGACCTACGGCATCCTGCCCCGCCTGGTGGCGTGGCTGGCATGCGTCGCCGTCGCCCGGCGCGCCTTGCGCGGCCTGCGCATCGATCCCGCGCTGGCCGGCTACGCGGCGCTGCGCGACCGGCTGGAGCCGCCGGCCCAATCCACCGGCATCGACCGCCCGGTCGACCCGCTGCACCAGCCCCGCGTCGAATCGGCGATCCCGGCGGCCATGGGCGGCCAACCCGTGCTGCTGGGGCTGGAGCCGCCGACAGACCTGGACTGGCCGCCCGCCGGCCTGCCCGACGCCATCCGCATGGCCGGCAACCTCGATACCCGCGAGCAACGCAATCGGCTGCTGGACGCGCTGTCGCAAGCCGCCGCCTCGCGCCTCCTGATCGCCTGCGACGCGCGCCAGACGCCCGACCGCGGCACGCTGGCGCTGATCGCCGAACTGGCCGCGCATGCCGGCCAGACCCGCGTCTGGCTGCGCGCGCCCGCCGCCGCCGACAGCCGCGAACCCGTCTGGCGCGAGCGCCTGGCGGCCCTGGGCCTGGAGGCCGGCGCCATCATCGGCCCCGGCGGCGCGCCGCTGGCCTGGCTGGAGCATGGCGATGCGTGAGCCGCTCATCAGCATCGCCGTGGTCGGCCACACCAACACCGGCAAGACCTCCCTGCTGCGCACGCTGACGCGTGACACCACCTTCGGGGAAGTGGCCGACCAGCCCGGCACCACCCGTCACGTCGAGGGCGCGCGCCTGCGGCTGGACGGCCGTCCGGTGCTGGAATGGTTCGACACGCCGGGCATGGAAGACAGCATCGCCCTGCTCGAGTACCTGGAACGCCTCACCCAGCCCGGCGAACGGCTCGATGGACCGGCGCGCATCCAGCGTTTCCTCGACACCCCGGAAGCGCACGGCCGCTACGAGCAGGAAGCGCGCGTGCTCAGGAAGATGCTGGACTGCGACGCCGCGCTGTACGTGGTCGACGCGCGCGATCCGGTGCTGGGCAAGCATCGCGACGAACTGGCCATCCTGGCTGCCTGCGGCCGCCCCTTGCTGCCGGTGCTGAACTTCGTCAACGCGCCCGCGCACCGCGCCGGCGAATGGCGCGACGCGCTGGCGCGCCTTGGGCTGCACGCGGCGGTCGAGTTCGACACCGTCGCGCCGCCGCTCGATGGCGAACAGCAGCTCTACGCCAAGCTCGGCGTGCTGCTGGACCGTCACGCCGGCACCCTGGCGCAACTGGCCGACAGCCTGGCGCGCCAGCGGCGCGAACGCCACGAGGCGGCGTGCGAGCTGCTGGCCGATCTGCTGGTCGACGTCGCCGCGCTGCGTTTGACCAGCGCCAGCGACGAAGCGGCGCTGGCCGCGACCGCGCAGCAACTGCGCCAGCAGGTGCGGCAGCGCGAACAGGCCTGCGTCAGCGCCTTGCTGGCGCTCTACAACTTCCGCTCATCTGATTTCGACGACGACGCGCTGCCCCTGCAGGGCGAACGCTGGGGCATGGACCTGTTCCATCCGCAGGCGCTCAAGGACATGGGCGTGCAGGTCGGCATGGGCGCGGCCGCGGGGGCCATGGCCGGCGCGGCGGTGGACCTGCTCAGCGCCGGCCTGAGCCTGGGCACCGGCATGCTGATCGGCGCCGCCGCCGGCGGCCTGTGGCAGGGCGTGGAAAAGCTCGGCAAGCGCGTCGCCGGCAAGCTGCGCGGCTGGCGCGAGATCAGCGTCGACGACGCCGTGCTGCGACTGCTGGCGCTGCGCCAGCGGCAATTGATCGACGCGCTCGAACGCCGCGGCCACGCGGCCCGCGCGCCGCTGCGGCTGGACCGTCCCGATGACGATGCGCTGCGCAGCGGCCCCTTGCCCGAGGCGCTCAAGGAAGCCCGCAGCCGCCCCGAATGGTCGGCGCTGGCGCCTGGCCACGAAGACAGCGAACGGCGCAAGCAGGTGGTGCGCGAATTGGCGAAAGCAAGCAAGTACTAACCCCAATCCAAACCGATTGACGCTTAAACGAATCGCTCTATAAGATTCGTTTTGCATCGGTGCGGTCCATCCCGCCATGACAATCACAAGGGGTTGGATCTACCGTGAACCGCCTTTCCTCGTAGCAGCAACGCCATGCCCCGGCTCCCCGTGGGCCCGGGCCCTATCACTTCTGTCGCGCTATCCGCGCATTACGGAGCATGAGGGCTATGCGTACTTTTCCCCACCTAAAGCAAGCGGCGCTGGCAGCTGCGCTGACGGCCTCGCTGGCATTCAGCGCCGGCGCGGCCGCCAAGACCTTCCACTGGTCTTATCAAGGCGACGCCACATCGATGGACCCGATGGCGTTGAACGAAACCTTCACGCTGGGTTTCCAGGGCAACATCTACGAAACGCTGGCCGGCTACGACGGCAACCTGAAACTGACGCCGCTGCTGGCCGAGAGCTGGGAAAACCCCGAGCCCACCAAGTGGGTCTTCAAGCTGCGCAAGGGCGTGAAGTTCCACGACGGCTCGCCGTTCACCGCCGATGACGTGATCTTCTCGTGGAAGCGCAGCCTGACGCCGGGCTCCGACATGAAGGGCTACGGCGCCAAGGCCTCCGACATCAAGAAGGTCGACGACTACACCATCGAGGTCACCACCCCCACGCCCAACCCGATCCTGCCGCGCGAATGGGTGTTCCTCTACATCATGAGCAAGACGTGGTCGGAGAAGAACAAGACCACCGAAGCCACCAACGTCAAGGGCGACAACCAGGGCAACTACGCCAACCTCAACGCCAACGGCACCGGCCCGTTCATGCTGGTGTCGCGCCAGCCCGACGTGAAGACCGTGCTCAAGCGCTACGACGGCTACTGGAACAAGGACATCAAGACCAACGTCGATGAAGTCATCTTCCAGCCGATCACGCAGGAAGCCACGCGCGTGGCCGCGCTGATCTCCGGCGAGATGGATCTGGTGCAGCCGGTGCCGGTGCAGGACTGGAAGCGCCTGGAAGACGCCAAGGGCGTCAAGCCGCTGACCGCGCCCGAGGCCCGCGCCATCTTCATCGGCATGGACCAGGACCGCGACGAACTGCTGTTCTCGGACGTGAAGGGCAAGAACCCCTTCAAGGACCCGAAGGTGCGCGAAGCGGTGGTGCTGGCCGTGGACACCAAGGCCATCAATGAGAAGATCATGCGCAACGCGGCCAAGCCGCTGGGCTCGCTGATCGCCACCGCCATCAACGGCTACGACGAATCGTTCGGCGCGCCCTACAAGCCGGACCCGGAACGCGCCAAGAAGCTGTTGGCCGAGGCCGGCTACCCGAAGGGCTTTTCCGTGACCATGGACTGCCCCAACGACCGCTACGTCAATGACGAGAAGGTCTGCCAGGCAGTGGCTGGCATGCTGGCGCGCGTCGGCATCAAGATCAACCTGCTGGCGCAGACCAAGTCCAAGTATTTCGGCAAGATCCTGCTGCAGGCCGGCAACCAGACCAGCATGTACATGCTGGGATGGACGCCCAGCTCGACCGACGCCCACAACACGCTGCTGAACCTGGCCGCGTGCCGCGACGCCAAGACGGCGGCGGGCCAGTTCAACCTGGGCGGCTACTGCAACAAGAAGGTCGATGACCTCACCGCCAAGATCGGCGTCGAGACCGACCAGGCCAAGCGCAACGCAATGATCAAGGAAGCCTTCGGCATCGTGCGCAGCGACTTCGGCTACCTGCCGCTGCACCAGCAGCCGATGTCGTGGGGCGTGAAGGACAACATCAAGGTCATCCAGCGCGCCGACGACGTGCTCGACCTGCGCGACGTGGTCCTGCCGTAGTCCCCAGGCGCCGCGCCACGCCGCAGGGCGTGCGCGGCGCTGTGTTGATGCGACCCCCGCGACAGCGCCAGCCGTCCGGGCGCGCCCGGCCCAGCCCCGCTTGCCGCCTCCGGCAACGCGGCCCGGCGTTATCCGACCAAGAGGGCATCCAACCATGCTTTCCTTTATTGCGCAGCGGCTGATCCAGTCGGTGCTGGTGATGTTGACGGTGGCGCTGATCGCGTTCTCCATGTTCCGCTATGTTGGCGATCCGATCGCCAGCATGGTGGGCCAGGACACCACGCCCGAACAGCGCGATCAGCTGCGTGAACAGCTGGGCCTGAACGATCCCTTCGTGGTGCAGTACGCGCATTTCGTCGCCAACGCGGCGCGCGGCGACTTCGGTATTTCCTACCGCCACCGCCGGCCGGTCAGCGAACTGCTGGAAGAACGCCTGCCGGCCACGCTGGAGCTGTCGTTCGTGTCCGCCGTGATGGCGCTGGCGCTCGGCATCCCCATGGGCATCTACACCGCGCTCAAGCGCCACGGCGTGCTGTCCAAGACCTTCATGGCGATTTCGCTGGCCGGCATCTCGCTGCCGACCTTCCTCATCGGCATCCTGCTGATCCTGTTCTTCGGCGTGCAGCTGCGATGGCTGCCCAGCTTCGGGCGCGGCGACGTGGTCGGGCTGGGCTGGTGGACCACGGGCTTTTTGACCAAGTCCGGCCTGCTGGCGCTGATCATGCCGGCGATCACGCTGGCGCTGTTCCAGATGACCCTGATCATGCGGCTGGTGCGCGCCGAAATGCTGGAGGTGCTGCGCGCCGACTTCATCAAGTTCGCGCGCGCCCGCGGCCTGCCGGAGCGCCTGATCAATTTCCGCCACGCGCTCAAGAACACCATGGTGCCGGTCATCACCATCACCGGCCTGCAGCTCGGTTCCATCATCGCCTTCGCCATCATCACCGAGACGGTGTTCCAGTGGCCCGGCATGGGCCTGCTGTTCATCCAGGCCATCAGCATGGTGGACATCCCGGTGATGGCCGCCTACCTGGTGCTGATCGCCTTCATGTTCGTCGTCATCAACCTGGTGGTCGATCTGCTGTATTTCGCCGTCGACCCGCGCCTGCGCGTGCAGAGCAAATAAGGGAACCGCCTCATGAACGCCCGCATCGCTCCCTTCTTCGCGCGCGCCGCCGACAGCGACCTCTGGCACAGCTTCAAGCGCTCGCCCGGCGCCATCGTCGCCGCCGCCGTCACGCTGGCCATCCTGCTGGGCGCGCTGTTCGCGCCGGTGGTGGCGCCGCACAATCCGTTCGACCTGGCTTCCCTGAACATCATGGACGCCAACACCCCGCCCGCCTGGCAGGAGGGCGGCAGCGCCGACTTCCTGCTGGGCACCGACGACCAGGGCCGCGACATCCTGTCGGCGATCCTCTACGGCTCGCGCGTGTCGCTGCTGGTGGGCTTCGCCTCGGTGCTGTTCTCGATGGTGCTGGGCGTCACGCTAGGCCTCATCAGCGGCTACGCCGGCGGCCGCGTCGACAGCTTCATCATGCGCATCGCCGACGTGCAGCTGTCGTTCCCCGCCATCCTGGTGGCGCTGCTGATCGACGGCGTGGCGCGCGGCCTGCTGCCGCGCGACATGCACGACGAACTGGCCCTGTACGTGCTGATCTTCGCCATCGGCATCTCGGGCTGGGTGCAGTACGCCCGCACCGTGCGCGGCTCGACGCTGGTGGAACGCAACAAGGAATACGTGCAGGCGGCGCGGCTGATCGGCATCGGCCCCATCACCATCCTGCGCCGCCACATCCTGCCCAACGTCATGGGTCCAGTGCTGGTGATCGCCACCATCCACCTGGCGATTGCCATCATCACCGAGGCCACGCTGTCGTTCCTGGGCGTGGGCGTGCCGCCGACCGCGCCGTCGCTGGGCACGCTGATCCGCATCGGCAACAGCTACCTGTTCTCGGGCATGTGGTGGATCTCGATCTTCCCCGGCATCGCGCTGGTCGCGCTGGTGCTGTCGGTCAATCTGCTGGGCGACTGGCTGCGCGACGCGCTCAACCCCAAGCTGCGCTGAGGATGCCATGGCCCTGCTGAACATCGAAGACATCCGCATCGAATTCCCGAGCCGCCGCGGCACGCTGGTGGCGGTGGACGGCGTGTCGCTGTCGCTGGAGAAAGGCGAGATCCTGGGCGTGGTCGGCGAATCCGGCGCCGGCAAGTCGACCATCGGCAACGCCGTGATCGGCCTGCTGGAAGCGCCCGGCCGGCTGGCCGGCGGCGCGGTGCTGCTCAACGGCGAACGCATCGACACGCTGACGCCCGCGCAGCAGCGCAAGGTGCGCGGCCGCCGCATCGGCATGATCTTCCAGGATCCGCTGACCTCGCTCGACCCGCTGCAGACCGTCGAAAGCCAGCTGGTCGAGACCATGCTGGTGCACCTGGACCTGACGCACGACCAGGCCAAGGCGCGCGCGGTGCAGTTGCTGGCGCAGGTCGGCATCGACCAGCCCGAGCTGCGCGTGCAGCAGTATCCGCACCAGTTCTCGGGCGGCATGCGGCAGCGCGTGGTGATCGCACTGGCGCTGTGCTGCGAGCCCGAAGTCATCATCGCCGACGAACCCACCACCGCGCTCGACGTGTCGATCCAGGCGCAGATCCTGGAGCTGCTGAAGAAGCTCTGCCGCCAGGAACAGGTCGGCATGATCATCATCACCCACGACATGGGCGTGATCGCCGACGTCACCGACCGGGTGGCGGTGCTGTACCACGGCAAGCTGGTCGAGCAGGGGCCCACCGCCAAGATCCTGGGCGACCCCGACCATCCCTACACCCGCAGCCTGATCTCGGCCGTGCCGCGCCCGGACATCAAGCTCAAGCGCTTTCCGCTGGTCACCTACATCGAGGACGTGAAGACCCCGGCCAAGCCGCTCGACCTGGCCACCCACTGGCTCGGCCAGCGGCGCGACTTCGGCGCGCGCGGCGACGGTCCGCTGGTGCAGGTGCGCGACCTGAGCATGCGCTTCGTGCTCAAGAGCGCGCTGCTCAAGCGCAACCAGCGCACGCTGGATGCCGTCAAGCGCGTCAACTTCTCGATCGGCGAAGGCGAGGTGTTCGGCCTGGTGGGCGAATCCGGTTCGGGCAAGTCCACCGTGGCGCGGCTGATCTCGGGCCTGTATACGCCCAGCGGCGGCTCGGTCACGTTCGGCGGCACCGACCTGACCGCGCTCAAGGGCGAAAAGCAGCTCAACCCGTTCCGGCGCCAGATCCAGATGATCTTCCAGGATCCGTTCTCGTCGCTCAATCCGCGCATGCGGGTGCTGGACATCGTGGCCGAGCCGATCCGCTTCCACAAGCTGGCGGCCAACGAGGCCGAGACGCGCCGCGTGGTGGCCGACCTGCTCGACGTGGTCGGGCTGGGCGACCGCGCCGCCGAGCGTTTTCCGCACGAATTCTCCGGCGGCCAGCGCCAGCGCATCTGCATCGCGCGAGCGCTGGCCACGCGGCCGCGCTTCCTGATCTGCGACGAGCCGACCTCGGCGCTGGACGTCTCGATCCAGGCGCAGATCCTGAACCTGCTCAAGGACCTGCAGGAACAGTTGGGCCTGACCATGCTGTTCATCAGCCACGACCTGCCCGTCATCCGCCAGATGTGCGACCGCGTCGGCGTGATGCGCTATGGCGAGCTGCTGGAAGTGGCCGAGACCGAGGCGCTGTTCGAACACCCGCAGCATCCCTATAGCCAGCACCTGCTGGGGCTGATGCCCCGCTTGCAGTCGATGTCCCGCGAGGGACTGGACGTGGCCGGCTGAATCCCAGCGAGACCACAAGGAGCGAGACATGAGTGCGACGCCACAGACCCTGTTCATCGGCGGCAAGGTGTTCGACGGCCGCGGCCAGGTGCTGCCGAATCACGGCGTGCTGGTCGAAGGCAAACGTGTGACGCGCGTGGCGCCGGCCGGCGAATTCACCGGCTTCGCCGGACGCCGCGTCGATACTGGCGGCATGACGCTGATGCCCGGCATGGCCGACTGCCACGTGCACCTGGTCTATACCGGCGGCGCCGACCCGCAGACGCAGATGTCGAAGCAGGGCCCGGCACAGATCACCCTGACCGCGCTCGAGAACGCGCAGGCCGCGCTACGCGGCGGCTTCACGGCGCTGCGCGACTGCGGCGGCAAGGACTACCTGGAATTCGGCGTGCGCGACGCCATCGCGCGCGGCGTGTTCCCGGGCCCCACCATCAAGGCCTCGGGCCGCATCATCTGCATGACGGGCGGCCACGGCAACCGCATCGGCCGCGTCGCCGACGGCTGTGAGGAAGTGGTCAAGGCCGTACGCGAGCAGGTCCACGCCGGCTGCGACCTGGTCAAGATCATGGCCACCGGCGGCGTCATGACGCCGGGCGTGAGCCCCATGGACGCGCACTACAGCTTCGACGAGATGAAGGCGGGCGTGCACGAGGCCAAGCGCTTTCGCAAGAGCACGGCCAGCCACGCGCAGGGCACGCAGGGCATCCTGAACGCGGTGCGCGCCGGCATCGACTCGATCGAGCACGGCATCTTCATGGACGAGCAGTGCCTGAGCGAAATGCTGGCGGCCGAGACCTACCTGGTGCCGACCATCGCGGCGGTGCGCAACATCGTCGCCAACGCCGACAACGGCATTCCCGCCTATGCCGTGGAAAAGGCGCGCGCGGTCGAGCAGCGCCATCGCGAGTCGATCCAGATGTACTACAAGGCGGGCGGACGCATCGCGCTGGGCACGGATGCCGGCACGCCGTTCAACCTGCACGGCGACAACGCGATGGAGCTGGCCTACATGGTGGAGTTCGGCATGACGCCGGTCAATGCCCTGGTCGCGGCCACCTCGCGCGGCCACGACCTGATGGGCATGGACGGCCATGGCGTGGTGGAGCAGGGCGCCGTGGCCGACCTGCTGCTGGTGCGCGGCGATCCGACCGAGGACATCATGCAGGCCGCCGACCGCCGCTTCCATGTGGCCGTGCTGCGCGGCGGCGACGTGGTGGCGGGCGCCTTGCCGGCCTGACGCGCGGGGCCCGCGGGACGCAGGCGGGCCTTACTTCACGCCGTGCGACATGAGCCAGGCCAGGAAGGTTTCCAGCGGCATGCGTTCGCCGTTGAAGTCCACCTGGCCGCCCGCGTAGTTCAGGCTCGCCAGCAGCTTGCCGTCTTCCAGGCGCCCCCACTGGCTGCCCACGATGCGGTCGCGCACGCCATCGGCCTGCCGGCGCGCGGCCTCGCGGGCGGCGGCCTCGGGCATGCCGTCGGCCTGCAGGCGCACGGCGATCAGGTCGGCCACGCTGGCGACCGGCACCGACAGCCGCGCGTCGAACTTGCGCACGGTCTCCTTGACCACCGCGGCCGGCGAATGATTCCACAGCGTCGGCGCGGCCAGGCCCACCGCCAATTGCAGCGTGGCGCTGCCGTTGGCGGTATCGACCTGCAGCGGCGCCAGCGAGAAGCCGGGCTCGGCCAGCAGGAATTTCATCACGTGGCCCGCGCCCACCATCTTGTCGCTCAGGCTGCCGCCGCCGTCTTTCGTGGCCTCCATGGTGTCGCGGAACGCGCGGAACGACACCAGGTCCAGGTTGTGCGCCTGCGCTGCCAGGCGCAGGTTGGCCACCTGTCCGGCGCGCGTGTCGATGCCCGCCACCTGCACGGCCAGCTTGCCCTGCATGGCGCTGTCGGCGCCGCTGGCGTCGAGATTCACGGCGACGTCGCGCAGCGTGACCGGCTCGCCGTCGATCTCGACGGTCCATTGCTTGAGGGTCGCGCGCGTCGTGGCGGCGCCGGTCTCGTCGGCGGCGCGGGTCGCATCGTACGTGATCGCCAGGTCGCGCATGGCCAGCCGGCGCGTGTGGCTCGCGCCGTCCTTGGTGAACGGCTCGAACAGGTCGGCGCGGTCCGAGCGGACCGTCACGGTGGCGCGCTTGCCGCCGGCGGCGACATCGGCCCGCAGCGTCAGGCCCGAGAAACTGAAGCGGGACGCGTCGCGCGCGCGCTCGACCGGCGCCAGCGCCAGGGAGACCGCGATATCGCGGCCATAACCCGCCACGGCCTCGGCCGTCACGGGCACGCCGCCCTGCGCGGCGGCGAACCAGGTTTCCAGTGACGGCGTAGGCGCCAGCTCCGCGCGGGCGGCGGCCATGGCCGGGAACAGATGGCCCCGCGACAGGCGGTACAGCGGGAACGGTCCGTGATCCAGGCGCACCACCATCTCGTAGTCGCGTCCCGCCGCCCCGGGACCATCCTTGGCCAAGGGCTGCGCCTTCAGCCGATAGCGCGCCTGCGACGTGAACACGCCGCGCTCGTACGACAGCTGCTCGACCGACAGCGTCTCGCCCAGCTTCGCGCCGATCAGCCGCGCCTGCGCGTCGGCGCTCTCGGCCAACTGCGCCATGCCGTTCTCGAGCTGCTTGCCGGTGTACCAGGCCGTGCCCGTCCAGATCGCGCCCAGCGCCAGCACGGCGCAACCCACCGCTACCCATTTCCGCATGATGTCCGTCCCGCTTCCCATTTGCGTCGGTCCCGCATGGACCGCAGCCGCCAGCATACGCCGCGCATGAAAAACGGGCTGCCGCGCCCGAAGGCGCCGCAGCCCGTGTAGGGCGCCGGCATCACGCCGGCACCGGGGTCTGGCCCGCGCCTCAGCGCATGCCGCCCATCGCGCCGCTCATGACCATCATCACGAACTGCTGCAGGGGCATCTTCTTGCCGTTGAAGTCCACTTGGCCGTCGGCGTAGTTCAGGTAGGAAACGATGTTGTCGTTTTCCGCCTTGGCCACGCCCATCGCCACCGCCATGGTGCCGACCATTTCGGCCTGGCCCTTGGCGGTCTGGGCGGCGCGGTCGGCCGGCACACCACGCATTTGCGGCTCGATCGCCATCAGGTCGGCCACGTTGGCCTTGGACAGCACCAGCTTGGCGTTGAGCTTGCGGATGGCTTCCATGGCCAGGTCGCTGGCCGGCTTGTCGGTCGAAGCCGGCTTGGCCAGGTCCACGTCCAGGTTGAAGGTCGACGTGCCGTTGGCGGTGCGCACCTGCAGCGGCGACACCGACAGGCTGGGGTTGCCAGCCAGCAGCAGTTCGACGTTGGTCTTCAGGATCTGCTGCTCTTCCGGCGTGAACTCGGGCGAGGCCTGTTCGCCGCCGCCTTGCATCATGCGGCGCGACGACGCTTCATAGACGTCGTTCAGGGCCTTGAGGGCCTTGGGATCCATGTTCTTCATGCCGATGGCCAGCTGCAGGCCCGCCATGTCCTTTTCCTGGACATTGATCATGCCGAAGTCCAGCACCATCTTGGCGTTGACGCCGGTGTCGGCCTCGGACAGGTCCACGGCGATGCTGGTGTCCTTGAGCAGGACCGGCGGCTTGGTCTTGGACGTGATGGTCCATTCCTTGAAGACCAGCTTCTGGCTGCCCATGGCCATGTCGTTCTTGCCCGGCGTCAGGTCGCTGTTGAGCGTGATGCCCTTGACCGCCATGCCCACGATATCGCTCTCGCCGGCCGGACCGGCCAGCGTCACGCCGTCGCTCTTGAGCGCCAGGATGCCGTGCTTGCTGTTGGTGTCGAAGTCGACGTCGGCGGCCATGCCGGCGAAGGTCAGCTTGGTCTTGTCGGTCGAGGCTTCGGCCGGGGCCAGGTTGAACGTGCCGGTGACCTGCTTGCCGTAGCTGACGCTATAGGCGCCCGTCAGCGGCGTGGCGCCCTTGGTGGCGGCGAACCAGCCCTTGACGGCCGGGGTTTCCTCGATCTGGAAGCGGCTCGCGACCATGGCGGGGGCCAGCTTGCCCGAGGCCAGGTTCGAGAACGGGAACGGGCCGTGCGACAGGTGCTCGACGAACTGCAGCTCGCGTTCCTCGGCCGGCTTGCCGTCCTTGGCGGGCAGCGTGAACTTGACGCGGTAGCGCTCGGTCGACGAGAACACGCCGCGCTCGAACGACATCAGTTCGATGACGGGGGTCACGCCCCACTTTTCGCCGATCTTGCGCAGTTCGACGTTGCCGTCTTCGATCGACTGCTTCACGAACGCTTCGGCCTTCTGGCCGGTGTACCAGGCCGTGCCGGTCCAAATCGCACCCAGTGCAACGACCAGACCCGCTATTGCCGCCTTTTTCATAGCAACCCTTAATTCTTGTGTGTTGGAGGTAAGCGCACGGATTATAGGGAGCGCAGCCTAGGGATTACGCTAATTTCGTACACATTTAGTGCAAAATGTTACCGACCATGCCGATAGCGGACGATTGCGCATGCGGCGCCGCCGCATCAGCTACAATCGCCAGGCGTGCTTTGCCAATCTGCACGCGTCCGCTAGGCACTTCGCCGCCAAGCTTCGCCCTCAGGGGCGCTTCCCTTTTCTCCTTATTCGTCCGCCTGGATTGGAGTCTCTCAACTTGAGCGACGGGCTGCCGCTGGAGTTGTTTTGACTACCTCTTCCTCTTTCGCCGACCTCGGGCTGGCCGATTCCCTGTTGCGCGCCATTGCCGATACCGGCTACACCGCGCCCACCCCCATCCAGGCCCAGGCGATTCCGCAGGTCCTCAAGGGTGGCGACCTGCTGGCCGCCGCCCAGACCGGCACCGGCAAGACCGCCGGCTTCACGCTGCCCATCCTGCATCTGCTGATGCAGAGCAAGCCGGAAGCCCGCAAGGCCGGCCGCCCGCGCTGCCTGATCCTGACCCCGACGCGCGAACTGACCGCGCAGGTGGCCGAATCGGTGCAGACCTACGGCAAGCACACCTCGCTGACGTCCATGGTGATGTTCGGCGGCGTCAACATCAACCCCCAGATCTCCGCCCTGCGCAAGCCGCTGGACATCCTGGTGGCCACCCCCGGCCGCCTGCTGGACCACTGCGGCCAGAAGACGGTCGACCTGTCCGGCGTCGAGATCCTGGTGCTGGACGAAGCCGACCGCATGCTGGACATGGGCTTCATCCGCGACATCCGCAAGATCCTGGCCCTGCTGCCCAAGCAGCGCCAGAACCTGCTGTTCTCGGCCACCTTCTCGGATGAGATCCGTTCGCTGGCGCGCGGCGTGCTGAACAACCCGGGCGAAGTCTCGGTCACCCCGCGCAACACCGCCACCGAACTGGTCACCCAGACGGTGCACCTGGTCGAACAGCACCACAAGCGCGATCTCATCAGCCACATCATCCGTGAAAGCGGCTGGCACCAGGTGCTGGTGTTCACGCGCACCAAGCACGGCGCCAACCGCCTGGCCGAGAAGCTGGTCAAGGACGGCCTGACCGCCGCCGCGATCCACGGCAACAAGAGCCAGTCGGCCCGCACCCGCGCGCTGGCCGGCTTCAAGGACGGCACCGTGACGGTGCTGGTGGCCACCGACATCGCCGCCCGCGGCCTGGACATCGACCAGCTGCCCCAGGTGGTGAACTTCGAACTGCCCAACGTGCCGGAAGACTACGTGCACCGCATCGGCCGCACCGGCCGCGCGGGCGCCACCGGCGCCGCCGTCTCGCTGGTGGACAACAGCGAAATCAAGCTGCTCAAGGACATCGAGCGCCTGATCAAGAAGACCATCGAGCGCAAGCCGGTGGCCGACTGGACCCCGCCCGCCACCAGCGCCGCCGCCTTCGAACGCCAGGAACGCGACGAAGACTCGCGCCAGCCACGTGGCGGTGGCGGCCGTAACGGCGGCCGCGGCGGCAACGCCGGCGCGCCCCGTTCGCGCCCGGCCAACGCCGCGCCGCGCAACGCCAACGGCGGCCGCGCCCCGGCGCCGGCCCGCGCCGGCGGCGACAACCGCGGCGGCCAGGGCCAGCGCGACGGCAAGCCGTCCGACCGTCCGGCCCACGCCGGCCGCGGCGACGCCCGCCCGCAGCAGAACCACCGCCGCCCCGAAGGCAGCGCCCGTCCCGCCGGCAACGGCAACGGCGGCCGCCCGGCCGGCGGCCCGCGCGCGGCGCTGCTCTCCAAGTAATATCAGCGGCATACCTGTTACTGCGACCCACGGACCCGCGCCATCATGCCTCTTTCTACCTGGTTGACGTTCTTCCTGGCCTCCTGGGCCATTTCGTTCTCGCCCGGCGCGGGGGCCATCTCCGCGATGTCCTCCGGACTGAAGTACGGCTTTGCCCGCGGCTACTGGAACACGGCCGGCCTGATCATGGGCATCCTGTTCCAGTTCGTGGTGGTCGCGGTCGGCCTGGGCGCGGTGCTGGCCACCTCCGAGATGGCCTTCAACGTGGTCAAGTACCTGGGCGTTGCCTACCTGATCTACCTGAGCGTGCGCCAGATCCGCACCGACGCCGCGCCGGTCGCGGTCGACGCCGGCGATCCCAAGCAGGCCTCGATCCGCGAACTGGTGATGCGCGGCTTCCTGATCAACACCATGAACCCCAAGGGCACGGTGTTCCTGCTGGCGGTGGTGCCGCAGTTCGTCGACACCGCCTTGCCGCTGACGCCGCAGTACGCGGCGCTGGCCGGCACGCTGGCGTTCACCGACCTGGTGGCGATGGGCGTGTACACGCTGCTGGCGGCGCGCGTGCTGCGCATGCTGCGCGATGCCAAGCACATCCGCTGGATGAACCGCACCTTCGGCTCGCTGTTCATCCTGGCCGGCGTGTTCCTGGCGTCGTTCCGCCGCCATTCCTGAATTTCCACGCGCGGGGCACGCGCCGGCAACGGCGCGTGCCCCGCTTGTTTCGATGCACGATACCGGACCGCGCCGGGCTGAGGCCGCGGCGTCAGGTTGAATCCTCCGATCATGAACATCCCACAAGAAGTAGCGCGGCGCCGTACATTCGCCATCATTTCCCACCCTGACGCGGGCAAGACCACGCTGACCGAAAAGCTGCTGCTGTTCGCAGGCGCGATCCAGATCGCCGGCAGCGTCAAGGCGCGCAAGGCCTCGCGCCACGCCTCGTCCGACTGGATGGAAATCGAAAAGCAGCGCGGCATTTCGGTGGCGTCGTCGGTGATGCAGATGGAATACCGCGACTGCGTCATCAACCTGCTCGACACCCCGGGCCACCAGGACTTCTCGGAAGACACCTACCGCGTGCTGACGGCGGTCGACGCCGCGCTGATGGTGATCGACGCCGCCAACGGCGTCGAACCGCAGACCATCCGCCTGCTGCAGGTCTGCCGCGCGCGCAACACGCCCATCATCACGTTCATCAACAAGATGGACCGTGAAGTGCGCGAGCCGCTCGAGCTGCTGTCGGAGATCGAAGGCCACCTGGGCATGGACGCCGTGCCGTTCTCGTGGCCGGTGGGCATGGGCAAGGCCTTCGGCGGCGTGTTCGACATCCGCCGCGACCGCATGCGCGTGTTCCGCCCCGGCCAGGAGCGCCGTTCGGACAACGACGATTTCATCGAAGGCCTGACCAACCCCGAGATCGGCCGCCGCTTCGGCTCGGCCTTCGAACAGGCCAGCGGCGAGATCGAACTGATCAACGAAGCCGCGCCCGCGTTCGACCGCGACCAGTTCCTCGCCGGCAAGCAGACCCCGGTGTTCTTCGGCTCGGCCATCAACAACTTCGGCGTGCAGGAAGTGCTGGACGCGCTGGTCGAGCAGGCCCCGCCCCCGGCCCGCGCGTCGCGCTGCAACGCGAAGTGCAGCCCGAGGAGCCCAAGTTCACGGGCGTCGTGTTCAAGGTGCAGGCCAACATGGATCCGGCCCACCGCGACCGCGTCGCCTTCGTGCGCGTGAGCTCCGGCCGCTTCGAGCGCGGCATGCGCCTGAAGGTCGCGCGCACCAACAAGGAAATGCGCCCCAACAACGTGGTGTCGTTCCTGTCGCAACGCCGCGAACTGCTGGACGAGGCCTATGCCGGCGACGTGATCGGTATTCCCAACCACGGCGTGCTGCAACTGGGCGACGTGCTGACCGAAGGCGAAACGCTGCAGTTCACCGGCCTGCCGTTCTTCGCGCCGGAACTGTTCCAGGCCGTCGAAGTGAAGGACCCGCTGCGCACCAAGCAGTTGCGCACCGGCCTGACGCAGCTGGGCGAAGAGGGCGCCATCCAGGTGTTCCGCCCCGAGGCCGCCGGCGGTTCGCTGCTGCTGGGCGCGGTCGGCCAGCTGCAGTTCGAAGTGGTCGCGCACCGCCTCAAGACCGAGTACGGCGTAGACGCGCGCATGATGCCTTCGCGCTACACAATGGCACGTTGGATTACTTCTGATAACCCCAAGGCGCTGCGCAAGTTCATGGATGCCAATGCAGCCCATATCGCCTATGATGTGGTCGATGCGGCGGCGTTTTTGATCAGTTCCCCCGCGCAGTTGCGCGTGGCCGAGGAACTGTATCCGGATGTGAAATTCCACGCCATGCGGGAGCACGGCGGCAAGGTCTTCGGAGACAAGGCGTAGACCCGTTCGGGTACCGCACGGCAGATGAGGGTAGCAATGTCTTGGCGTTTATTATTCGCAACGCTCTTGCTGGCGCTTGGCGCGTCGGCATGGGGCGGCATTCAATTGGGTGATTGGCTGGTGGCGCATGCGCCGCCCGCCGCGCCTGCGCCCGGCCAGGATGCGGCCGCGTCGCAGCAACCCGTGCTCGACGCCAACGGGCGTCCCTACGTGGCCCAGCCGCCGCAGCCGCGCATCGACGGCACGCTCGGCGTGCCCGACAAGCCCGCCGACCGCGAATGGGCCATCAACACCGTTTCGCTGTTCGACACCGTCAGCGATCCGGCCGTGAAGATCTCGCGCGAACGCATCAGCCAGGAACAGGCGCGCGAAATCGCCGCCGCCTCGCAAGTGCCGCTGCCGCAAGGCGGCTCCGACGTCAGCACGCTGGATCTGCAGGCGCCGGGCACCGGCGCCGCCGTCAATGGCGGCCAGGGCCAGCCCGCCAACCAGACCCAGGCCGCCGGCTACGGCAACACGCCGATGGTGCAGGCGCCGCCGCCGCCCAACTCTTCACCCGCGCCCGGCGCGCCTGGCTGGCAGGACGCGCTCAAGCGCGAACTGGCGCAGTGCGCCCAGCAAGGCTTCTTCGAACGCCCCTCGTGTTCGTGGGCGGCCCGCAACAAGTACTGCGGTCCCAACCGCGCCTGGGGCACGATGGCCGAGTGCCCGGCCCGCCCGCAATAAGTCCGCATTCCCCGGCCGCGCCGCACGCGCGGCGGCAGCAAAAAAAATGGCGCCCCGAGGGGCGCCATTTTCATGCCGGCAGGGCCGTTCAGTCGGGCACCGACATCTGGCTTTGCAGGTAGTTCTGCAGGCCGACCTTGTCGATCAGGTCGATCTGGGTTTCCAGGTAGTCGATGTGCTCTTCGGTGTCGTCCAGGATGTCCTGGAACAGATCACGCGACACGTAGTCGCGCACCGATTCGCAATAGGCGATGGCTTCCTTGACGGTCGCCTGGGCGCCTTGCTCCAGCTTCAGGTCACAGGCCAGCAGCTCCGGCACGTCTTCGCCGATCAGCAGCTTGTGCAGGTCCTGCAGGTTGGGCAGGCCGTCGAGCATGAAGATGCGCGCGATCAGGCGATCGGCATGCTTCATTTCACCGATGGACTCTTCGTACTCGTGCTTGCCCAGCTTGTCGAAACCCCAGTGGTTCAACATGCGGGCGTGCAGGAAATACTGGTTGATCGCCGTCAGTTCGTTGGTCAGTTGCTTGTTCAGGAACTGGATGACGGTTTTGTCGCCTTTCATAATGGACTCCTTGCAGTCGGACGCGACGCGCACTGCATCGCGACAAGAAGCGCACGATGCCGCGAGTACGCAACCCCGGCAGACTAACATCGGCCGCGGGGCCGCGCCTAGCCTTGGCGCGCATTTGGTAAACCGCTTTACGAGCGCTACAAGAAAGCGACAAACAAATGAGAATGAGTATGTGTGCGCGTTGATTTGCACGTATGGCGCAAGCATTGCGCGGCCTGCGCGCACGCGGCCCGGGCGATCCCGCCGTCATTTGCCGCGCCAGGTACGGGCCTGAGCGCGGGTCAGGCGCCGGATTCATCGGCGCGATCGCATCGACGCCCCGCGTTGTCCTGGAACAACCCGCGGGGCATCGATGCCGTGCACGCTTCACGCCTTGCCGCCGCGCCGTGTCCCGGCCGACCGCCGCCCCGCCTCACGGCGCGCGCCGCGTCGCCAGCCAGATGCCGAATGCGATCGGCACGATGCCCAGCAGGTCCAGCCACGTCACCTGTTCGCGCAGCACCAGCCAACCGAACAGCAGGCCCAGCGGCGGCATCAGGAAATGCAGGGCGCTGGCCGCCGTCGCGCTGGCGCGGCCCAGGATCATGAACCACAGGTAATAGCCGCCGATGGACACCGCCACGATCATGTAGGCCATGCTCCAGAACAGGCTTATGGTCATGCGCGCATCGCCGATGCTCTCGTGCAGCAGCGCCACCGGCATCAACGCCACCGCCCCGGCCAGCGACTGGATGCCGGTCGCCATCCACAGTCCCGTCGAAGGCTTGAGGCGCTTGTAGAGCAGCGTGCCCGCCACCAACGCCACCAGGCCGCCCGTCACCAGCAAGGTGCCGTGCAGGTCCTCCTGCATGCCCGATAGCCGTGAACGCAGCACCAGCGCCACGCCGGCCAGCCCCAGGCACAGGCCCAGCATCTTGCGCCAGCCCAGCCGCTCGCCCAGCACCGGTCCGGCCAGCACGCCGATCAACAGCGGATTGGTGCTGATCAGCACCGCGGTGAAGGCCGACGAGACCGTGGTCATGCCGCTCCAGCTCATGCCCAGGTAGGCCGCGTTGTTCAACACGCCCAGCAGCACCAGCGCCGCCAGATCGCGGCCGCTGGGCCGTTGCCAACGGCCACTGGCCGCGGCCACGCCGAGCATCAGGGCGCCGGCGATCAGGAAGCGGATGGTCAGCAGGGTCAGCGGCGGACAGTCGCGCACCGCGATCTTGGCCGCCGCGAACGCCGAGCTCCACAGGAAACAGAACGCCGCGATGGGCGTCCAGGCCACGCCCATCGGCGCGTCGGCGGGCAGGGCGGTGGCGGGCAAAGTCGATGACGCCTTCATGGCAGCGGGTCCGGGCAAAGGAAGAGGAGCCCATTCTGGGCGCGGCCCTATCCATTGACAAACGCTTTATTTGGATCAAAAGTATTTGAAAAACCGATGCAAAGGCGTCTCTCATGCTCGATCTCGATCTACTGCACAGCTTCGTCTCCGTCGTCGACGCGGGCGGCTTCACCCGCGCCGGCGAGCGGGTCCACCGCAGCCAGTCCACCGTCAGCCAGCAGATCCGCAAGCTGGAGGAGACCCTCGAATGCACGCTGTTCGTGCGCGAGGGCCGCCAGGTCCACCTGACCGAGGACGGCGAACGCCTGCTGGGCTATGCGCGCCGCATGCTGGCACTGTCCACCGAAGTGCGCGAAGCGGTCAGCGGCCGCAAGCGGGTCGAGGTGATCCGGCTGGGCATCCCCGACGATTTCGCCGCCGACACGCTGACAGCCATCGTGGCGCAGTTCGCCCGCGCCCGACCAGCCGTCAGGCTGTCGGTGCGCTGCGACCTGACCGTGGCGCTGACGCGCGGGCTGGAACGGGGCGACCTGGACCTGGCGCTGCTCAAGCGCGAACCCGGCGCCGGCCCGGCGCTGACCACCTGGCCGGAACACCTGCACTGGATCGCCGGCCCGCACGCGCTGCCCGCCAGCAGCGAACCGGTGCCGCTGGTGGCCTTTCCGCAGGGCTGCATCTACCGCAACCGCGCCATCCACGCGCTCGAACGCGCCGGACGCCGCTGGCGCATCGCCTACGAGAGCCCCAATCTGATGGGGATCCAGGCCGCGCTGGCGGGGGGTCTGGGGGTGGCCTTGCTGGAGCGCCGCTGCATCGCCGCGGGCCATCGGCTGGTCGACGACGCGTTGCCGCCGGTGCCGCCGTCCGAGCTGGCGCTATGCCTGTCGGAGCCGGCGCGCGAGCCGGTGCGCCAGTTGGCGGGGATGATCAGGGATTTTTGTGAAACGGAAACACAACGGCTTGCAGGGCTGAGCCTGCAAGCCGTGGCAGATGACGGCGCCGTTCAGGCGACCGCGACCTGGATGACCGGATAGCTGCTGTTCGCCGCGGACGCGCCCGGTTCGACCATGGCGGCCGGCGGGTTGACCGGAACGGCGATCGAGCGCACATCGCACACGCTGGAGCAGCGGCCGCCCGGCAGGTATTCGGCGGCGGTGGCCGCGCAGCAGCCGCAGCACGTAGCCACGCCCAGCTCGAACTGCAGGTCGGAAAGCGACGTCGCGCCCGCGTCCACGCTGGCGCGGACTTGGCGTTCGGTAATGGCATTACATACGCAAATGTACATGAGAATAATTATCGAGATTTATTCCTGCAATGGCAAGTACCGTGCCTAAATAATTTGCAACTTCGCGGTCATCTAACTCTTTGAAATAAGGGACGTTTTATCGGCGTGACTTGACGCACGGCCGAAGGGCGCGCGCCCTGTCCGGCGTCACATGCCACGCCGTTCAGCAGGTCCGGCAGGGTGCTTTTGCGATCAATCCGGGGGATATTCCCGGCGGGCGTGCAAGATATGGATGACCTCGATCGCCAGTTCGGTGACTCGGTAGACCACCACGTAATTGACGTGCACGACGAGTTCGCGCGTGCCGACGACGCGGCCGACTCGATACCGGTATGGGTGTCGGGCCAGGGACAGCACGGCGTTGTCGATGCGTTGCCGGAGGTTGCGCGCCGCTTGCGGACTACGCTCGGCAATGTAGGAGATGATTCCCGCCAGATCGTCTGCGGCGGTAGGAAGCCAGGATACGTGAAGCATGCGCAACTCGGCTGTGCCAGCGACCGGGCACGGCGAGCATGTCCTCAGACCGGCTCAGACCGACGGTTTCATCCTTGGCCGTCTTGCGTGTCCTGCCGACGCTTGCGCGCCGCGTCGATGATGGCATCCATGCGAGCCATCACTTGGTCGTGGGGAATGGCCGGACGCGGATCGTTCAGGCTGGCTTGCACCTTCGCGCGGAACCAGCGGTCGTAGCTGACCGCCTGTTCTTCAGTCTCGAATTCCGAGACGGTGGGGGAAGGGACTGGGCCCATGGAAACGCTCCTGATGAAAGCCCAGTGTACGGCAACGAACGCTCGTCAAGGCGCCAGGCCCCGCAGCGCTCTGCCGCAAAAATATCCCTTATTTCACCGCGCCACGGCCTGCGCCTTGCGCAGCGCGGCCGGTGCGATCCGCAGCGCTTCGCGATATTTCGCGACCGTGCGGCGGGCGATGACGATGCCCTGGTCGGCCAGCTTTTCCATGATCTGGCTGTCCGACAGCGGCTTGGCCCGGTTCTCCTCGGCCACCATCTGGCGGATGAAGGTCTGCACCGCCGTGGCCGACGTGGCGTCGCCGCCGTCCGTCGACACCCCCGCCCCGAAGAAGCGCTTGAGCTCCAGCGTGCCGAACGGAGTGAGCATGTACTTCTGCGTCGTGGCCCGTGAAATGGTGGATTCGTGCAGGCCCAGCTCGCCGGCGATGTCTTTCAGGATGAGCGGCCGCATGGCCGCCGGCCCCTGGCTGAAGAAGGCGGTCTGGCGGTCGACGATGGCCTGGGCCACCCGCAGGATGGTGTCGAAGCGCTGCTCGACGTTGCGGATCATCCACTTGGCCTGCTGCAACTGCGCCTGCAGGCCGGCGTGGGCCGACTCCTTCTGGTTGCCCAGCATCTGCGCGTACAGCCCGTTGATCTGCAGGCGCGGCATGGCGGCGCTGTTGAGCGTCACCTGCCAGCCGCGGCGCGTCTTGCGCACGATCACGTCGGGCACGGCGTAGTCGGCCGCCGGCACCGTCCAGGCGCGGCCGGGGCGCGGTTCCAGGCGCAGGATCAGGGCATGGGCGACGCGCAGCGTCGCCTCGTCACAGCCGACCGCCGCGCACAGGCGGGCGTTGTTGCCGGTGGCCAGCAACGCCAGGTGCTGGCCGCAAATGAGGCGGGCGCAGGCCAACGCCTTGGGATCGGCGGCCTCGGGCAGGCGCGTCAGGTCCGGGTTGCGCAGTTGCAACAGCAGGCAGTCGGACATGTCGCGGGCGCCGATGCCGGTCGGGTCGAACGACTGCAGCAGCGACAGCGCGGCGCGCAGTTCGTCCAGGTCCGGCTCCATCTCGGCGGGCAGCCAGCCCAGGATTTCCTCCAGCGGCGACCCCAGGTAGCCGTTCTCGTCCAGCTCATCGATCAGCAGCGCCGCCAGGGTGGCATCGCGCGGCGCCGCGCGCGTCAGCACCAGCTGGCCCAGCAGGTGTTCGCGCAGGGTGTCGGGCCGGGCCGCCTCGGGCAGGCTGGAGTCGTCGTCGGGATACACCCCGCCCGAGCCCGGCATTTCGTCCACCGGGGTCTCGCGCTCGGGCGCTGGCTCGTCGTCCTGCACCGACGATTCGCGTTCCGATTCCGCCTGGGTTTCGACCGACGACGGCTCATCGTCGCGTTCCAACAACGGATTGTCGGCAAGCACCTGCGAGATTTCCGCCTCGAGGTCGAGCGTGGACAGCTGCAGCAACCGGATGGATTGCTGCAGTTGAGGGGTCAGCGTGAGATGCTGACCGGGCCGCAGTTCTAAAATTGGACGGGTCATAGGTACAATATTTTGCATGATGAATCAGACTTCGCCCGCACGCGTTCGCCAGGATTGCCGACTTATCGGCCAGACCCTGCTCAAACTGGCGCTTCCCCGACTTCTCGTGCGCGCGATCGTGATCGCCGTCGCCGTGATCGTCTGGTATCTCGCCGCCTCCTGGATCCTGGATTTCGGCAAGCGCATCAACTACGAATTCCTGCATTCGCTGGGCCAACCCACCATGGACATGGTGCAGAAGGTCAATCCGTACATCTGGTGGGTCGTCGCCGGCATCTGGACCCTGATCGTCTTCTTCATCCTGCGCGCCTGGCTGTCGGCCAGCCTGGCTTCCGGCCGCGCCACCCCGGTCGGCACCGGCGTGCTGGCCGACCTGGCGCCGCAGCTGTCGGAGGAGTCCCTCGGCGTGCTGCGCTGGACCTGGGGCAGCCGCGAAGAACCCTTCACCGTCGGCGACCTGCACCGCTCGCTGTCGGAAATCCGCCACAACCGCATCGGCAAGATCGCCATGGTGGCCGAACAGGCCGACATCCTCGACGCCAAGCCGTCGCGCGACAACCGTGACGACGGCCGCCGTGACGACGGCCGCCGCGATGCCCGCGACAGCCGCGAACAGCGCTACATCGAGCCCCGCATCGGCGGTCCGGCCCGCTGAACCGACGCCCGCCAACCAACGCATCAGGCCGCCGCAAGGCGGCCTGGTTGTTTCAGTCCCCTGCCAGCCGGGCTCCCCTATACTGGCCCTCCAGGCTCGCGCAACCGCGGGCCGCGCACCTTTAAAACCAGATCAAGCCGACTGCAGAGACCAGCCGGATGCGCGGCCGGCCCCCCTGGAGTTGCTTTACATGTTCCGCACCCCCGTCCGGTATGCCGCCGGCCTCCTGCTGGCCTGCTCGGCCGCCTTCGTCGCCGCCCCGGCCAACGCCGCCTGGCCCGACAAGCCCATCACGTTCGTCGCGCCCTTCAGCGCCGGCGGCGCCAACGACCTGGTCGCTCGCATCATCGCCAAGGCGGTGGGCACGACCCTGAACCAGCCCGTCATCGTCGAAAACCGTCCCGGCGCCGGTGGCGTGGTCGGCGCCGCGCACGTCGCGCGCAGCGCGGCCGATGGCTACACCTACCTGGTGGGCAGCAACGGCACGGTCACCAACAGCCTGATCCGCTCGGACCAGCCCTACAAGGACGAAGAGCTGACCCCGGTCGCGCTGCTGTCGATCACGCCGTCGGTCATCGTCGCCAATCCGTCGAACCCGGCCAAGGACCTGGAGGACTTCGTCGAACGCGCCAAGAAGGCCAAGACCGACCGTATCACGTTCTCGACCGCCGGCAACGGCAGCACGCCGCACTTCGTGGCCGAGATGGTCAAGGAAGCCACCGGCCTGCCGGTCGAGCCGATCGCCTACAAGAGCGGCTCGGAAGGCGTGACCGCGGTGATCGGCAAGCAGGTCGACGCCACCTCCGAAGCCAGCATCGTCACGCTGCCGCTGGTGCAGAGCGGCAAGCTCAAGGCCCTGGCCACCACCTGGGACAAGCGCATGGCCAGCGCGCCGGACATCCCCACCACCGCCGAGCTGGGCTTCCCCGCCATCCGCATCGGCCACTGGGCCGGCCTGTACGCGCCCGCCGGCACGCCCGCCGACGTGCTCGACAAGATGAACGCCGCCATCGAGAAATCGCTGCAGACCAAGGAAGTGCAGGACGCCCTGCGCCAGAGCAGCATCGAGCCGGGCGGCGGTTCGCGCGCCAGCTTCGTGGAGTTCGCCAAGAGCGAGCGCGAGCGCCTGGGCCAGGTCGTCAAGAACGGCCACATGCAAACGCAGTAACGCGAGTGATGCCCAGCCGGGGACCGATCCGTCCCCGGCTTTTTTATCGCCTTCCCGATTGCGCTGCCCGCAAAAGTATGTTTGACTAGCACCCTATGGCCGCTCAACGCACCTCCCTCGCGATTGCCACCGGACGCTCCGCCGCTCCGGTTGCCGGCCTGCGCGCTCGTACCGCCTTCATCGCGCTATCGCTATACCTACCGATCGGTTGCCGGGCCTAGTGTCCCCGTGGTAGCTCGGCAGCCACGCTTGCCACACGCGATTTCCCCTTTTCAAAACTGAATCTTGCGCCGCGCGAACGCGGCCAACCCTGGCACCAGGCCGCCACCCGGCCGCATGCCGGCCGAGGAAACCGATCCCGGGATTCACAAGAAACCGATCGAGGTGTAGTGATGATGCTTGCCAACCCCGCCACCAAATACGTCCCCTTCGCGCCGTTCACCCGCGACTTCTCCGAACGCACCTGGCCCAGCCGCCGCATCACGCAGCCGCCGATCTGGATGAGCACCGACCTGCGCGACGGCAACCAGGCCCTGATCGAGCCGATGAGCGTCGAGCGCAAGCTCCGCCTCTTCGAGCAGCTGGTCAAGATCGGCTTCAAGGAAATCGAAGTGGGTTTCCCGTCGGCCTCGCAGACCGACTTCGATTTCGTGCGCAAGCTGATCGACGAAAAGCGCATCCCCGACGACGTCACCATCATCGTGCTGACGCAGTCGCGTGAAGACCTGATCAGCCGCACCGTGGAAGCCGCCGCGGGCGCCAAGCAAGCCATCGTCCACATGTACAACGCCTGCGCGCCGGCCTTCCGCAAGGTCGTGTTCAACATGAGCAAGGACGAAATCAAGAACATCGCCACCACCGGCACGCGTCTCATCAAGCAATACGTGGCGCAGCGTCCGGAAACCCAGTGGCGCTACGAGTACTCGCCCGAAGTCTTCAGCACCACCGAGCCCGAATTCGCGCTCGAAGTCTCGAACGCCGTGGCCGACGTCTGGCAGCCCACGCCGCAAAGCAAGATGGTGCTGAACCTGCCCGCCACCATCGAGGCCACCAGCCCCAACCTGTACGCCGACCAGATCGAGTGGATGCACAAGAACCTGGCGCGCCGCGACAGCATCGTCCTGAGCGTGCACCCGCACAATGACCGCGGCACCGCCGTGGCCGCCGCCGAATTCGCCGTGATGGCCGGCGCCGACCGCATCGAAGGCTGCCTGTTCGGCAGCGGCGAGCGCACCGGCAACGTCGACCTGGTCACGCTGGCCTTGAACCTCTACACCCAGGGCGTGCACCCGGGCCTGGACTTCTCGGACATCGATGAAGTGCGCCGCTGCGCCGAGTACTGCAACCAATTGCCCGTGCACCCGCGCCACCCGTACGCCGGCGACCTGGTCTTCACGGCCTTCTCCGGTTCGCATCAGGACGCCATCAAGAAGGGCTTTGCCCTGCAACAGCCCGACGCCGTCTGGGAAGTGCCGTACCTGCCGATCGACCCGGCCGACCTCGGCCGCAGCTACGACGCCGTGATCCGCGTCAACAGCCAGTCGGGCAAGGGCGGCGTGTCGTACCTGCTCGAACAGGAGCACGGCCTGGTGTTGCCGCGCCGCCTGCAGATCGAATTCAGCCGCGCCATCCAGCGCGTCACCGACGAGACCGGCCGCGAAGTCACGGCCGACGACGTGCACACCATCTTCAACCGCGAATACCTGGAACAGAAGACCCCGTGGAAGCTGGTGCGCCACCGCATCGACGGCAATCCGTCGGCCGGTGAAGGCCAGCACTTCAGCATCGAGGCCGAACTCGAATACAACGGCGAACGCCGCATCGTGACGGGCAAGGGCGACGGCGCCATCTCGGCCTTCGTGGCCGCGCTGGACGTGCCGGTGCGCATCATGGACTACCACGAGCACGCCATCGGCACCGGCACCGACACCCGCGCCGCCTCCTATGTGGAACTGCGCGTCGGTGATTCGAGCACGGGCTTCGGCGTGGGCATCGACCGCGACATCGTCACGGCCTCGTTCCAGGCCGTGCTGAGCGCGGTGAACCGTCACATCAACGCCGGCACCGTCGCCGCCGAACAGGAAGCCGCCGAGGCCGCGTGATCCGCCGCCAGGCCGCGGGCGTGGCGGTTACCGCCGCCGCGTCCCCCGCGCGCTTCTTACGGTGAAGCCGCTCCGCACAAAAAAAGCCCGCCTTTATCCGGCGGGCTTTCTTTTTGGCGCGGCGGGTCGAGGGTCCGGCTCAGCCCCGCGGCCACATGTCTGAGGCGCCGATGTCGGGCTCGCGCGCCGCCAGCAGCCGCTCGTGGATCCAGGCGGCGATCGCCAGGGTGCGATGGTCATCGTAGCGCTTGCCGATCAGCTGCAGGCCCACCGGCAGGCCTTGCGGGCCGGTGGCGAAGGGCAGGTTCAGGCACGGCAGGCCGAACAGGGTCCAGGCGCGCGAGAACTGCGGGTCGCCCGTGCCGAGGTCGGCGAACGGCGCTTCGCCGCTGGCGGCGGGCGCGAGCAGCACGTCGTACTTGTCGAACCAGCCGTCCACGCGGGCGCGCGATTCGGCGGCCCGCGCCAGGTTCCTGATGCGCTCTTCGGCGGTGATCTGCGCGCCGGCCTCGAGGATCGCCTGGATCTTCGGGCTGAGCTGCGCGGCATGCTCCAGCCGTTCATAGGCCAGTGACTGCGACGACTCGAACGCCATGATGTCGGCGTGCAGCTGCACCAGCATGCAGTGCTCGGGCGGCAGCGGCACCTCTTCGACGTGGGCGCCGGCGCGCGACAGCGTGGCGGCGGCCTGCGCGAAGGCTTCCTTGGTCTCGGACTGGGCATGGCGCCACTGCAGGCTGCGGTACATGCCGATGCGCGGCTTGGCGTCGTAGCTCAGGTCCAGCAGGCGCGGATCGCGCATCAGGACCGAGGCGAACAGGGCCACGTCCGGCACCGAGCGGGCGAAGCCGCCCACGGTGTCGAGCGATTCGGCCAGGCTCTTCACGCCGGCCCGCGGGATCGCGCCGAAGGTGGGCTTGTAGCCGACGATGCCGCAATACGAAGCCGGGCGGATGATGGAGCCCGCGGTCTGCGATCCCAGCGCGAACGGCACCATGTCGTCGGCCACCGCCGCGGCCGAGCCGCTGGAGGAGCCGCCGGGGGTGTAAGCCTCGTTGCGCGGATTGCGGGTCGGGCCGGCCTGGTAGGTGGCGAATTCGGTGGTGACGGTCTTGCCGATCACGATGGCGCCGGCATGGCGGCACAGCGCCACGGCGGCCGCGTCCAGCCCGGGGCGATGGCGTTCGTAGATGGGCGAGCCGTAGCGCGTGGGCAGGTCGACGGTGTCGAACAGGTCTTTCACGCCCAGCGGCAAGCCATGCAGCGGACCGCGCAACGCGCCCCGGTCGAGGGCTTCCGCGTGGTCCAGGGCGGCCTGCTTTTGCAGCGCCGTCCAGGCATGGATGGTGTTTTCGCGTTGTTCGATGCGCGCAAAGCAGGCGCGCACCAATTGCACCGCAGTCAATTCGCGCCGTTGCAGCTTGCGCGCCGCTTCAAGCGCGCCAAGTCTGTTTAAGGCAGTAGACATGATCCTTTCCTCTATCCCGGTGCCGTGCAAGATGCACGGTACTGACTTCCGCACCCGGTCCCCTTGACCTGGGGTTTATCCCGATCCGGCTGGCGGCATGATGCCGGCCGGCTGTGACAAACCCAGCCATTGTGCGCGTCGCGTCAATTGGGAAAACCACTAAAAAAAGGGTTTTCACAGGGATTTCATGCGGCGCCGCGCCCTGGCTTTATGTTGTTGCGTCGTTAACAGCATAGCGCAAACAGGTGCAACACAAAGGTCATATTTGTCTTGTAAGATGAAAACGTTTTCAGCAAACTGGCAGCAATGTAGCCATGGCGTCGCGCGCATCGCCCCGCTTTTCCATCATCGAAGTGGCCCGCAAGGCGGGGGTTTCCCCCGCCACGGTTTCGCGCGCGTTCAACCAGCCCGAAATCGTCCATCCGGATACGCTGGCGCACATCCGCGCCATCGCCAAACGCGCGGGCTTCCGGCCCAATCGCGTCGGCCGCAGCCTGCGTTCGGGCAGCACCCGCACGATCGGATTGATTCTGCCGACGCTGTCCAATCCGGTATTCGCCGAGTGCTTCGAAGGCGCCGAGCGCCGCGCCCGCGAGTCCGGCTACAGCGTGATGCTGACCGCCACCGGCTATGACCCGGCGGTGGAATCGGCGGCGGTTCAGGGGCTGATCGACCACCAGGTCGACGGCCTGATCCTGACCGTGGCGGACGCCGCCCGCAGCGCCACGCTGGACGACCTGGACAGCGCCGGCATGCCCTACGTGCTGGTCTACAACGAATCCGCCGCCCATCCCTATGCCTCTGTCGACAATCGCGCGGCGGCCATCGACATGGTTTCGCACCTGGCCGCGCTGGGGCACCGGCGCATCGCCATCGTGACCGGCCCGCTGACGGCATCGGACCGCGCGCGCCGCCGCCTGGCGGGCGCCCGCGCCTGCGCCAAGAAGCTGGGGCTGGAACCCATCCAGCACATCGCCATGAGCTCGCACACCGGCAGCGACGCCGACGCCCTGAAGGGTGCGTTGCGCGGCAAGCAGGCGCCCACGGCCCTGTTCTGCTCGAACGACCTGCTGGCCACGGCGGTCATTGCCGACCTGGTGGCGCTGGGCCTGTCGGTGCCGTCCGATATTTCGGTCTGCGGTTTCGACGGCATGCGCTTCGGCGCCTTGCTGACGCCGTCGCTGACCACCGTGGCGCAGCCCAGCGACGGCATCGGCCAGGCCGCCTGCTCGAACCTGCTGGCGCAGATCCATGGCCAGCCGCCGCAGTCGAGCCGCCTGCCGCACTGCATCGTGGTCGGCGGCACCGCCGCGCCGGTGCGCCGCTGAACCTTCCAGAACAGATAAAAAACGAGACACGCGTCATGCTCATCGCACAGATCACCGACCTGCACATGCGCACCCCGGGCGACAAGGCCTACGGCATCATCGATCCCGCCGCCTTCCTCGGCCCCGCGGTGCGCGCCCTCAACGCCCTGACGCCGCGGCCCGACTGCGTGCTGATCACCGGCGACCTGACCGACCTGGGCAAGGCGCACGAATACCAGGCGCTGCGCGAGCAGCTGCAGGCGCTTGAAATCCCGTATTTCCTGCTGCCCGGCAACCACGATGACCGCGCGCAATTGCGCGCGGCCTTTCCCGACCATGGCTATCTGCAAGGGCAGGGGCCGTTCATCCAGTACGCGGTCGAAACCTATCCGCTGCGCCTGCTGGCGCTGGACACGGTGGTGCCGATGAAGAGCCACGGCGAACTGTGCGACGAGCGCCTGGGCTGGCTGGCCGCGCGGCTGGCCGAACAGCCCGACCGGCCGACGCTGGTGCTGATGCACCACCCGCCGTTCCTGACCGGCATCGAGCACATGGATGCGATCGGCCTGCTGGCCGGCGCGCCCGAGCTGGAGCGCATCGTGGCGCGCTATCCGCGCGTGGAGCGGGTGCTGTGCGGCCACCTGCACCGCACCATCTTCCGCCGCTTCGGCGGCACCATCGCCTCGACCTGTCCGGGCACCGCGCACCAGCTGGCGCTGGAACTGGGGCCGCGCCCGACCTTGCAGTACATCATGGAACCGCCGGGCTACCAGCTGCACTGGTGGCACGACGGCGCGCTGGTCACCCATCACGCCGTGATTGGGGAATACCCCGGGCCGTATCCCTTCGCCTGAGCCCCGATCTCGATTACAAACACTATGCCTTGCCATATCTCCGTCATGATTGCGCTGCACAATGAAAAGGTTTTCATCGCACGCGCCGCAGACGGATCTGAAAATTAGATCCAAGAGACAGCATGTCATCCATCGTTCTGGATAACCTCACCAAGCAATACGGCGGCGCGGCCGCGATCCACGGCGTCAGCTTCACCGTGCCGGCCGGCAGCTTCACCGTGCTGCTGGGCCCTTCGGGCTGCGGCAAGTCGACCACCCTGCGCATGATCGCCGGACTCGACACGCCCACGTCCGGCACCATCCGCATCGGCGACCGCGACGTCACCCAGCTGCCGCCCGCCAAGCGCCGCATTTCGATGGTGTTCCAGTCGTATGCGCTGTTTCCGCACCTGTCGGTGCGCGAGAACATCCTGTTCGGCCTGAAGGTGCGCAAGGAACCGGCGCGCGACTACGACCGCCGCCTGCAACGCGTGGCCTCGCTGCTGGGCCTGGGCCATCTGCTCGACCGCAAGCCGTCGCAACTGTCTGGCGGCCAGCAACAGCGCGTGGCGCTGGGCCGCGCGGTGATCTCCGAAGCGCCGGTGTGCCTGATGGACGAGCCGCTGTCCAACCTGGATGCGCAGTTGCGCCATGAAATGCGGCGCGAGATCCGCGCGCTGCAGCAGGACCTGGGCATCACCATGGTTTACGTCACGCACGACCAGACCGAGGCCATGAGCATGGCCGATCAGGTGGTGCTGCTGCGCGGCGGCCAGATCGAACAGCACGACACGCCCGACGGCCTGTATGCACGTCCGGCCAGCGAATTCGCGGCGCGCTTCATCGGCACGCCGCCCATGAACCTGATCAACCTGATGCCGCTCCAGGGCGCCACCGTGATCGCCGGCACCCACGGTCCGGCCATCGCGGGCGCGCCGGAAGGCGCCGCCAAGCTGGGCGTGCGGCCCGAGCACATCCGCATCGACGGCGATGGCATCGCCGCGACGGTGGAAAGCGTGGAGTACTTCGGCGCCGATTCCATCGTGGTCTGCCGCATCGGCGACAGCGGCGGCGTGGCGGTGCGCGTGGGCGGCCATCTGCGGGCCCGCGCCGGCGAGGCGCTGCGCCTGTCGTGGCCGGCCGAGCAACAGCATTTCTTTGCCGCCGATTCGGCGGTCATCAACACCGTCGGGCGCTGAAGACGCCCAATCCACAGGAAAGGAAACGCAATCATGCGACGCATCGTACTCAAGACCCTGGCCGCCAGCCTTGCCGCCGCCTGCCTGTCGCTGCCCGTGCAGGCGCAGCAGAAGCCCGTCGAAGTGGAGTTCTACTACCCGGTCGCCGTGGGCGGCCCGATCACCAAGATCGTCGACGACATGGTGACGGACTTCGAGAAGGAAAACCCCGGCATCAAGATCAAGCCGATCTACGCCGGCTCGTACCAGGATTCGATCGCCAAGGCGCTGACCGCCCTGAAGGGCGGCACGCCGCCGCAGCTGGCCGTGCTGCTGTCGACCGACATGTTCACGCTGATCGACGAAGACGCCATCGTGCCGATCGATGGCCTGGCCAAGAGCGACGCCGACAAGAAATGGCTGGGCGGCTTCTACGACGCCTTCATGCAGAACAGCCGCACCGGCGGCCACACCTGGGGCGTGCCGTTCCAGCGTTCGACCATCGTGATGTACTACAACAAGGATCTGTTCAAGGCCGCCGGCCTGGATCCCGAGCGCGCGCCCGCCACCTGGGCCGAGCTGGTCGAGTACGGCAAGAAACTGACCAAGCAGGACGCCAGCGGCAACACCACCCAGTGGGGCATCGAGATCCCGTCGGGCGGCGCCTTCGCCTACTGGCTGTTCCAGGCCCTGACCACGCCCAACGGCGCGATCCTGATGAACGAGGCCGGCAACGAGGTCTACCTGGACAAGCCCGCCGTGGTCGAGGCCGCGCAGTACTGGCGCGACCTGTCGGCCAAGCACAAGATCATGCCCACCGGCACGATCGACTGGGGCACCACGCCCAAGGACTTCCTGGAAAAGAAGGCCGCCATCATCTGGACCACCACCGGCAACCTGACCAACATCCGCAAGAACGCCGACTTCCCGTTCGGCGTGGCGATGATGCCGCAGCAAAAGCGCGGCGGCAGCCCGACCGGCGGCGGCAACTTCTACATCTTCAAGAGCGGCACGCCCGAGCAACAGCAGGCCGCGCTCAAGTTCGCGCAATGGGCCACGACGCCCGAGCGCGCCGCCGACTGGAGCATCGCCACCGGCTACGTGGCCGTGACGCCGGCCGCCTGGCAGACCGAGAAGATGAAGAAGTACGCGCAGGAAGTGCCGGCCGCCGCCGTGGCGCGCGACCAGCTGCAGGTGAGCGTGGCCGAATTCTCGACCCACGAGAACCAGCGCGTCACCAAGACCCTGAACGACGCCCTGCAGGCGGCGCTGACGGGTTCGAAGACGCCGCAGCAGGCGCTGACCGACGCCCAGCGCGAAGCCGACCGCATACTGCGTTCCTACAAGTGATCCCGCAAGCACGATGAGCCGCTCTTTGAATGCGCTTTATGGCTGGCTGCTGTTGCTGCCAGCCATCGTGCTGCTCGCCGCGTTCACGCATTACCCGGCGCTGGCGACGCTCTGGCACAGCTTCTATTCCACTCCCAAGGGCGCGCGCCCGGCCCGCTTCGTCGGGCTGGACAACTACGCGGTCATGCGCGACGACCCGGTGTTCTGGCAGTCGCTCTGGAACAACCTGTGGTTCGCGCTGGGCACCATCCCGACCTCGATCGGCATCGCGCTGGTCATGGCGCTGTGGGTCAACCGCAACCTGCGCGGGCGCGGTTTCCTGCGCATGGCGTACTTCACGCCGACGGTGCTGCCGATGGTGGCGGTGGCCAATATCTGGCTGTTCTTCTACACCCCGCAGTACGGCCTGATCGCGCAGGTGATGCAGCTGTTCGGCTCGCCCGGCCCCAACTGGCTCGGCAACCGCGAAACCGCGCTACCGGCGCTGATGCTGGTGACGGTGTGGAAGGAATCCGGCTTCTTCATGATCTTCTACCTGGCCGCGTTGCAGACGGTGTCGCCGTCGCTGCGCGAGGCGGCGATGCTGGAAGGGGCCTCGCGCTGGCAGTATTTCCGGCGCGTGCTGTGGCCGCTGTTGATGCCGACCACGCTGTTCGTGCTGATCAACGCGCTGATCAACGCCTTCCGGCTGGTGGACCACGTGGTGGTCATGACCCGCGGCGGGCCCGACAACGCCAGCACGCTGCTGCTGTACTACATCTACCAGGTGGGCTTCAGTTTCTGGGACACCGCCTACGCCGCGACGCTGACCGTCGTGCTGCTGGTGGTGCTGGCGCTGACGGCGCTGATCAAGTTCCGCTGGCTGGACCGCAGGACGCACTACCAATGAAAGACAAGCTCGATACCCTGGGCGCGTGGGCGCTGGGCCTGCTGTGGATCCTGCCGCTGGCCTATGCCGTGTGGGCGGCGTTCCACCCGCCGGCCTACGCCACCCGCTTCGATCTGTTCGCGCCGCTGACGCTCGACAACTTCGCGCGGGCCTGGCAGGCCGCGCCGTTTCCGCGCTACTTCGCCAACACCTTCCTGCTGGTGACGATGGTGCTGGCGGCGCAGCTGGTGCTGTCGACGCTGGCCGGCTACGCCTTCGCGCGCTTCGAGTTCCGCGGCCGCGACTTCGTCTTCATGCTGGTGCTGCTGCAGCTGATGATCATGCCGGACGTGCTGCTGGTGGAGAACTACCGCTCCATGAACCAACTCGGCATCCGCGACACGGTGTTCGCCATCGGCCTGCCGTACTTCGCCTCGGCCTTCGGCATCTTCCTGCTGCGCCAGACCTTCAAGACGGTGCCGCGCGAGCTGGAAGAGGCCGCGCGCATGGAGGGCGCCAACGCGCTGCAGGTGCTGTGGAAGGTGTACGTGCCGCTGGCCAAGCCGATCTACGTGGCCTACGGGCTGGTGTCGGTCAGCCACCACTGGAACAACTTCCTGTGGCCGCTGATCATCACCAACTCGGTGGAATCGCGGCCGCTGACGGTGGGCCTGCAGGTGTTCTCGTCGACCGACCAGGGCATCGACTGGTCGGTGATCACCGCCGCCACGCTGATGTCGGCGGCGCCGCTGCTGATCGCCTTCCTGCTGTTCCAGCGCCAGTTCGTGCAGTCGTTCATGCGCGCCGGCATCCGCTGATCCGCCCCGGAAAACAAAAGACCCCGCGTCATGCGGGGTCTTTTCATTGGCGCGGCCAGGCGGTCAGTAACCGACCGTCAGTCCGGGCAGGTCCACGGTGATGCGCGGGCGCTCCAGCGCCAGCGCCAGGTGCTCGGCGAACTCGCGGGCTTCCTTGGCGTCGGTGGACAGGATGTCGTAGCCGAGCGCGTCGGCCACGCCCAGCACCTTGTCCAGCAGCAGCACCTTGCCGCTCGGGCGCAGGGGTTCACAGCCCAGGGTTTCCCAGGCGCCGTCGAACCAGTCGCGGGCGTCGTTCTGGCGCTGCGGGCTGGGTTCGACGTTGGCCGACAGGTCCAGCGAGCGCCGGGTATCGAAAACGATGGTGATGTCGCTGCGCATGGCAGGGATTCCTTGAAATGGCGTCAGCCGCAAAGGGTAGGGAAAAATCGCCGGACAGATTGTCCGTCCGGCGACATTGCCTACCAGCCGCGGGAGACTTCCCAGGTGACCTCGGCGCCGGCGGCCTGCGACTGGCGCATCATGTCCAGCAGGGGAAAGGCGCGTTCCTTCAGGCCGACCGCGCGCGCCATGGGGGCCACGGGCGCCTTGTCCTCGTCTTCCTCGTCCTCGTCGTGGCCGCCCTGGGATTCCTCGATGGCCTTCTGGATGCCCTGGATGGCCGGGCCGAGCTGGTCGACGGTGAAAACCCCGCGCTCGGGGATCTTGTCGCCAAAGGACTTGCCCGCCGCCTGCAGCAGGACGCCGGCGTGGTCGGTCAGCATCAGGACTTCGGCCACGACCTTGGAGTGAAATGTAATCAGCACATTCCGGTCTCCCTCACTATTGAATACCTTCCATACACTACCGCAACGCCCTGGGGATGCCAACTGGCCCCTTGCGGCGGCCCGGCCGGACGGGGGGCCGCGCCCGGTGGCGGCCGCCAAATCAAGCTATGATTCAGGAGATTCCCGTGACGGCGCAAGCCGCGGCGGCCGAGAATCCGGCGCCCAGGCGCGGTCGTGCCCCGAGCGGCGCGCCCGCCGGGCCGATCCTGCCCCCGGCGCCGCCGGCGGGCCCGTACGCGCCCCCGGCCCGACGCCTTCGTCACCCACCCAGAACTTCTCCAGACGCCCATGCTCCTCGAGCAACAAAAACAGCTTATTTCCCTGATCCAGGCCGCGGTTGCGCAGAGCCTGCCCGACGCCCAGGCCGATACGGCCCGAGCCACCGTGCTGCTGGAGCGCCCCAAGGTCGCCGCCCACGGCGACGTCGCCACCAACGTGGCCATGCAGCTGGCCAAGCCGGCCAAGCGCAACCCGCGCGAACTGGCCCAGGCCATCGTCGAGGCGCTGCTGGCGCAGCCCGGCGCCCGCGACCTGGTGGAAAGCGCTGAAATCGCCGGTCCCGGCTTCATCAACCTGCGCGTCACCGCCGCCGCCCGCCAGGCCGTCATCGCGGCCGTGGCCGAGCAGGGCGAGGCCTTTGGCCGCGCCGCCCGCAGCGGCGAGAAGATCCTGGTGGAATTCGTGTCCGCCAACCCCACCGGCCCGCTGCACGTCGGCCACGCTCGCCAGGCCGCCCTGGGCGACGCCCTGTGCCGCCTGTATGACGCCATCGGCTGGGACGTGACCCGCGAGTTCTATTACAACGACGCCGGCAACCAGATCGAGAACCTGGCCATCAGCGTGCAGGCGCGCGCCCGCGGCCTGACGACCGACTCGCCCGACTGGCCCGCCGACGGCTACAAGGGCGACTACATCCTGGACATCGCCCGCGACTTCCAGGCCGGCAAGACCCTGCAGGCCTCGGACGGCGAACCCGTCACCGCCACCGGCAACATCGACAGCCTGGACGACATCCGCGCCTTCGCCGTGGCCTACCTGCGCCGCGAGCAGGACCTGGACCTGCAGGCGTTCGGCCTGAAGTTCGACAACTACTACCTGGAAAGCTCGCTGTACACGTCGGGCCGGGTCGAGGCCACCGTCAAGGCGCTGATCGCCGGCGGCCATACCTATGAGGAAGGCGGCGCGCTGTGGCTGCGCACCACCGAGCTGGGCACCGGCGACGACAAAGACCGCGTCATGCGCAAGAGCGAGGGCGGCTACACCTATTTCGTGCCGGACGTGGCCTACCACAAGGCCAAGTGGGAACGCGGCTTCCACCGCGCCGTGAACATCCAGGGCAGCGACCACCACGGCACCGTGGCGCGCGTGCGCGCCGGCCTGCAGGCGCTGGAAGAGGGCATTCCCAAGGACTACCCGTCGTACGTGCTGCACAAGATGGTCAAGGTGATGCGCGGCGGCCAGGAGGTCAAGATCTCCAAGCGCGCCGGCAGCTACGTGACCATGCGCGACCTGATCGACTGGGTCGGCCGCGACGCGGTGCGCTACTTCCTGATCCAGCGCCGCGCCGACACCGAATTCGTGTTCGACGTCGACCTGGCGCTGTCCAAGAGCGACGAGAACCCGGTCTATTACATCCAGTACGCCCACGCGCGCATCTGCTCGGTCATCAACAACGCCGGCATGCCGGCGGCGGACGTGGCCGCGGCCGATGCGTCCCTGTTGACCGCCCCGAGCGAATTCGCGCTGATGCAGCGCCTGGCCGAATTCCCCCACGTGGTGGCGCTGGCCGCCCAGGAACTGGCCCCGCACCACATCGCCTTCTGGCTGCGCGACTGCGCCTCGGACTTCCACGGCTGGTACAACGCCGAGCGCGTGCTGGTCGACGACACCGCGCTCAAGCTGGCGCGCCTGCGCCTGGCCGCGACCACGCGCCAGGTGCTGGCCAACGGCCTGGCGTTGATGGGCGTGTCCGCCCCCGAGCGGATGTAACATCGGTACATGGCCACCAAGCGCAAACCCACCCGCCGGTCAGGCGAAAGCGGCAGCACCCTGTACGGGGCGCTGGCCGGATTGCTCATCGGATTGATCGTGGCCGCCGTCGTGGCGTTCTACGTCACCAAGGCGCCCGTGCCGTTCGTCGACCGCGCCACGCGGCAGGGCGACGCTGGCAAGCTGCCCGACCCGCGCCAGGCGCCGGACCCCAACGCCGGCCTGTATGGCCGCGACGGCGCCGCGGGTTCGTCGCCCACCGGCCCGACCGCCACGGCGCCCGCGCCGCTGCCGGGCGCCGCCGGCACCGAGCCGTCGCGCAAGCCTGACGACCTGGGCGCGCTGATCGCCACCCTGCCGACCTCCAACAACACCCCCGCCGCCGCGCCGGCCGTGGCCCCCACGCCCGCGCCGGCCGCCAGCGCGCCGCCCACGCCCATCGCCAAGATGGCGCCGACCCCGGCGCCCGCGGCCAAGGCGCCGGTCGCCAGCGCCGCCCCGACGGCGTCGGCCAATGGCTCGTACTACCTGCAGGCCGGCGCCTTCCGCGGTCAGGACGACGCCGAATCGCTCAAGGCCCGCATCATCCTGCTGGGCCTGCCGGTGGCGGTGCAGAAGGCCGAGGTCAACGGCAAGCCGATCAACCGCGTGCGCGTCGGTCCGTTCGCCCGCCTGGACGACATGAACCGCGCCCGCGGCCGACTGGGCGAAAACAAGATTGAAACGGCGGTGGTGCGCCAGTAACACGGCGCCCCCATCATGGTTTTTGATTGAACTAATCCGGGCCTGGCCCTGTCTGTAACCTCTTTGTTCAGGAACCTCACCCCATCATGCTGTCCCCCAAGCTCATCCGCATCCTGGCAGCCGCCGCGCTGACCGCCACCGCGTTCTTCAGCCCGGTCAGCCACGCCCAGGGCACCCAGGCCTACGTGCCGATCAATCCGCCGCTGCCGTCGGATACCCCGGGCAAGATCGAGGTCCTGGAATTCTTCGCCTACACCTGCCCGCACTGCGCCGCCATGGAACCCATGGTCGAGGACTGGGCCAAGACCAAGCCCGAAGACGTCGTGCTCAAGCAGGTGCCGATCGCCTTCAACGCCGGCATGAAGCCGCTGCAACAGCTGTACTACACGCTGCTGGCCCTGGATCGCCCCGACCTGCACGCCAAGGTCTTCACCGCCATCCACGGCGAGCACAAGCGCCTGATCGACAAGAAGGCCATGGGCGAGTGGGCCGCCTCGCAAGGCGTGGACCGCGCCAAGTTCGACTCGGTGTTCGACTCGTTCAGCGTCCAGACCCAGGTGCAGCGCGCCAACCAGCTGGCCGAGGCCTATCGCATCGACGGCACGCCGTCCTTCGCCGTGGGCGGCAAGTTCATGACCTCGCCGGTCATGGCGGGCAACAGCTACGAAGGCGCCCTGAAGGAAGTGAACCAGCTGATCCCGATGGCCCGCGGCAACTGACCCGCGCCTGAATCACGTTCCTGAAAACGCCCCGCGCCTTCCGGCCGGGGCGTTTTTCATGGGGTCATCCCCAGGGCGCGCGGACGCGGCAAACGCCGCGCCGCGGGCTACACTTCCTCCCACAATAATTCGCCGCCCCGCGCGGCCTACAAGGGTGGAAGACAAATGAGACAGCAATTCCTGCGCCGCGCGGCGCTGGGCGCGTGCCTGGCGCTGGCCGGCCTGAGCGCGCACGCCAATGACGCCGATGGCGTGAAGATAGGCGTCCTGACGGACATGGCCGGCGTCACCGCCGACGCCACCGGACGCGGTTCGGTCGAGGCCGCGCGCCTGGCAATCGAGGAACTGGGCGGCAGCGTGCTCGGCAAGCCCGTGTCGCTGGTGTCCGGCGACCACCAGCACCGGCCCGACATCGGCAGCAGCATGGTGCGCAAGTGGTACGACACCGACGGCGTCGACGTGGTGGTGGACGTGCCCAATTCATCGGTGGCGCTGGCGGTGCAGGGCATCGCGCGCGAAAAGAAGAAGCTGGTGCTGTTCTCCAGCCCCGGCACCACCGCGCTGACGCAGGCGCAATGCTCGCCCTATGGCGTGCAATGGACCTACACCACCTACGCGCTGTCGCGCGGCACCGCCACCGCCGTGGTCAAGGAAGGCAACAAGCGCTGGTTCATCCTGGCGTCCGATTACGCCTTCGGCAAGCAGCTGGCCGCCGACACCGAGACCGTGGTCAAGGCCAACGGCGGCGAGGTCGTGGGCACGGTGTTCCATCCGCTCAACGCCTCGGACTTCGCCTCGTTCCTGCTGCAGGCGCAGGCCTCCAAGGCGCAGATCATCGCCGTCGCCAACGCCGGTGGCGACACCATCTCGGCGATCAAGCAGGCGGCCGAATTCGGCATCTCCAGCGGCGGCCAGAAGCTGGCGGCGATGCTGTTGCTGCTGACCGACGTGCACAGCCTGGGCCTGCAGGCCGCGCAGCACACCTACCTGACGGTGCCGTCCTATTGGGACATGAACGACGGCACCCGCGCCTTCACCAAGAAGTTCGAGGCCCGCCTGGGCCGCCCGCCCACCTTCCTGCAGGCCGGCGTGTACAGCTCGGTGCGCCACTACCTGCGCGCGGTGCAGGCGGCCGGCACGACCGATTCGGACGCGGTGATGGCGAAGATGAAGTCGATGCCGATCGACGACCCCTTCAGCCTGAACGCGCACATCCGCGAAGACGGCCTGGTGGTGCGCGACATGATGCTGGCGCAGGTGAAATCGCCCGACCAGTCCAAGGCGCCCTGGGACTACTACAACATCGTGCGCACCATTCCCGGCGACTCGCTCGCCTGGCCCCTGTCGGAAAGCCAATGCTCGCTGGTCAAGAAATAGGCCCCCTGGCGCTGGCCGATTTCGGCAGCTTCTACGCGGGCGGGCGGCAGGCCCATATCGCCGGCCGCCCCGTGCGCGAGATCGCCTTCACCAAGACCGCCTCGCTGACGTACGACCCCAACGGGCTGTACCACGTCGAGCAGGCCTACGTGCAGTACTTCATCCCCGCCGCGCGCCGCCACCCGCTGCCGCTGGTGCTGCTGCACGGCGGCGGCATGACCGGCGTGATGTGGGAACAGACGCCGGACGGCCGGCACGGCTGGCTGCAGCATTTCGTGCGGCAGGGCCACGCGGTCTATGTGGTCGACAACGTCGAGCGCGGCCGCGCCGGCTGGACGCCGTTCGAGGAGGTCTGGCCGGATGCGCCGATCGTGCGCAACGCCGAGGAAAGCTGGTCGCTGTTCCGCGTCGGCCGCGCCGAGGACTACGCGCAGCGCCGCGCCTTCGACGGCCAGCGCTTTCCGCTGGCGGCCTTCGATGATTTCATCCGCCACGCCGTGCCGCGCTGGCTGGGCAACAACGATGCGGCGCTGGCGGGCTTCTGCGCCGCGCTGGAACGCATCGGCCCGTGCCTGGTGCTGGCGCACAGCCATGGCGGCGAAGTGGCCTACCGCGCGCTGCAGGCGCGGCCGGAACTGGTGCGCGGGGTCATCGGCATCGAGCCGTCGGGGTTCTCGGCGGAAGTGGACGCGGCGGCGGTGGCGGGCAAGCCATTCCTGTTCGTCTATGGCGACTATCTCGACGCCACGCCGCTATGGGCCAGGCTGGATGCGGCCGGGCAGGCCTACGCCGACCAGTTGGCGGCACGGGGCGGCCGCGTCACCCGCTGGCGACTGGCCGACATGGGCATCCGCGGCAATTCGCACATGCCGATGATGGACGACAACAGCGACGACATCGCCGCGCGCATCGGCGCGTGGATCCGCGCCAACGCCTGACATACGGCGGCGCCTTGCCGCAAGGGCTTGCGCCGGCCTTCGTCGCGGGTGGGGATGGCGCGTCGGCCGGGCACGGCCCGGCCCGCGGTCGCGCCGGGGTCAGCCCTTGACCGCCGCGGCCTTGTCCAGCGCCTGGGTCAGGTCGGCGATGATGTCCTGCGGCGACTCCAGGCCGATGTGCAGGCGCACCAGCGCGTTCTCGCCCTCGCCCCAATAGCGGTGCTTCGACAGGTCCTTGGGGGACACCAGCTGCACCAGGCTTTCGTAGCCGCCCCACGAGAAACCGATGCCGAACAGTTCCAGTTCGTCCACGAATACGCGCGCCGCGGCCGGCGACAGGCGCAACTCGACGGACAGCATGCCGTTGGAACCGGTGCAGTCGCGCTGCCACAGCGCGTGGCCCGGATCCTGCGGCCAGGCCGGGTGGAACAGGCGCACGGTCTCGGGGCGCTGCTTGAAGAACTCGCAGACCTCCAGCGCGTGGCGCGCGTGCTGCGCCATGCGGATCGGCATGGTGCGCACGCCGCGCAGCGCCAGCCAGGCATCGTCGGCGCTGATGGAATAACCCATCGCGTACTGCGTGCGGTTCAGCTTCCTGGCGATGGCTTCGTCATTGGTGACCACCGCGCCCAGCATCAGGTCGGAGTGGCCGCCCACGTACTTGGTGCCGGCGATGACCGACACCTGCGCGCCCAGCGTCAGCGGCCGGTAGATGTAGCCCGAGCCCCAGGTGTTGTCGGTCGCCAGCACCAGGCCGTGGCGCTGCGCGACGGCGGCCATGGCGCCCATGTCGAGCATCTCGAACAGCAGCGAGCCGGGCGATTCCACATACAGCAGCCTGGTGTTGGGCTGCACCAGCGCGTCCAGGTCCTCGCCGGCGGCGAAGTAGGTGACGGCGATGTTCATGCGCTTGAGCACGGCATCGTCGAGCTCGCGCATCGGGCCGTAGACGCAATCGGAGATCAGGGCATGGTCGCCGGCCGAACACAACGCCAGCATCACCATCGTCATGGCCGACAGGCCCGACGGCGCGAGATACGCGTGGGTGCCGCCTTCGAGCTGCGCGAAGACCTGCTCCAGCGCGGCGTGCGTGTCCATGCCCATGCGGCCGTAGGTGGTGGCGCGGCCACCGGCGGCCTTGGTGCGCTGGGCCTTTTCCAGCGCCGCCAGGTTCTCGAAGCGCACCGTGCTGGCCCGCATCGGCGGCAGCGGCACCGGCGCGGTGCCCGTCTCGGGGTTGAACGGGGCGGTGCCCGCGTGCTGCAAAACCGTATCGATGTGTTTGGTAGCCATCTTCAAGAGGGAGTGCTTGCGTATTGTGGGGAATCCGAACCGTAGCAGGAACGCGCGCGGATGTCGCGCCCCCGGTCCGGTGTCAGTCGATCCAGCGCACCGCCGCGTCCAGGTCGGCGCGGCGGGTGCGGTAGCTGTTGGCCGGATGCGCGGCGTCCGCGTAGCCGAACGAGATGGCGCAGACCACGCGGCGGTCGGCGCCGATGCCGAGCTGCTCACGCAGCACTTCGGGATACATCGCCAGCGAGGCCTGGGCCACCGTGGCCACGCCATTGGCCTGCGCCGCCAGCAGGAAATTGGCGACGTAGCCGCCGCAGTCGATGGCGCCGTATTCGCCCAGCGCCTCGTCGGTGGTGATGATGGCCACGTGCGGCGCGTCGAACAACTGGAAGTTGCGCAGCTCCTGGCGGCGGTAGGCCTCGCGGTCGCCGCGCGCCACGCCCACCGCGCCGTACAGCTGGAAGCCCGACTCGCGGCGCCGCGCCAGGTAGTCGCCCTGGTACTCGCGCGGAAACGGGAAGTCGGGCGTGAAACCCGATTGCCCGGCGCGTTCCACCAGGGCCCGGCTCAGACGCCGCGCGCCGTCGCCCGAGGCCACCGTCACCTGCCACGGCTGGCAGTTGCACCAGGACGCGGTGCGCTGCGCCAGCGTCAGGATGCGTTCGATGGTGGCGCGCGGCACCGGCCCGGGCAGAAAGGCGCGGCAGCTGTGGCGCGCGCGCAGCCAGCCTTCGAGCGCAGCGTCGGGGCGCGCGGCAGCGGATTCGGGTACGGCGGACATGGTGTCTCCTTGGTTTCCTCGTATGATGCCACTTGATTGCCGGCGCGCAAGGCGCCGCCCGACCCTGGCGAGACCCCATGCTGCCCTTCGATTCCCTGATCGCTTTCTTCGGCATTGCCGTATTGCTGGCCCTCACGCCCGGACCCGACAACCTGTTCGTGTTGATGCAGTCGGCCATCTGGGGCCGCAAGGCCGGGCTGTTCGTGGTGCTGGGGCTGTGCACCGGCCTGCTGGGCCATACCGCCGCGGTGGCGCTGGGGCTGGCCGCGGTGTTCGCCGCCTCGCCGGTGGCCTTCACGGTATTGAAGCTGGCCGGCGCGGCGTATCTGGCCTATCTGGCCTGGCAGATCCTGCGGGCGCCGGTACATGCCGAGGATGGCGAACGGCCGGCGCCGATGAAGACGTCCGCGCTGTACCGCCGCGGCATCGTCATGAACCTGACCAACCCGAAGGTGCTGCTGTTCTTCTTCGCCTTCCTGCCGCAGTTCACCTCGCCCAAACTGGGTTCGGTGGGCTGGCAGACGGTGCAGCTGGGCGCGGTGTTCATGCTGGCCACGCTGCTGGTGTTCGGCGCCATCGCCTTCTTCTCGGGCGCGTTCGGCGAACTGCTGCAACGCTCGGTCACCGCCAAGCGCTGGCTCAACCGCATCGCGGCGCTGGTGTTCGTGGGGCTGGCGGTGCGGCTGGCGACGGCCACGCGCTGACACGGCCGGCTCGCGCCCGCGGAAGGCCGCCGCGCAACGCGGCGCAATACCGCGTCAGGCCGCCTTGAAGCGCACGATGCCGTCCGCGCCGGTGGCGCGGGTCAGCTTGCCCTCGAAGTACAAGGCATGCAGGTGCGCCAGCGCCTCGCCCATGGCGAAGGTCAGCTGGTGCAGGTCGAGCTTGCGCTTGAACAGCACCGGCACGATGTCCGAGGTCGATTGCGGAGCGGCCGCACAGGCTTCCAGCACTTCGGCCAGGCGGTCGCGGTGATGCTCGTGCTGCTGCGCGATGCGTTCGTGCAGGCCCTTGAACGGCCGGCCGTGCGACGGCAGCACCAGCGTGTCGCGCGGCACGTCGGCGTAGCCGTCGAGCGAGCGCAGGTACAGCGGCAACGGATTGGCGTCGGGCTCGTAGTCGAACACGCTGACGTTGGTGGAGATGCGCGGCAGCACCATGTCGCCGGAGATCAGCACGCCCAGGTCGGGCGAATGCAGCGAGGCGTGCTCGGGCGCGTGGCCGTAGCCGACGATGACGCGCCAGTCGCGCGCGCCGATGCGCACCGGGTCGCCGTGCATGATGCGGGTGTAGCGCGCGGGCACCGCCGGCACCAGGTTGGGGAAGTAGTTGGCGCGCTGGCGGATCTGTTCCTGCGCGTCCGGATCGGTCAGTCCGTGACGGGCGAAGTGGTCGACGGCCGACTGGCCGCCGGGACCAGCGCCGGCGTCATTGCGGCGCGACGACCACAGCGACGCGACCATGAAGTCGGTCATGGTCATCCACAGCCGCGCATCCCAGCGTTCACAGAGCCAGTAGGCCAGGCCGATGTGGTCGGGGTGCATGTGGGTGACGATGACGCGCAGCACCGGCAGGCCCTCGAGTTCGTTCTCGAACACCTTTTCCCATAGCGCCTTGACCTCGTCGCGCGAGATGCCGCAGTCGACGATGGTCCAGCCGTCGCGGCCGTCGATGCGATCACGCAGCAGCCAGAGATTGATATGATCCAGCGCGAACGGCAGCGGCATGCGGATCCATTTGACGCCCTCGGCCACCTGGTGGGCGCGGCCGGCCTCGGGCTGGAAATCGGCCCAGGGATACTGCAGCTTCTGTTCGTTGGGGTTCATTGCCTCGCTCTCCACGCTTGACGATCGCGTCAAGTCATCATAATTTACGTTTACGTAAACTGCCACACGTCGCATGTCCCCGTCAACCTGGACCATCTCCGAGCTCGCCCGCGAGTTCGACGTCACGCCCCGCACGATCCGCTTCTATGAAGACCAGGGGATCGTCAGCCCGGCGCGCGAGGGCCGCAACCGCATCTTCGGACCGCGCGACCGCACGCGCCTGAAGCTGGCCCTGCGCGGCAAGCGCCTGGGCCTGCAGCTGTCCGAGATCCTGACGCTGATCGACATGTACGACGGCCCCGGCGACACCGAGGTGCAGTTGCGCCAGTACCTGGCGGTGCTGGCCCAGCATCGCGCCACGCTGGAACAGCAGCGCCGCGACATCGAAGACACCCTGCAGGAAATCGCGGTGCAGGAACGCCAGTGCCACGACCTGCTCGCGCAGCAGCGAGCCTGACCGCGTCATGGGCATGCTGCAGACCTTCGCGCTGTTCGTCCTGACCGCGCTGGCCGAGATCGTCGGCTGCTACCTGCCGTACCTGTGGCTGCGCCGCGGCCATTCGATCTGGCTGCTGGCGCCGGCCGCCGTCAGCCTGGCCCTGTTCGCCTGGCTGCTGACGCTGCACCCGACCGCGTCGGGTCGCGTCTATGCGGCCTATGGCGGCGTGTACATCGGCATGGCGCTGCTGTGGCTGTGGGCGGTCGATGGCGTGCGGCCCAGCGTCAGCGATTATGTCGGCGTGGGGCTGTGCCTGGCGGGGATGCTGGTGATCATGTTCGGGCCTAAAGCCGCCTGACACACCTCCAAGACTGGGTATTGCGTCCCGACACCACTCACGCGGATTGATCCGAGACCAACATAGAAGGCCTTTCCGCGCATGGAAGGTAGTCAGGATCAATCCGGCATGCTCTCCATGACCTTGCGTACGAAATCCAGTGATGGCGCTTGTGTTCCCGCCACGCGAAGCGTCATCATTTTTTCGCCACTGCGCCAACGCACCATCGTCATCTCCTGACCATCCTCGGGCCGAACCAGGCGGGTCGCCACAACACCGCGTGGATGACCGCCCGCTGACATCGTCGCGTTCACTTGTTCAGCGGATAGCAGATTGACCATGCCTCCTTTACTCAACAGTGTTTCCGAAAGGATGACGGCGTCCACGTCTGGGCACTCATAGGCGCGGACCAGGCCGGTCAGCTTGGCGTCCACTTCAACACCGGCGGGTGTCTGGCACTGCAAGGCACAGCGGCTCAGCGGACCCTTTGATACGTCCGCCGGATGTATCCAGGAGGAGCGTAGTCGCGCGGGAAGGCTGTTGTGTGCTTGCGCGAGTTGTTCAACGCGTGCCTTCAACGGCTTGAATGAGCGTTGCAGGACAGGCACGGACGCGAGGTCACTGAAGACGATTGGCTTGGCGCTACGCGCCTTCGGTCGAATTTGACGCAATTTTCGTTCTTCCCACCGCTTTCTGGCATCTACAGGCATGTTGGCGGGAGGTTGAAGGTCTCCCACCGCAGGGAACTCAGTGGGAACGGGCGCTGCGGCATGAACCATACCTCCAGGCCAGGGAAAAAGAATAACCAGTGCAAGGACAGTGGCTTTGTAACTGCTGTGGAACATTGAGCGCTCTCTAGAAGCTGCAATCATCGGCCAAGGTACGTACGCACTCTTCCAGGGTGGCCGTTGCGCCACCAAAACTGTCCGTGCAATTCTGGTAGATCAGCGCCCAGCCCTCATCCGGATCCGTTCGCGGAGCGGGCTGAATGAGGTGATAGCCTTCGACCTGCCAAAAGCCTTCTCCTGCTGCAAACCATGCGACTGCCGCAGACCGCCAAGTTACTTCCGGTCCGGCGCTGATAAAAACTTCAGAGAAGTCGTCCAGGTTGGTTTGGTACGACTGCGTATACAAGTTCCAATATGAAGCGCCACTGGTATCCCATGAAATGGATTCATTGTTGATGCAATTGGCGCGAGAGAACATGCTCATATGCCAGACGGGAACCTCTGTCGTCGGGTCATATGCCGCGGCAGTCGCGCAGACAAGTCCAAGCCCCAGAAGCCAAGTGAAAGTGAATCGTGTGCGCAACTTCATTCGAACGTTTCCCTAATCAAGTCCCGCTTTGCGTAGGCCTTGCTCGAAGAGATTACCGGGGAGATAACGACTCACACACGATCCTGGGGGCATATGTCAGACCCTCACCCAGATCGGTTGGCGCCGTCCGAACGCCACGCCCGATTCGCATGACGCAAACCAGCCCTGCCCGCGCCAATAAAAAACGCGCTCCACAAGGAGCGCGCTTTGCATTGGACCGCCGACATTCAGGCGGCGCTGGCGTCATTCCGCCTTGATGTTGCCTTCCTTGATGATGCGGGCGTTGTTGGCGTATTCGGCCTGCACCTGCTTGACGAAGGCCTCGCCGGACGCGGTGCCGGGCTGCAGGTAGGACTTGGCCAGCAGGTCCTGGAACTCGGCGCTGGCCACGGCCTTGGCCAGCGCGGCCTGCAGCGGGCCCGCCACCGTCGGCGGCAGATTGGCCGGCGCGAAGATGCCGAAGTTCGAGTAGTACTGCGCCTGCGGCAGCTTCAGTTCGGCCATCGTGGGCACGTCGGGCCAGGCGGCCAGGCGCTCGGGCGCCATCACCGCCAGCGGCTTGAGCGCGCCGCTGGCCACGTGCGGCAGCACCACGTCGGTGTTGACCACCAGCAGCTCGACCACGCCGCCCAGGCCGTCGGTCAGCGCCTGGCTGTTGCCGCGGTAGGGCACGTGCAGCATCTTGGTGCCGGTCTGCGTGGTCAGCGCCGCCATGCCGATGTGGGCCACGGTGCCCTGGCCCGGCGTGCCGTAGCGCACGCCGTCCGGGTGCGACTTGGCGTAGTCGATCAGGCCGGCGAAATCCTTCACCGGCAGGGCCTTGGTGGCGACGATGGCCACGGGCGCCACGGCCACGCTGGCCACCGGCGTCAGGTCCTTCATCGGGTCGTAGTTGGTCTTGGCCAGGTGCGGGAAGATGGTCAGCGGGCTGGTGGAAGCCAGCAGCAGGGTGGCGCCGTCCGGCTGGGCGCGCGCCACGAAGTCGGTGCCGACCGAGGCGCCCGCGCCGGGCTTGTTTTCGACGATGACGGTGGCGTTGGCCTCCTTGCGCAGCACGTCGCCCAGGCGGCGGCCGATCGCGTCGGCGCTGCCGCCGGCGGTGTAGGGCACGACCAGGGTGATGGGCTTGGCGGGCCAGCCCTGCGCCAGCGCGGCGCCGCCCGTCATGATCGCCAGGGCCGCCCCCGCGGCCGTGAACAACATCTTCTTTTTCATAGCTTCCTTGTGGTGTTGCGTAGCACTGCGTGAGGTAATGCGTGAAACGGGTAAAGCAAAAGGAAAACTTGTCGTGGCGACAAAGGCGGTGACCGCGAAGGCGACACGCGCGTCGCGACGGCCGCGCGCGATCAGCCGGCCAGGTAGCGCTGCGCCAGGCGCACCCAGTAGCTCGCGCCCGGCGCGATCAGGGCGTCGTTGAAGTCGTAGCTGGTGTTATGCAGCATGCACGGGCCCAGGCCGTGGCCGGCCATGCGATGGTCGCCGTCGCCGTTGCCCAGGAACACGTAGCAGCCGGGCTTGGCCTGCAGCAGGAAGGCGAAGTCCTCCGAGGCCATCACCGGCTCGATCACGCGGGCGTGGTCGGCGCCGGCCACCTCGCGCATGACCTCCATGCAGAACTCGGTCTCGGCCGGCGTGTTGATCAGCGCCGGATAGCGCCGCTCGAAATAGACCTCGGCCTCGCAGCCATGGGCGGCGGCGATGCTGCCGGCGATCTCGTGCATGCGGCGCTCGATCAGGTCGACCACGTCGGTGCTGTAGGCGCGCACCGAGCCGCCCAGCCAGGCGCTGCCCGGGATCACATTGATGACGCTGCCGCCGGCCTGCACCTGGGTGATGGACAGCACGGCGGCGTCCAGCGGGCGCTTGCTGCGGGTCAGGATGGTCTGCAGCGACTGGCCGATGGCGAACAGCGCCGGCACCGGGTCGGCGCAGTCGTGCGGCGCGGCGGCGTGGCCGCCCTTGCCGCGCACGGTGATCTTGAAGCCGTTGGCGGACGCCATCATCGGGCCGGCGCAGACGCCGAACGAACCGGCCTCCAGGCCGGGCCAGTTGTGCATGCCGAACACGGCCTCGCAGGGAAAGCGGTCGAACAGGCCGTCCTGGATCATGGCGCGGCCGCCGGCGCCGCCTTCCTCGGCCGGCTGGAAGCAGAAATAGACCGTGCCGTCGAAGCCGCCCTGCTGTTGCAGGTGGCGCGCGGCGGCCAGCAGCATGGCGGTGTGGCCGTCGTGGCCGCAGCCGTGCATCTTGCCGTCGTGGCGCGAGCGGTGCTCGAACTGGTTCTCTTCCTGCATCGGCAGGGCGTCCATGTCGGCGCGCAGCATGAGGGCGCGGTCGGAAGCGCCGCGCTTGATGACGCCGACCACGCCGGTCTTGGCGATGCCGGTATGGGTCTCGATGCCCCAGCCGCGCAGCGCATCGGCCACCACCTTGGCGGTGCGGTGCTCTTCGTAGCAGAGCTCGGGATGGGCGTGCAGGTCGCGCCGCAGCGCCACAATATCGTCGAGATTGGCCAGGTCGGACACCGCTGACTCCGTAACAAAATTTGAGGTTTCAAGGATCCGGGGAATAGTACCCAGGGGCGTTCCCCCGGGACGCAAACATTTGCCTAGGGAAAACCCGACTCTTATTTACGTTTACGTAAACGTAATATTTGCGGTGCATCATTGCGTAGCCAGCGTCGATCAGCGCATCATGGGGCCACGCGGCGAGATCCGGCGCGATCCTGGCGCCCATAAGAATGTAAGTACCCACTATCACGGAGACAGCGATGAACCTTCCTGGCCTGAACTTCGATCTGGGCGAAGACCTGGACATGCTGCGCGACGCCGTGCGCACTTTCGCGCAGGCCGAGATCGCGCCGCGCGCCGCCGAAGTCGACCGCAGCGACCAGTTCCCCATGGACCTCTGGCGCAAGTTCGGCGACCTGGGCGTGCTGGGCATGACGGCCAGCGAGGAATACGGCGGCGCCAACATGGGCTACCTGGCCCACATGGTGGCGATGGAGGAAATCTCCCGCGCCAGCGCCTCGATCGGCCTGTCCTATGGCGCCCACTCGAACCTGTGCGTCAACCAGATCAACCGCAACGGCACCCCGGCGCAGAAGGCCAAATACCTGCCCAAGCTGATTTCCGGCGAACACGTCGGCGCGCTGGCCATGAGCGAACCGGGCGCCGGCTCGGACGTGGTCAGCATGAAGCTGCGCGCCGACAAGAAGGGCGACCGCTACGTGCTCAACGGCACCAAGATGTGGATCACCAACGGCCCCGACGCCGACACCCTGGTGGTCTACGCCAAGACCGACCCCGAGGCGCACCAGCGCGGCATCACCGCGTTCCTGGTGGAAAAGGGCTTCAAGGGTTTCTCGGTGGCGCAGAAGCTGGACAAGCTCGGCATGCGCGGCAGCCACACCGGCGAACTGGTGTTCCAGGATTGCGAGATCCCCGAGGAAAACGTGCTGGGCCAGGTCAACGGCGGCGTCAAGGTGCTGATGAGCGGCCTGGACTACGAACGCGCGGTGCTGTCGGGCGGCCCGGTCGGCATCATGCAGGCCGTGATGGACGTGGTGGTGCCGTACATCCATGACCGCAAGCAGTTCGGCCAGGCCATTGGCGAATTCCAGCTGATCCAGGGCAAGGTGGCGGACCTGTACACCACGCTGCAGGCCAGCCGCGCCTTCTGCTACCAGGTCGGCAAGAACCTCGACCGCCTCGGCGCCGAGCACGTGCGCCAGGTGCGCAAGGACTGCGCCGCGCTGATCCTGTACACCGCCGAGAAAGCCACCTGGATGGCCGGCGAGGGCGTGCAGATCCTGGGCGGCAACGGCTACATCAACGAATACCCCGTGGGCCGCCTCTGGCGCGACGCCAAGCTGTACGAGATCGGCGCCGGCACCAGCGAAATCCGCCGCATGCTGATCGGCCGCGAGCTGTTCGCCGAAACCGCCTGAGCCCGGCCGCCATGATCCGCACGTCCGACGTCCAGCACATCGAGCAGGCGCCCGCGCAGGGCCCCTCGGCGCTGGAGGTCGCGCGGCGGATCCTGGCCGGCTTCGACCGCCACTACGCGCTGTTCCGCTACAGCGCGCAGCGCGCCAAGGCGCTGTTCGAATCGGGCGACTGGCACGGCATCCAGCGCCTGTCGCGCGAACGCATCGAGTACTACGACATGCGGGTGCGCGAGTGCGCCAGCCAGCTCGAGGGCGTGCTGCGCGGCCGTCCCGAAGGCGCGGTCGGCGTCCACGGCGCTGACGAGGCCAACGGCGCGGCCGCCCCGGCCCTGACCGCGACGCAGACCGCCTACTGGCAGCAGATCAAGCAGGAATTCGTCGGCCTGCTGGGCGAGCACCGCCAGCCCGAATGCGCCGAGACCTTCTTCAACTCGGTGTCGTGCCGGCTGCTGCATCGCGACTATTTCCACAACGATTTCCTGTTCGTGCGGCCGGCCGTGGCCACCGACTACCTGGACAGCCGCATGCCGTCGTACCGGGTCTACTACCCGGTGACCGAGGGCCTGCAGAAGAGCCTGATCCGCATGGTGGCCGACTTCGGCCTGGCGCTGCCGTTCGAGGACCTGCCGCGCGACACCCGCCTGCTGGCACGCGCCGCGGTGCGGCAGCTGCGCCAGCAGTTGCCGCGCCACGTCGGCCGCCGCATCGCCAGCGACTGCCAGGTGCACGCGCTGGGCTCGCTGTTCTTTCGCAACAAGGGCGCCTACATCGTCGGCCGCCTGATCAACCAGGGCACCGTCTACCCCTTCGCCGTGGCGCTCACGCGCAACCCGGCCGGGCAGGTGAACCTGGATGCGCTGCTGCTGGGCGCGGACGACCTGAGCACGCTGTTCAGCTTCACGCGCGCGTATTTCCTGGTGGACATGGAGACGCCGGCCGCGGTGGTCAACTTCCTGGCCAGCCTCTTGCCGCGCAAGCCCAAGGCCGAGCTGTACACCATGATCGGGCTGCAGAAGCAGGGCAAGACGCTGTTCTACCGCGATTTCCTGCACCACCTGGCGCATTCGCGCGACGCCTTCGACATCGCGCCCGGCATCAAGGGCATGGTGATGTGCGTGTTCACGCTGCCGTCCTATCCCTATGTGTTCAAGCTGATCAAGGACCGCATCGACAAGGACGGCATGGACCACGCCACCGTGCGGCGCAAATACCAGATGGTCAAGCTGCACGACCGCGTCGGCCGCATGGCCGATACCTGGGAATACTCCCAGGTGGCGCTGCCGCGCGACCGCTTCGCCGCGCCGCTGCTGGACGAACTGCGGCGCCTGGTGCCCAGCCTGATCGAGGAAACCGGGGACACCGTGGTCATCCGCCACGTCTACATCGAGCGGCGCATGACGCCGCTGAACCTGTACCTGAGCCAGGCGTCCGACGCGCTGCTGGAGCCGGCCGTGCGCGAATATGGCGACGCCATCCGCCAGCTGGCCGCGGCCAACATCTTCCCCGGCGACATGCTTTACAAGAACTTCGGCGTGACGCGGCTCGGACGGGTCGTGTTCTACGACTACGACGAAATCCAGCGCATGACCGAAATGAATTTCCGACGGATTCCGCCCGCCCCCAACGAGGAGGCGGAAATGGCGTCGGAACCCTGGTACGCCATCGGACCGAACGACGTCTTCCCCGAGGAGTTCGGCCGTTTCCTGCTGGGCGACGCGCGCGTGCGCGGCGCCTTCCTGCGCCACCATGCCGACCTGCTGGAGCCGGATTGGTGGCAGGCCTGCCGCGCCCACGTGGCGCAAGGCCGGATCGAAGAATTTTTCCCTTACGATACGGACAGACGCCTGCGCCCGGCATCCGCCGGCGCGGCCTCGTAAGCAGACGCTGTCCCGACCCTCACAGGAGCTAGTCATGTCAGATCCCATCGTTATCGTTTCCGTCGCCCGCACGCCCATGGGCGGCATGCTCGGCAGCCTGTCCGGCCTGGCCGCGCACGAACTCGGCTCGATCGCCATCAAGGCCGCCGTCGAGCGCGCCGGCGTCAAGCCCGAACAGATCGAAGAAGTCATCATGGGCAACGTGCTGCAGGCCGGCCAGGGCCAGGCGCCCGCGCGCCAGGCCGCGCTGGGCGCGGGCCTGCCGCTGGGCGTGGCGTGCACCACCATCCACAAGGTGTGCGGTTCGGGCCTGAAGGCCGCCATGTTCGGCCACGACCTGCTGGCCGCGGGCTCGGCCAACATCGTCGTCGCCGGCGGCCAGGAAAGCATGAGCAACGCCCCCCTACCTGCTGCTCAAGGGCCGCCAGGGCTACCGCTACGGCCACAACACCGTGTATGACCACATGGCGCTGGACGGCCTGGAAGACGCCTACGACAAGGGCAAGGCCATGGGCGTGTTCGCCGAGGACTGCGCCGCCAAGTATTCGTTCACCCGCGAGCAGCAGGACGCGTTCTCGCTGGAATCGCTGCGCCGCGCCCGCGCCGCCACCGAGGACGGCAGCTTCAAGTGGGAAATCACCCCCGTCACGGTCGCCGGCCGCAAGGGCGACACCGTGATCGACACCGACGAGGCCCCCACCAAGGCCATGCCGGAAAAGATCCCCACCCTCAAGCCCGCGTTCAAGAAGGACGGCACCGTCACCGCCGCCAACTCGTCGTCGATCTCCGATGGCGCCGCCGCCATGGTGCTGATGCGCGCCTCCACCGCCGAGAAGCTCGGCGTCAAGCCGCTGGCCCGCATCGTGGCGCACAGCCAGCACTCGCAGGAACCGAACTGGTTCACCACCGCCCCCGTCGGCGCGTTGAAGAACCTGTTCGCCAAGACCGGCTGGAAGGCCGAGGACGTGGACCTGTACGAGATCAACGAAGCCTTCGCGGTGGTCACCATGGCCGCCATGGCCGACTTCAAGCTGCCGCACGACAAGGTCAACGTGCACGGCGGCGCCACCACCCTGGGCCACCCCATCGGCGCCTCCGGCGCCCGCCTGATGACCACGCTGATCGGCGCGCTGCGCAAGACCGGCGGCAAGCGCGGCGTGGCCACGCTGTGCATCGGCGGCGGCGAAGCCGTGGCGATGGCGATCGAGATGATCTAAGGCGGCATTTCCCCCGAGGCGCACTTTTTCCCTGGATGTCCCTGGGAAAAAGCGCCCCCTCGGGGGGCAGGAAGCCCGCGTAGCGGGTACACCGAGGGGCATCATTTCGCTGCGCCTTTTCCGCAAGGCGAAGTCCGCGACGGGTCGGTCGCGGGCCGTGCGGGAGAGGCGCAACGAAATGCAGCTGAGTTAATCCATGACAAGAATGCCCGGCTCAGCGGGCAGCGAGACAAACCGCTCGATCCCGAGCGCCTTCAACATCCCAATCAGCAGGACGGGTGGTACCCCATGCCCATCATCGAATCCCGCATCAATCCGCGGTCGCAGGACTACACCGACAACGCGCGCGCCATGCAGGCGCAGCTGGACGACCTGAGCCGGCAACTGGCGCAGACCGCGCTGGGCGGCAGCGAATCCTCGCGCGCCAAGCACGTGGCGCGCGGCAAGCTGCTGCCGCGCGACCGCGTCGAGAACCTGATTGATCCGGGGTCGCCGTTCCTGGAACTGTCGCCGATGGCGGCGCACGGCATGTACGACGGCGACGCGCCGGGCGCGGGCGTCATCACCGGCATCGGCCGCATCGCCGGCAACGAATGCGTGATCGTCTGCAACGACGCCACCGTCAAGGGCGGCACCTACTACCCGATGACGGTCAAGAAGCATCTGCGCGCGCAGGAGATCGCCGCGCAGAACCGGCTGCCGTGCGTCTACCTGGTCGACTCCGGCGGCGCCAACCTGCCGCAGCAGGACGAGGTCTTTCCCGACCGCGAACACTTCGGCCGCATCTTCTACAACCAGGCGCAGATGTCGGCGCAAGGCATCGCGCAGATCGCGGTGGTGATGGGCTCGTGCACCGCCGGCGGCGCCTACGTGCCCGCCATGAGCGACGAGTCCATCATCGTCAAGAACCAGGGCACCATCTTCCTGGGCGGCCCGCCGCTGGTGAAGGCCGCCACCGGCGAGGAAGTCAGCGCCGAGGACCTGGGCGGCGGCGACGTGCACACGCGCCTGTCGGGCGTGGCCGACCACCTGGCGGCCAACGACATGCACGCGCTGCAACTGGCGCGCGGCGCCGTGGCGCGCCTGAACCGCCAGAAGCCCGCGCCGCTGGCCACCGTGCCGGTGCGCGAGCCGCGCTACGACCCGGCCGAGCTGAACGGCATCATCCCCGCCGACACGCGCAAGCCGTATGACGTGCGCGAGGTCATCGCGCGCATCGTCGACGGCTCCGAGTTCGACGAATTCAAGGCGCGCTTCGGCCCCACGCTGGTGACGGGCTTTGCCCACATCCACGGCATGCCAGTGGGCATCGTCGCCAACAACGGCATCCTGTTCTCGGAATCGGCGCAGAAGGGCGCGCACTTCATCGAGCTGTGCGCGCAGCGCAAGATCCCGCTGGTGTTCCTGCAGAACATCACCGGCTTCATGGTCGGCCGCAAGTACGAAAACGAAGGCATCGCGCGCCACGGCGCCAAGATGGTGACGGCGGTGGCCACGGCCAACGTGCCCAAGTTCACCGTGCTGATCGGCGGCTCGTTCGGCGCCGGCAACTACGGCATGTGCGGCCGCGCCTATTCGCCGCGCCTCCTGTTCATGTGGCCCAACGCGCGCATCTCGGTGATGGGCGGCGAGCAGGCCGCCAGCGTGCTGGCCACGGTCAAGCGCGACGGCATCGAGTCGCGCGGCGGCCAGTGGTCGGCGGCCGAGGAAGACGCCTTCAAGGCGCCGATCCGCGAGCAGTACGAACGCGAGGGCCATCCGTACTACGCCACCGCGCGGCTGTGGGACGACGGCATCATCGCGCCGGCCGACACGCGCCGCGTGCTGGGGCTGGCGCTGTCGGCGGCGCTGAATGCGCCGATCGAGGACACGCGCTTCGGCGTCTTCCGGATGTAGAAGAACCCACCCCCTACGCGCTGCGCGCGCCCCCTCAAGGGGGCGACACCGGCGGACCGGCGAAGCCGGATCCGCGGTGTCCCCGATAAGGTCGCCGTAATGCGACGTGTGAGGGTTTTGGATGCAACGCGCTCGCCGCTGCAACGTAGTCAACGAATCATCCCAGTCTGGATAACGCCATGTTCGATACCCTGCTGATTGCCAACCGCGGCGAAATCGCCTGCCGCGTCGCCGCCACCGCCCGCCGCCTGGGCATCCGCACCGTCGCCGTCTATTCCGACGCCGACGCCAACGCCCGCCACGTCGCCGCTTGCGACGTCGCGGTGCATATCGGCGGCCCCGAGCCGCGCGCCAGCTACCTGCGCGCCGACGCCATCCTGCAAGCCGCGCGCGACACCGGCGCCGGCGCCATCCACCCCGGCTACGGCTTCCTGTCGGAGAACGAAGCCTTTGCCGAAGCCGCCGAACAGGCCGGCATCGCCTTCGTCGGCCCGCCGGCCTCGGCCATCGCCGCCATGGGCAGCAAGTCCGCGGCCAAGTCGCTGATGGAAAAGGCCGGCGTGCCGCTGGTGCCCGGCTACCACGGCGACAACCAGGACCCGCAATTCCTCAAGGAACAGGCCGACGCCATCGGCTACCCGGTGCTGATCAAGGCCAGCGCCGGCGGCGGCGGCAAGGGCATGCGCGTGGTCGAATCGACGGGCGCGTTCCTCGATGCGCTGGCCTCGTGCCAGCGCGAGGCCGCCTCCAGCTTCGGCGACGACCGCGTGCTGATCGAACGCTATCTGCAGAAGCCGCGCCATATCGAGATCCAGGTGTTCGCCGACACCCACGGCAACTGCGTCTACCTGTTCGAGCGCGACTGCTCGGTGCAGCGCCGCCACCAGAAGGTGATCGAGGAAGCGCCCGCGCCCGGCATGACCGAGGAACGCCGCCGCGCCATGGGCGAAGCCGCCGTGGCCGCCGCGCGCGCGGTGGGCTATGTGGGCGCCGGCACGGTGGAATTCATCGCCGAGCCCGACGGCCGCTTCTACTTCATGGAAATGAACACGCGCCTGCAGGTCGAGCATCCGGTCACCGAGATGATCACCGGCCACGACCTGGTCGAATGGCAGCTGCGCGTGGCCGCCGGCCAGCCGCTGCCGGCGCGCCAGGAAGACCTGCGCATCCACGGCCACGCCATCGAGGCCCGCATCTACGCCGAGAACCCGGAGAAGGGCTTCCTGCCGTCGATCGGCACGCTGGCCTACCTGGGCCTGCCAGCCCACGTCGCCTTCGCCAACGGCGACATCCGCGTCGATGGCGGGGTGCGCACCGGCGACACCATCACGCCGTTCTACGACCCCATGATCGCCAAGCTGATCGTGCACGGCGCCGACCGCGACCAGGCCCGCGCCCGCATGCTGCAGGCGCTGGCGCAGACCCAGGCGGTGGGGGTGCAGACCAACGTCGCCTTCCTGTCGCGCCTGATGCGCGACAGCGCCTTCGCCGCCGCCGACCTCGACACCGGCCTGATCGAGCGCCAGCGCGCCACGCTGCTGCCCGAGCCGACGCCGGCCGACGCCGCCACGCTGGCGCTGGCCACGGCCGCCGTGCTGGCCAGCCAGGGCCAGGCGCAATCGGCGCCGCATGCCGCCGCGCCGGCCGATCCGTGGGACACACGCGACGGCTGGCGCCTGGGCGGGCGCTACCAGCGCCAACTGCAATGGATCGACAACGGCGAGACCCGCCACGTCGGCGTCGCGCGCCAGGGCGCCGACTGGACCCTGGACAGCGGCGACGGCGCCCGGCCCTTCGCCTGGCGCGCCGAGCAGGCCACGGGCCCGGCCCGCGTGCTGCGCATCACGCTGGACGGCCGCGAACGCGCCGGCACCGTGGTGCTGCACGCCGACAAGGCCCACGTCTTCGGCGACGGCGGCGCGCGCGTGCTGGACCTGTACGACCCGCTGGCGCACGCCCAGGACACCCAGGGCGACCACGGCGGCGGCCTGACCGCGCCGATGCCCGGCAAGATCATCTCCATCGCCGTCAAGGCCGGCGACAGCGTCGCCAAGGGCCAGCCGCTGCTGGTGATGGAGGCCATGAAGATGGAGCACACCATCTCGGCGCCGGCCGACGGCAAGGTCGAGGAACTGTTCTACGCCGTTGGCGACCAGGTGACGGAAGGCGCGGAACTGGTGTCGATCGGCGACTGAGGCCGTCCCCCCGGGAGGCACGCAAGACCCCACGGCCGGCGGGCGCTTTAGTTTGGCGTCAGCCGGCTGTTTATAGAATGCGCATTCCGGCGCCGTCCGCGCGCCTGCCGCGCGCCCGCCCCGATGCCTGCCCCCGACTCGCCCAGTCCGCTTTACCGCCCCGCCTTCCTGCACTTCCTGTTCGCGCGCATCGGCGCGTCGCTGGCCTTCCAGATCGTCTCGGTGGCGGTGGGCTGGCAGATCTACGCGCTGTCGGGCAGCGCGCTCGATCTGGGCCTGATCGGGCTGGCGCAGTTCCTGCCGATGGCGGCGCTGACGCTGGTGGTGGGCCACGTGGCCGACCGCTACGACCGCCGCAAGATCGTCGCCATCTGCATGGCGGTCGAGACCCTGGCCACGCTGCTGCTGGCGATCGCGGCGCTGCACGGCGTCGGCGGCAAGACGCTGATCTACGCCACCCTCATCATCATGAGCTCGGCGCGCGCCTTCGAGGCGCCCACGCTGACCACGCTGATTCCGGCCATCGTGCCGCGCGAGTGGTTGCCGCGCGCTACGGCGCTGTCGTCCTCCGGCGGCCAGATCGCGCAGATCGCCGGCCCGGCGCTGGGCGGCATCGGCTACGGCCTGGGGGCCGGGTGGATCTACTGCGTGGCGGCCGCGCTGTACCTGTGCGGCTTCGCCTGCATCGCCAGCATGTCGATCGACCGCGCCCCGCCGCGCAGGGAGCCCACCACCTGGCGCACCTTGTTCGCGGGCATCACCTTCATCTTCCAGCGCCGCATCCTGCTGGGCACGCTGTCGCTGGACCTGTTCGCGGTGCTGCTGGGCGGCGCCACGGCGCTGCTGCCGATCTTCGCCAAGGACATCCTCGATGCCGGCCCCTGGGCCCTGGGCGCGCTGCGCGCCGCGCCGGCCTGTGGCGCCATGCTGATGTCGCTGACGCTGGCGCGCCTGAGCCTGGGCGAACACGTCGGCCGCCTGCTGTTCGGCGCGCTGATCCTGTTCGGCCTGGCCACCACCGTGTTCGGCCTGTCGACCTCGATCCCGCTGTCGGTGGGCGCGCTGGTGGTGCTGGGCGCGGCCGACGCCATCAGCGTGGTGGTGCGTTCGTCGCTGGTGCAGCTGAATACGCCCGACCACATGCTGGGCCGCGTCAGCGCGGTCAACACGCTGTTCGTCGGCGCCTCCAACCAGCTGGGCGAATTCGAGTCCGGCGTGATGGCGGCGCTGCTGGGCGCGGTGCCGGCGGTAGTGGTCGGCGGGCTGGGCACCATCGCGGTGGCGGGGCTGTGGATGCACTGGTTCCCGGAGCTGCGCCGGCTGCGCACGCTGCACCCCGAATCCGAGCCGGCCTGACCCCGGCGCCAACACCCGGCAAAACCGCGATTGTTGCTGGGCGAAAATTTGTTGCGACGCAACTTTACCCGCTTCGCGCGCCTGCCTATCTTGTGACCATGTTCAGCCATCGGGTTATGCCGCTGCCATGTCTTCACCGGATACAAGCCTGGTTTCCGCCACGAAAAAGGTCTGCCGCGTCCTCGCCAGCCTGTCGAACCGGCGCGTCCAGCGCCTGACCGACATCGCCCAGGCGGCGCAGCTGGACGTGTCCACCGCGCTGCGCATCCTGAAGGACCTGGAGGCCGAGGGTTTCGTGGAGCGAGACCCGGTCAGCAAGCACTACATGCTCGGTCCGCAGGTCTATGCCATGCACCACGCCATGGTCGACGGCCTCGATCTGCGCGCCCTGGCGCGGCCCGCGCTGATCCGCCTGGCGCGCAAGTTCGGCGACACCGTCATCCTGTCCCTGCCGACCGGCTGGGAGTCGGTCTGCCTGGACCTGTGCTTCGGCGACTATCCGATCCGCGCCAACTACCTGGAGGTCGGCAGCCGCCGTCCGCTCGGCATCGGCGCTGGCAGCCTGGCGCTGCTGGCGGCCATGGACGACAGCGAGGCGCAAGCGGTACTGCCACCGGTGCACCAGCGGTTGCAGGAACGCTACCCGCGCTATCCGGTGCGCCTGCTGGAACAGATGACGGCGCGCGCGCAAGCTCGGCCACGCCATGCTGCTGGACGTGGTGGTGGAAAAGATGGGCGGCCTGGGCGTGGCCGTGCGCGGCCCCAGCGGCCGCGCCATCGCCGCGCTCAGCGTGGCCGCCTTGAGCGAGCGCGTCGAATCGCGCGAACAGGAACTGGCCCAGGCCCTGGCGGCCGAAGCCCGCGCCATCGAACGCGCCTGGATGCCCCATGCCTGACCTTCGCCACGCCCACCTGCTGGCCACGGCCACCACCCGCTTCGGCCGCCACGAGGGCCGCTCGGCCCTGGACCTGATGGCCGAGGCCGCCAACGCCGCGCTGGCGCAGTCCGGCCTGCGCCGCGCCGATATCGACGGCGTGCTGTGCGGCTACGCCACCACCTTCCCGCACCTGATGCTGGCCACGCTGCTCAGCGAAAAGCTGGGCCTGGACCCGCACTACGCGCACGGCATGCAGATGGGCGGCGCCACCGGCGCGGCCATGGTGATGCTGGCGCGCGAACTGGTGCGCGCCGGCCGCTGCCGCCGCGTACTGGTGGTGGCGGGCGAGAACCGCCTGACCGGCCAGGCCGTCGATGCGTCCATCCAGACCTTGGCGCAGGTCGGCGAGGCCGATACCGAAGTGCCCAACGGCGCCTCGGTGCCGGCCTATTACGCGCTGCTGGCCTCCGCCTACATGCACCAGACCGGCACCCGCCGCGAGGACCTGGCCGAGTTCGCCGCGTTGATGCGGCGCCATGCCGCCAGCCATCCGCATGCGCACCTGAACGAGGCCATCAGCGTCGAACAGGTGCTGGCGTCCCGGCCCATCGCCACGCCGCTGCACCTGCTGGACTGCTGCCCGATCTCGGACGGCGCGGTGGCGCTGGTGGTGAGCGCCGACGACGGGCCGGTGCGCATCAGCGGCGCCGGGCAGGCGCACCGCCATCAGCACCTGTCGGCGCTGCGCGACCTCTTCGACACCGGCGCGGCGCGGGCGCTCAAGTTGGCCTATGCCGACGCCGGCATCGCCCAGGACCAGGTCAACTACCTGGGCATCTACGATTCCTTCACCATCACGCTGGCCATGCTACTGGAAGAACTGGGATTCGCGCCACGCGGCGGCGCCGCGGAGCGCGCGCGGCGCGGCGACTTCGACGCGGCCGGGCCGTTGCCGCTCAACACCCACGGAGGCCTGCTGTCGTTCGGGCATTCCGGCGTGGCAGGCGGCATGGCGCACGTGGCCGAGGCCTGGGCGCAATTGGCGGGCCGGGCCGGATCGCGGCAGATTGGCGCGCCACGCTGCGCGCTGGTGCATGCGGATGGCGGCGTGCTGTCCGCCCACGTCAGCCTGGTGCTGCAGGCGCAGGAGGCCCGATGAACACCCGCGATCCCCTGGAATTGCAACGCTGCGAGGATTGCGGCGCGTGGTGGGCCCTGCGTCCCTATGCCTGCGCCCATTGCGGCGGCACCCACCTGCCATGGCGGCGCAGCAGCGGCGCGGGCGAAGTGCTGGCGCGCACCGAGATCCACCGCGCGCCCGATGCCTTCTGGCGCGCGCACGTGCCCTACGTGCTGGTGCTGGTGCGCCTGGAAGAGGGCGCGGTGCTGATGGGCCATGCCGACGCCGGCATCGCTATCGGCCAACAGGTCATGGGTCGCGCGATCACGATCGACGGCCGCGCATTGCTCGGTTTCGAGGCGCGCCGGCCGCCTTGAAGCGCCGCCGGCAACACCATCCCCAGCAAAACAACATATCCGCACGACGGAGGAGACAATCATGCGCGCAATCGCAGCATGCCGCACGGCCCTGGCCGCGCTTTCCCTGGTGGCAGCCGCCGCCTCGGCCGGGCAGGACTGGCCCGCCAAACCCATCACCGTGGTTGTGCCCTATCCCCCGGGCGGCCCGACGGACATCGTGGCCCGCGTGGTCGCGCAGGGACTGGGCGACGAGCTCAAGCAGACCATCATCATCGACAACCGCTCGGGCGCCGGTGGCAACATCGGCGCCGACATGGTGGCCAAGGCCGCGCCCGACGGCTACACGCTGCTGCTGGCGACCACGGCCCACGCCATCAACATGTCGCTGTTCAAGAACCTGAACTACGACACCCGCAAGAGCTTCGCGCCGGTATCGCTGCTGACCAGCGGCCCGCTGGTGATCGTGACGCGGCCGGACCTGCCCGCCAGCAACGTGCGCGAGCTGATCGAGCTGGCCAAGTCGACGCCGGGCAAACTGACCTTCGCCTCGTCGGGCAATGGCCAGTCGACCCACCTGGCGGCCGAACTGTTCGGCGCCATGGCCGGCGTGCGCATGGTGCACGTGCCCTATCGCGGCAGCGCGCCGGCGCTGACGGACGTCATGGGCGGCCAGGCCGACATCATGTTCGACACCATGCTGTCGTCGATGCCCTACGTGAACGGCGGCAAGCTCAAGGCGTTGGCCGTGACCGGCGCGGCGCGCTCGCCCGCCGCGCCCAACGTGCCCACCGTGGCCGAGGCCGGACTGCCGGGCTACGAGGCCACCGCCTGGAACGGCCTGCTGGCCCCGGCCGGCACGCCCGCGTCGGTGGTGGACCGATTGAACAGCGCCTTGCAGAAGGTGCTGGGCCGCGCCGACATCCAGCAGAAATTCGCCGCGCAGGGCTTCGCCTCGGAATGGAAGACGCCCGCCGACACGGCGCGCTTCCTCGACGTCGAGGTCGATAAATGGGCCGGCGTGGTCAAGACTTCCGGCGCCACGGTCAACTGACCGCGCGCGCCCGCCTTCATCCTACCCAGGGGAGTTTCATGGCTTCTGTACCCACCGGCGACGCCAGCCTCGCGCGCCTGCTCGATCCGGCCTCGATCGCGATCGTCGGCGCTTCCGACAATCCGGACAAGATCGGCGGCCGGCCCATCCACTACATGCGGCGCCACGGCTATGCGGGCGCGCTGTACCCGATCAACCCGCAACGCGCCGAGGTCCAGGGCGAACGCGCCTGGCCCAGCCTGGCCGCGCTGCCCGCGGCGCCGGACCTGGCGATCGTGGCGGTGGCGGGCGAGCAGGCGGTGCGGGCCGTGGATGACTGCGCGGCGCTGGGCGTGGCGGCGGCCATCGTCATCTCGGCCGGCTTCTCGGAAACCGGCGAAGCCGGCCGAGCCCTGCAGGATGCGATGACGGCGCGCGCCCGCGCCGCCGGCATGCGCATCGTCGGCCCCAACTCGCAAGGCCTGGCCAACTTCGGCAACGGCGCCATCGCCAGCTTCTCCACCATGTTCCTGGAGGTGGAGCCGGGCGACGGGCCGGTGGCGGTCATCAGCCAGAGCGGCGGCATGTGCGCCATGGTCTACGGCCTGCTGCGCCAGCGCGGCATCGGCGTGCGTCACGTGCATGCCACCGGCAACGAGGCCGATGTGTCGGTCGCCGAACTGGCCTGCGCGACGCTGCGCGATCCGGAAGTCGGCTGCGTGCTGCTATACCTGGAATCGCTGCGCGAGGCCGGCCCCCTGGCCGAGGCGGCGGCGCTGGCGCGGGCGCGCGGCGTGCCGCTGATCGTGGTCAAGTCGGGCCGCTCCGAGGCCGGCGCGCGCGCCGCGGCCTCGCATACCGGCGCGCTGGCCAACGAGGACCGTGCGGTCGATGCGTTTTTTGAACACCACGGCATCCTGCGCGCGCGCGATCCGCAGGAACTGGTGCGCTACGCCGAACTGGCCCTGCGCAGCCCCTTGCCGCAAGGCCCGCGCGTGGTGGTGGTCAGCAACTCCGGCGCCAGCTGCGTGCTGGCCTCGGACGCGGCCGCCGAGCGCGGCCTGGAGATCGCGCCGCTGGCCGATGCCACCCAGCAGGCGCTGGCCGAGCGCCTGCCCGGCTATGCCACCACCGTGAACCCGGTGGACATCACCGCCGCGCTGCTGTCGAACAACGGCCTGTTCGGCCAGGTGCTGCCCGTGATCGGCACCGACCCGGCGGCCGACATGTTCCTGCTGGACATTCCGGTGGCGGGGCGCGGCTACGACGTGGCCTCGTTCGCGGCGGATGCCGCCGGCTTTGCACAGGCCGCTTCCAAGCCGGTCGTGGTGGTGGCGTGGCAGGACAACGTGGCCAGCGCATTCCGCGCGCGCGGCCTGCCGGTCTATGCGGACGAAATCCAGGCGATGGATGCGCTGTCGGCGCTGTTCCGTCTGCGCCGCTTGCGCGAGCGCGACGGCGTGATCCCGGCGCCGCAAGACGCGGTGGCGGCCGATCCGGCGCCCGACGCGACCGGCGGCTTCCTGTCCGAGGCGGCCAGCCTTGCGCTGCTGGCCGACAACGGGCTGGCGGTGATCGAGCACGCCGTCTGCCGCACGGCCGACGAGGCCGTCGCCGCGTGGCGCCGCATCGGCGCGCCGGTGGCGTTGAAGGCCTGCTCGGCACAACTGCCGCACAAGTCCGAGCACGGGCTGGTGGCGCTGGGACTGAACGACGAGGCCGCGCTGCGCGCGGCGTTTGCCCATCAGGCCCAAACCTTGGGTAAGCTGAACGTGCGGGATGGCGCCTGGCTCGTGGCGCGGATGCAGCGCGGCCTGCACGAATGCGCGTTGGGCGCGCGCGTCGATCCAGTGCTGGGGCCGGTCGTCATGATCGGCAGCGGCGGCAAATACGTGGAAGCGCTGCGCGACGTGGCGGTGCTGATGCCGCCGTTCGACGCCGCGCAGGTGATCGAAAAGCTGCGCGGCCTGCGCATCGGCACGCTGCTGCAAGGCGTGCGTGGCGATCCGCCGGCCGACGTCGAGGCGCTGGCGCGGCAGGCCGTGGCGCTGGGCGATTACGCATTGGCGGCCGGTCCGCGCCTGGCGTCGGTCGACATCAACCCGGTGATGGTCGGCGCCGTGGGGCAGGGCGCGGTGGCGGTGGACGCGCTGGTGGAACTTCATCCCGCCAGCCAGGCCGCGACCCGTGAGGCGGCGTAATGCCGCCGGCAGACAAACAAAGGAGACGCACCGATGTTTGAAGACCTGAAATCCAAGACCGCGCTGGTCACCGGCGCCTACAGCGGACTGGGCCGCCACTTCGCGCTGCGGCTGGCCGAAGCCGGCGCGCGCGTGGCCTTGTGCGGCCGCCGGACCGAACTGGGCGACGCGCTGGCGCAGGAGATCCGCGGCCACGGCGGCCAGGCCTGCGTCGCGGCCATGGACGTCACCCAACCCGACAGCGTGCAGGCGGCGTTCGCGCAGGCGGAACAGGCGCTCGGCCCGATCGATATCGTCATCAACAACGCCGGCATCGCCATGACGCGCCCCGCGCTGGAGATCAGCGAAGACGAGTGGACCGGCCTGATCGACGTCAACCTGAACGGCGCGTGGCGGGTGGCGCAGTGCGCCGCGCGCCACTTCCACGGCCACGGCCGTCCCGGCGCCATCGTCAACATCGCCTCGATCCTGGGCCAGCGCGTGGCCTCGCACGTGGCCGCCTACACCGCCGCCAAGGCCGGCCTGCTGCACCTGACCCGCGCCCTGGCGCTGGAATGGGCGCGCCACGGCATCCGCGTGAACGCGCTGGCGCCCGGCTACATCGGCACCGACCTGAACCGCGATTTCTTCGCCACGCCCGCCGGCGAGGCCCTGGTCAAGCGCATCCCGCAGCGCCGCCTGGGCCGTCCGCAGGACCTGGACGGCCCCTTGCTGCTGCTGGCCTCCGATGCCTCCGCCTACATGACGGGCGCGGTCATCGACGTCGACGGCGGCCACCTGGCCAGCTCGCTCTGAACCCGCATCCCCATCCGGAGACCCCGCCATGGATTTTTCGCTGCCCCCTGAACTGGAAGACTACCGCCAGCGCGTGCGCGCCTTCGTCGACCGCGAGCTGATTCCGCTGGAAGCCGACCGCGCCAACTACGACGACCACGAGAACATCGACGGAGCCCTGCTGGACCGCGTCCGCGCCAAGGCCCGCGAGGCCGGCCTGTGGGCGCTGCAGATGCCGCGCCAGCGCGGCGGCCAGGGCCTGCCGATGGTGGGCCTGGCCGCCTGCTACGAAGAAATGAACCGCTCCATCTTCGGCCCGGCCGCCTTCAACGCCGCCGCGCCCGACGACGGCAACATGCGCGTGCTGGCGCAGGTGGCGCGGCCCGACCAGCAGGACCGCTGGCTGCAGCCCATCATCGACGGCAAGGTGCGCTCGTCCTTCGTGATGACCGAACCCAACCCCGGCAGCGGCTCGGACCCGTCGATGATGCGCACCACCGCCACGCGCCAGGGCGACAAATGGCTGATCCACGGCCGCAAGTGGTTCATCACCGGCGCTGGCGCGGCACAGCATTTCATCCTGATCGCGCGCACCTCGGACGACGCCCGCAAGGGCCTGTCGGCCTTCCTGTTCGACGCCGACCAGCCCGGCTGGCGCATCGTGCGCCGCATCCCCATCATGGGCCCGGAAGAACACGGCGGCCATTGCGAGCTGGAATTCGACGGTCTCGAAATCCCCGACGAAAACCGCCTGATGGAAGTGGGCGACGGCCTCAAGCTGACGCAGATCCGCCTCGGCCCGGCGCGCCTGACGCACTGCATGCGCTGGCTTGGCCTGGCGCGGCGCGCCATGGCGGTGGCGGTGGACTACGTCGGCGAACGCAGCAGCTTCGGCCAGAAGCTGGCCGACCGCGAAGGCGTGCAATGGCTGCTGGGCGACGCCGCCATGCAGATCGAGATCGGCCGCCTGCTGACCATGCGCGCCGCCGCGCGGCTGGACCAGGGCGACTTCGCGCGCAAGGAGATCTCCATGGCCAAGATCGTCGTGTCGGAAACCCTGCACAAGGTGGTCGACACCGCCCTGCAACTGAACGGCGCGCGCGGCTATTCCAAGGACACGCCGCTGGAATGGATCTACCGCTACGCGCGCCAGGCGCGGCTGGTGGACGGCGCCTCCGAAGTCCACAAGATGGTGCTGGCGCGCTACCTGATGGACCAGGGCGATGCGTTCTGGCAGTGGGACGCCGCGGACGCGCCGCGCAAGGCGCTGGTATGAGCGCGCCCGATCCGGCTACCAACGCCGCCCCCGACTGGCTGCCGGCCCTGGCCGCCTACCTGTCGGCCCAAGGCCTGGGCAACGCCGACGGCCTGCGCGCGCGGGCCTTGACGGGCGGCCAGTCCAATCCGACCTACCTGCTGGAAGACGCCAGCGGCGCGCGCGTGCTGCGCAAGCAGCCGCCCGGCGCGCTGCTGCCCTCGGCCCACGCCATCGACCGCGAATACCGCGTCATGGCCGCGCTGGCCGGCACCGCCGTGCCGGTGCCGGCGATGCTGCACTATTGCGCCGACCCTTCCATCGTCGGCACGCCGTTCTACCTGATGAGCTACGCCCGCGGCCGCGTCTTCATGGACCCGGCGCTGCCGGGACTGGCGCCCGTCGAACGCGCTGCGCTCTACGCCGAGACCGGCCGCGTGCTGGCCGCGCTGCACGCCGTGGAACCGGCCGCCGTCGGCCTGGCGGACTACGGCAAGGCCGGCGACTACTTCGCGCGCCAGGTGGCGCGCTGGACCCGCCAGTACCGCGATACCGAGACCACGTCCCTGGGCGCCATGGACGCGCTGATCGACTGGCTGCCGCAGCACCTGCCGCAGGACGACCAGACCCGCCTGGTGCACGGCGACTACCGCATCGACAACCTGGTGTTCGCGCCCGACGCGCCGCGCGCCATCGCGCTGCTGGACTGGGAACTGTCCACGCTGGGCCATCCGCTGGCGGACCTGGCCTATCACTGCATGTGCTGGCGCATCCCGCCGGCCCTGTGGCGCGGCATCGCCGGCCTGGACCTGGCGGCGCTGGGCATACCCGACGAAGCCGCGTTCGTGCGGGCTTATTGCGAGGCGCGCGGCATCGCGCCGCCGGCCAACTGGGACTTCTACCTGGCCTACAGCTTCTTTCGCATCGCCGCCATCCTGCAGGGCGTGTATGCCCGCGCCCGCGCCGGCAACGCCGCCGCCACGGACGCGCTGGAGATGGGCGCGCGCGTCGAACCGCTGGCCGCGCTCGGCTGGCAGGCCGCGCAACGCGAATCCGCACGCCTGGCCGCCGCCGGCCACTAGGAGCGCATCATGACCCCACCGTCCACCGACGCGCTGCCGCGCAACGCCGCCAACCACCAGCCGCTGACGCCGCTCGGCTTCCTGCAATGGGCCGCCGCCGTCTACCCGGAACGCGCCGCGCTGCTGCACGGCGACCGCAGCCAAAGCTGGCGCGTCACCGACGAACGCTGCCGCCGCATGGCCGCGGCGCTCGCCGCCTGGGGCGTGCATCGTGGCGACGTGGTGGCGGTGCTGGCGCCCAACACGCCGGCCCTGTACGAAGCGCACTTCGGCGTGCCGATGGCCGGCGCGGTGCTGAACGCGCTCAACACCCGCCTGGACGCGCGCACGCTGGCGTTCATCCTGGAACACGGCGGCGCCACCGTGCTGCTGTACGACAGCGAATACGCCGCCCTGGTGCGCGAAGTGCTCGGCCACCTGCGCGCGCCGCCGCGCACCGTGCGCATCGAAGACAGCGAATACGCCGGCCCCCACGGCGACCTGGGCGACGCGGAATACGAAGCCTGGCTCGCCGCCCAACCGGCCGACGCCCCCCTGGGAAGGGCCGCCGGACGAATGGGACAACCTGTGCCTGAACTACACCTCCGGCACCACCGGCAACCCCAAGGGCGTGCTCTATCACCACCGCGGCGCCTACCTCAACGCCACCGGCAACGTGCTGGCCTGCGGCATGCCGCCGCACGCCGTCTACCTGTGGACGCTGCCCATGTTCCACTGCAACGGCTGGTGCTTCCCGTGGACTCTGGCGGCGCTGGCCGGCACCAGCGTCTGCCTGCGGCGCGTGGAACCGGCCGCCATCTTCGAGGCCATCCGCCGCCACCAGGTCGGCTTCTTCTGCGCCGCCCCCGTGGTGCTGAACATGCTGGTCAACGCCCCCGCCGACGTGCGCCATCGCGCCACGCACCGCGTGCAGGCCATGACCGGCGGCGCCGCGCCGCCCGCCGCCATCATCGAAGCCATGGAGCAGCTGGGCATAGGCGTCACGCACCTGTACGGCCTGACCGAGACCTACGGCCCGTCGATCAGCTGCGCCTGGCATGACGAATGGGACGACCTGCCGCTGGCCGAGCGCGCCGCGCTCAAGGCCCGCATCGGCGTGCGCAAGCTCAACGTCGAAGCCGTGCAGGTGATGGACGCCGCCATGCGGCCGGTGCCGGCCGACGGCGCCACGCTGGGCGAGATCATGCTGCGCGGCAATACCCTCATGAAAGGCTATCTGCGCAACCCCGAGGCCACCGCCGAGGCCTTCGCCGGCGGCTGGTTCCACTCCGGCGACCTGGCCGTGGTGCACCCGGACGGCTACATCGAGATCAAGGACCGCGCCAAGGACATCATCATCTCCGGCGGCGAGAACATCTCGACCGTCGAGATCGAAAGCGTGCTGTACCGCCACCCCGACGTGCTGGAAGCCGCCGTGGTGGCGCGCCCCGATGCGGTGTGGGGCGAAACGCCCTGCGCCTTCGTCACGTTGAAAGAGGGCGCATCGCGCAGCGCGGACGAGCTGATCGCCTATTGCCGCGAACACCTGGCGCGCTTCAAGACGCCGCGCACCGTGGTGTTCGGCGCCTTGCCCAAGACCTCGACCGGCAAGATCCAGAAGTTCGTGCTGCGCGAGCAGGCGGCGGCGTTGGCGGATCGCGATCCGCCGACCTGAGGAGCGAGGTCCGGCGGTTCGCGCCCGCCCGGGCCTCGCGACGACGTCACGCTAATCGCATTGATACGTGACGCGCGCCAGATCGAAGCGGCGCGCCGCGATGTCCTGCTCGCGCATCAGCACGTAGTAGGCGCCCGGCTGCGGAATGCCGGCACGCGGATCCGCGCCGATCTGCAACACCAGCCGCCAGTCACGCGCCCCCGGCAGCAGGGCCTGCGCGGCCTCGCTGCGCCAGACCTCGCTGCCGCCGCAGTCCAGACCGTGCGACACCAGCTGGCAAGTGGCCTGCATGCCGTTCTGCAAGGACTGCGGATGGCCGCCAAGCTGATGGTTGTCGCGGCCGTCCATGTCCGGCGTGCCGAACTGCGAGCGCCAATCCTGGTAGCCGTCGTAGAGATCGTCGTCGTCGAGCTTGAACGCGTCCCAGCCCGCGTCGTCCACGCCGATCGGCGTCAACACGGTGCGCGCCGCCACCGGCGCGCCGGGGAACACGCAGGTCCATTCCTCATCCGACAGCGCGACAAGCTGCGCTGGCGCCGGCGCCCGCGTCAGCATCGCGGCGGGCGTGCTGTCCCACAACACGCGCCAGCCCACCGAAGCCGCCGGCGTGAAGCTCTCGGCCTGCTCCAGGAAATCGTAGAACACCAGCAGGCGACCCTCGCTCGGCAAGGCGGCATCGAATCCTGCCTGCCGCGACAGCGTGGCCAGATCGAACTGCCCCAGGAATGTCAGCGGAAACGTCGTCTCCACCGCATCTGCCCGGGCGCGGGCATCGGCGGCAAAACGCACGCCTTGCGCCGGGGTCATCCACGAGCCCTTTTTTTTGGAATCCGCCAGCAGGCGGTCGGCCTCCTGGCGATGCCCCGCGGCGCGCGCGCCCGCGTCCGGATAGGCGGGCCGCGTCGGCCAGGCCATGCCCGGCGGCAGGTCGGGGCGCCCGCCGATCTTGCTGGCGCCCAACGGGATGGCGTCCTCGTCGCCGGCGGCGGTTGCCAGCAGCAGCGCGGGGCGCGCTTGCGCCAGCAGGCGATCGATGACGGCGCGAGGCAGCTCGGTGTCGGCCAGCGAACGCTGCAAGGCGTCGTGGTCCGCGGGCAGCGGCTTGAAGTCCATCGGCGCATCCTTTCCCGGCGGTCGCGCTCTGCCGGCATGGGGTGGGTGTCGGAGACGAAAGCGCCATTCTAGGACAGCGACGCGTCCCCGCTCGCCTTGCAGTCGGACACAATTGGCAAACTGCTGTCCGACGCCAACCCCGGCCGCCCACTAAGATGGCGCCGCATCATGCGCCACGGTGCGCCTACCGAAGACCGATGAGAAAAAGTCCGATATGAAAACGCGTCTGAACGTCCGCCCATCCTCCCGTCGTCCGCTGCTGCGCGCCACGCTGGCCAGCCTGTGCCTCGCCACGCTGGGCGCGCTCGCCGGCCCGGCCGCCATCGCCGCCGAGCCCGCCGCCACCGCGCCGCGCCTGGATGCGGTCCAGGGCGCCGCCGCCGTGATGCCGCCCGACGCGGCCACCGTGCTCTATTACATTTATCAGATCGACGGCAAGGGCGCCGATTCCTACGAAGTGGCCAACGGCAGCGTCGCCACCTACTGGTTCGGCCATGCCTTCGAGCTGGGCGGCACGCAGTACTTCACCGGCTTCGCCTGGGACACCCGCGAGAAATACGGCAAGCCCGGCGAAGACGAAGTCGGCCCGGAGACCCAGGTCAACCTGGCCGAGTCCACCTTCACCCTGACCGGCTCCAGCGCCGAACGCCCCTGGAAGTTCCGCGGCATGGAGCACACCATCGGCATGTTCGGCGCCTACGAGCGGCCCGAGGCCATCGACACCCGCCGCAAGCCGCTCGAATACCGCACCCCGGCCGGCAAGCTGGTGCTGGCCGTGCCCACGCAGGGCTTCGACAACGGCACCAGCTTCGAGGGCTACGCGCTGTTCGTCTTCAACATCGGCCCGCGCGACGAACTCAAGGACAACGTCTGGACCTACGTCGGCAGCCTCATCACCGGCGACGACAACAGCGCCGCCTGCGCCGACGGCGACGTCATGCCGTGCGTGTCCAAGACCGGCAAGCTGACCTTCACCGCGCAGAACGGCGGCGACATGCCCAGGATCACCGTCACCCCCAGCGGCAGCGAAATCTCCGGCCCGGGCAAGACCCGCCAGCTGGGCGCGGCCGACGCCGTCAGCTACGTCTACGACGCCGCCAGCAAAAAGTACGCCGAGAAGTAAGCCACCCCGCGGGGCGGCGCGGGCCGGCATGGCCCGCGCCGCGGCCCCGCGACTGCCGCTACACTGACAGGTCATGACGCACGTCTTCACGGAACGGACCATGACCTCCCAGCCCCCGGCCATCACCCCCGCGCGCACCGCGCTGTTGGTCATGCACTACCAGACCGACATCATGGACCTGTTCCCGTCGGTCGCCCCCCGGCTGCTGGCCGACACGCGGCAACTGTGCGATGCCGCGCGCCAGGCCGGTGTGAGCGTCTACTTCGCCAAGATCCATTTCAGTCCCGGCTACCCGGAAGTCAGCCCGCTCAACAAGAACGGGCAGGGCATCCGGCAGCTGGGCCGCTTCGTGCATGACCGCGTCTCGCCCGAACTCGGCCGGCGCGACGACGAACCCCTCATCCTGGCCCACCGCGCCAGCGTGTTCTTCGGCACCGACCTGCAGCCGCGCCTGTCGGCCCAGGGCATCGACACCCTGATCATGGCGGGCGTCGCCTCCACCGGCGTCATGCTGTCGTCCATCGCCCACGCCAGCGACGCCGACTACCGTCTCCTGACCGTCAAGGACTGTTGCTACGACCCCGACCCGGTCGTGCACGACCACCTGTTCGCGACCGCTTTCGAGTCCCGCACGACCGTGCTGTCGCTGGACGCCGCCCTGTCCCTGCTGGGCGGTCTATCGAACGAATGAGTTGACCCATGCGTACCCTGATCATTGCCTCCTTTGTCATTGCCCTGAACTTCTCGGCCGCCGGCGCGGCGCAAGCCGAACAAGGCTGCCCGGACGGCTACGCGCCCAGCGTCGGCACGCCCGGCCAGCAATGCGTGCCGATCCCCGTGGAGATCGCGCCCGCCGCGGGCGACGCGTCCACCCCCGCGTCGCGCGACGCCCAGCGCTGGGGCGCCGTGGCGTATGACGCCCCCTCGGGCTCGATCGGCATTTCGGCCGACCGGACCAGCAAGGCCAAGGCGGAGAAAGACGCGCTGGCCCAATGCGCCACCAAGGGCGGCGCCCGCTGCGCCATCAACACCACCTATCACGACCAGTGCGTGGCGGTGGCCTATGGCCCGTCGCCCAAGGGCAGCGGCGTCATGATCAACTCCGCCCTCGCCGCCAGCGAAGAACTGGCCCGCATGCGCGCGCTGGAGACCTGCGGCAAAGACGCGGGCGGCAGCTGCCAGACGTTCTACGCCGGTTGCAGCCTGCCCCCGGCGGCCCAGTAATCGACGCCGCGCCGGCCCGCCATTCTCGAAGGACCTTCCATGCTTGACCCCGCCACCCTTGTCCTCTTCGGCGGCGCCTGCGTCGCCCTGGCCATGACGCCCGGCCCCGACATGCTGCTGATCGCCTCGCGCAGCGCCGCCCAGGGCAAGGGCGCCGGCTTCGCCTCGCTGGCGGGCATCCAGGCCGGCACCTACTGCCACGCGCTGCTGGCCGCCTTCGGCCTGTCGCAGCTGTTCGTGGCGGTGCCCATGGCCTACGACGCGGTGCGCTTCGCCGGCGCGCTCTACCTGCTGTACCTGGCCGTGCGCACCTTCCGCAGCAAGCCCGCGCAGAGCGTGCCCGACGCCGGCAGGGCCCGCTCGCCGGTGCGCGAGGTCTTCATGCAAGGCCTGCTGACCAACCTGCTCAACCCCAAGATGGCGCTGTTCGTGCTGGCGCTGTTCCCGCAGTTCGTGCGGCCGCAGGACGGCTCGGTGGCCCTGCAGATCCTGGTGCTGGCCACCATCCTCAACGTCATCGGCCTCTTCATCAACGGCGCCGTCATCCTGGCCGCGCACCAGCTCAGCCGGCGCTGGGCCGGACGGCAGCGCGTGTCGCGCTGGCCGCAGTACGTCCTGGGCTCGGTATTCCTGGCCCTGGCCTTGCGCCTGGCCACCGCCAACCGCACCTGACGCGCACCCATGCAGAAAATCGAAGGCCAGGAATTCCGGATGGCCCTGGACAAGGGCAATGCGCATTTCCACGACCTGCATCTGCGCGACTGCGTCTTCGACAACTGCGGCCTGTCGATGGTCAAGTCTCCGCAGCGCATGTCGCGCGTACAGCACCTGCGGCTGTCCCAATGCCGCGTGACGAATTCAGAGATCAAGCCGTGCGTGTTCGAGGACGTGGTGGTCGAAGACCTGTCCACCAACCCCATCCTGCTGGTGTGGGCCTCGTTCTTTCGCCGCGTCACGCTCAAGGGCAAGATCGGCAAGCTCAATCTCAACCTGACGCCCGAAGCGTTCTGCACGGATGCGGACCGGCTGCAGCAATTCGAGACCGCCCGCGCCGCGTTCTATGCCGAGACCGATTGGGCGCTGGACATCAGCGAAGCCAAGCTGCTGGGACTGCGTTGCGAAGGCGTGCCGCTGCACCTGATCAGGCGCGATCCGCGGACCCAGGTGATCCTGGACAAGCGCGGCCGCTATCGTGGCCAACCGGCGCTGGACGCGGGCTTCGCCAAGGCCTTTCCCGTCGCCGACAGCGTGCTGCGCGGCTTCGACGAATCCGACAGGCCGGCCATGCTGCTGACCGCATCGCTGGGCGCGCCGAAGAAGCGGCGCGACGAGGAGCTGGGCGCGATCGCCGAACTCAGGACCCTGGGCTTCCTGGAGGATTGAGCCTCATGGCGCAACGGCCTCATAACGCAACGGCCTCCTGACAATGACCATGGACAATGACGACCGCACCTTGGTGATCCCCCGGCGCACACCCGCATCCGCCGCCATGACCGCGAACGTCAAGCGGGCCATGGCGCTTACCGCCGAGTTGAACCGCCTGACCTTCAACGACGCCGATGCCGTCCGCGCCCTGTTCAGCGAATTGATCGGCCAGCCCGTCGATGACAGCGTCCTGCTGATCCCGCCGTTCTACACCACCGGCGGCCCCGACATCCGGCTCGGACGCAATGTCTTCATCAACCAGAACTGCACCTTTTACGACCTGGGCGGCCTGTCCATCGCCGACGATGTGATGATCGGGCCGAACGTGAGCCTCATCACCTCCGGCCACCCGCTCGCGCCATCGCAACGGCGCGATTTCGTCACCGCCAGACCCATCGCGATCGCAAGAAACGTCTGGATCGCCGCTGGCGCCACCGTCATCGGCGGCGTGACCGTCGGCGAGAATTCGGTCGTGGCGGCGGGGTCCGTCGTCACCAGGGACGTGCCGCCGAACACCCTGGTGGCGGGCAACCCCGCGCGCGTGGTCCGGTCCCTCGAAGAGCCTGAAGGATAAAACCGCGGTCGAGCGATCCATGAAGGAATCGTGTGGCCCCCCATCGCGCAGGACATCGCCATGCCTCTTTCCGCCTTGCTGCACACCACCGATCTCGCCGCGACCCGCGACTTTTACGGGTCTGTGCTGGGCTTCACCGTCACCGACTCCGCCGAAGGCACGCTCACGGTCGAGAAACACGGCGGCCGGCTGATCTTCACCACGCTCGACCTGTGGCAGCGGGCGCCGGGATTCAGCGGCACCCTGTATTTCTCGCTTCCCGATGTCGAAGCGTTCTATCGGCAGATCAAGGACAAGACGCCCATCGCGTGGCCATTGCAACGCATGGCGTATGGCTCCCATGAGTTCGGGTTGGTGGATGGCAACGGATATACGCTGGCGTTTGTGCAGGGGGTTTGACGAAGACCCGGGCAAATCAGACCGGCGGCTGTGTGGGATGAGAAGCCCTGGTGTTACCTTCAATCGACTGCAAAAGTCGGTTGCAGCGTTTGTGGCCGGCGATAGACGACCACCATGCCAAGCCAGTCCTCTTTTATTGAACCGGTTTTTCTTCCTCGTCCATGGCATATACAATTTGGCATATGCCAAAAGGAAGAAGCCATGACGATTCCGACCTCCCCCGCCAAACCCCGCGAAGCCAAGCTCTTTCGCAACAACCGCAGCCAGGCGGTGCGCATTCCGGCAGAGTTCGAATTGCCAGGTGATCGTGTGCTGATCCATCGTGAGGGCACGAAGCTCATCATCGAACCGGTAATCGGGCCGCGCGACATCGTGGAATTGTTGGTCCAATGGCGACAAGACGAACCGCTTGGGCCGGAAGACCAATTTCCGGACATCGCCGACGCGCCGCTCAAGCCGGAGGACGTCCTGTGAGCGGTTATCTGCTGGACACCAACATCATCAGTGCGCTGCTGCGTGATCCCAACGGCCCGGCGGCCCGCCACATCGAGCGGGTAGGCCCAAAGAGGATATTCACCAGTATCGTCGTCGCGGCGGAACTGCGCTACGGCTGCGCCAAGAAGGGGTCCGCGAAGCTGCAAGCGAAAGTCGAAAGCCTGCTGAGCGCGCTCCCTGTACTGCCCCTGGATGTGCCCGTCGACATCAAGTACGGCAGCCTGCGCGCTGAACTGGAAGCCGCTGGCGAGCCGATTGGTGCAAACGATCTGTGGATAGGCGCACACGCCTGCACGCTCGGGCTGACGCTGGTGACGGGTAATACCCGGGAATTCGAGCGTATCCCCGGACTCGCCGTGGAAAACTGGCTGGCCTGAATCGATCACATCGTCTCGTTGCTTTAGCAGCATCGAGACCACGTGCCCCGATGCCGCCAATCTGCAAAAGGCGGTTTCGAACCTGCAACAACGGCGGCTTATTCAGCCCTGGCCTTCATCGAATGCTTCGGCGCCCGGTAATGCGTCGGCACCTTCGGCTCCCTGCGCGTGATGGCCGCCGGCGCGCCTCCCGGCGCCGCCAGCGCCTGCGCCAGCAACTTGGCGAACATCTTGCGGATGGCGGAATTGCTGTCGTTCACATCCTGCTTGCCATACAACCGGAACAGCCAGAATTGCCGCTCGGCGTCGCACCAGTAATAGATGACTCGCAAGCCGCTGCGCTTGCCCCGGCTGCGCTGCGGATCAACGTAACGCAGCTTGCGCAGCCCGCCGGTGCCTTCGATGACGACGCCGGCCTCGGGCAGTTTCAACATCAGGCATTGCAGCGCGCGAAATTCGTCGTCGGCCAGAAATTCCTCGCGGTGGCGAGAGAATTCGGGCAGCTCGACAAACAGGGCATTCATGGCAACGCACGCGTATCGCGTCTGGGGATCGACTGAAGCCCATTTTGACGGGCTTCATGTCGTCCATGCGTGTGCTGGGCGTGGGTTTCGGACGAAGCGAATGACGCTGCCTTGTGGCTGCAAGACGCGCCTTGCGCTTACACGACTGCCAGTCGTTCCACGATATCGGGGAATCTCTCGACCAGACGAATCAGCAAGGCCGCCTGCGCATTCGGCTTGGCGCGGCCTTGCTCCCAGTTTTCCAACGTGCGAGGGTTGGTGCGCAGATAGTGTGCGAATACCTGCCGCGACAGGTGCAAGCGCTCGCGCAGAGCCAGCAGCTCTTCCGCGGTCACCTCCGGTGCGGGATTGCGTTCTACTTTGTGCGTGCGCAAGGTTCGCTTGCCCGCTCGCTCATCGGCAAGCGCATCGAGGCCCTCGGCTATTTCCGCATACAAATTCCGCTTTTTCATCGCCGCGCCTCGCGTTCCGCTTCCAACATGCTTTTGAGCAATTTCCTGTCCCTAGCGGTCAGGTCGTTCATTTCGTCCTTGTCATACAGCGTGAACAGCCAGAACTGAGATCGGCCATCCCACCAGTAGTAGATGACTCGCAGGCCGCCACGTTTACCCTTACCACGCCGCGGATCGCCAAACCGCAATTTGCGCAATCCACCTGTGCCTTCGATGACATCCCCAGCCTCCGGGCGTTGCATCATGGCTTGCTGCAGGGCATGAAAGCCATCGTCGTCGAGATAATCCGTGCGATGACGGGAAAACGCGGGTAATTCGACAAAAAGGGCTTTCATTAAAATGTACGCAAGTTGCGTATAAAAATCAACTGAGCAAAGACGCACAAAGGTGCCAGCGCGATCAAGACGAATCGGCGGAGCTGGAGTATGGAATGCCGGCAATAGCCAGGAGAGCCATTTTGGCGAGGTTGCCTTCTCAAGCGGATACGCAGCAGCTGATATCCGACCAACAGAAAAGAAAGCCGACATTGCATCGACGCAAGGCCCCGCTGCGTAACAGCGGCGAGCCGACCCCGCGCGATCGGCTCGCCGTTCACTCAACCCGTCGCGTCAGACATCGACTAAACGCTGTGCCGAAGGCAACGCGCTAGAACCGCCCCCGCAACGTCAACAACACGCTGCGCGGCGCGCCATAGTTGTTGCGGTTCTCCACGTACCCCGGGTACTCGTAATACACCTTGTCGAACAGGTTGTTCACGTTCAGCGCCGCCGTCCAGTGCGAGGTCAGGTCGTACGCCACCCGCGCATTCCACACGCTGTACGACGGCCGCCGCACCTTCGAGATGCTGTTGCTCAGCGCGCTCTGCCAGTTCACGCCGGCGCCAAGGCTCAGGCGGTTCCACTCGTCCGGCAGGCGGTATTCGCTCCAGACGCGCAGCAGGTGGCGCGGGGTTTCCTCGCTGAAGGTCTGGCCTTCGCGGTCGGGGTCGCTCAGGTACTTGTTGCTGTTGAAGGTGTAGCCGGCCGCCAGTTGCAGGCCGGTCATCACCTCGCCGCTCATCTCTGCCTCGAAGCCCTGGCTGCGCACCTTGCCGGCGGCGCGCGAGCAATAGCCGCCGTTGCACACCGGGCCGGCCTCGTAGTCCTGCACCGCGCGGTTCTTCTGGTCGATGCGGTAGACGGCGAACGAGGTATTGAGTTTGCCGTCCATCAGCTCGCCCTTGATGCCGGCCTCGTAGTTGGCGCCGACGATGGGCTTGAGGATGCTGCCGTCCAGCGTGGTGGCGGTCTGCGGCTCGAAGATGTCGGCGTAGCTGGTGTAGACCGACCAGTTCGGCGTCAGCGCGTACACCAGGCCCAGGAACGGCGTGAACTCGGCGCTGGCCTTGCTGGTGCTGACGTCGCTCCAGGTGGCGGCCTGCGTGCTGTAGCGGCTCTCGAACCAGCTGAAGCGGCCGCCCGACACCAGCGTCAGGTCATCCGTCAGGCTGCTGCGCAACTGCGCGTAGACGCCTTTCTGCACGTGCGGCTCATAGCGCGAGGTGCGCTGCGAATCCGGGAAGCTGTCCGGCCTGGGCACGCGCGCATCCGGGCGGAACACGTCCAGCGGCAGGTAGTTGGAGGCGTACTCGATGCGGTCGGTGGACTTGAGCCGCGACAGGCTCACGCCCACCACCAGATCCTGCGGCATGCCGAAGGTGGTGAAGCGCCCGTTCACGTTGGCGTCAAAGCCGATGTGCCGCGCCGACTTGTCGTAGTTCCAGGCGTTGCGCATCGGCCCCATCCGCGTCACCGGGTCCACCGCGCCCGTCGCGTCCAGCGCCGTGGTCAGGCTCTCTTCCTTGACGTAGGTGGCGGCGATCTTCAGGCGCCAGTCGTCGTTGAAGCGGTGCGTCAGGTCGGCGAACAGCTGCGTTTCGTCGCGGTCCCACTTGTTCCAGTCCGCCCCCAGGAAGGTCGACCGCTTCAGGCCCAGCGAGCTGCCGTCGCTGTAGCGCGGCAGGCCGCCGAAGAAGGGCGTGGAACGCAGCCGCGACACCAGCACGCCCGCGCCCAGCGTAGTGCGCGGCGTCAGGTCGTAGTCGAGCGCGGCGTACAGGTTGGTGTCGCGCTCCTTGACCACGTCGATGAACGAACCCTTGGCGTCGTAGTCCAGCACCGCGCGGCCGCGCAGGCTGCCGTCGGCGTTGAGCGCGCCGCCCGCGTCCAGCATGCCGCCGTAGTGGTCCCACGACCCGGCGCGCGCTTCCATCAACACCTGCGTCTCGGCGGTCGGGCGCTTGCGCACCAGGTTGACCGAGCCGCCCGGCTGGCCCGCGCCCTCGAACAGCCCCTGCGCGCCGCGGAACACCTCGACGCGGTCCAGATAGGCGGTGCTGCCGGTGAAGCTGTTGCCCACCGCATAGAAGCTGCGCGACAGGGGCACGCCGTCGTACTGGATATTGCTGATCTTGAACCCGCGCGAATAGAAATTGCGCCCGCCGTCCGCCACCTCGCTGATGGTCACGCCGGTGGTGTTCTCCAGCACCTCGCTGATGGTGGCCAGGTTCTGGTCGTCGATACGCTTGCGCGTCACCACCGTGACCGACTGCGGAATGTCCTTGAGCGCCTGCTCGGTCTTGCCGATGGTCGCCGCGCTGGCCGCATACGACTGCGAGCCCTCGGTCTGGGCGTGGTAAGTGCCGCTCACCAGCACCGGCGACAACGTGCTGACGCCGGTGCGCGGCTCGGCCTCGATGCGGATGCCGCCATCGACATTGACCGCGCGATAGCCCGTGCCCGCCAACAGCGCGCGCAAGCCGTCCGCCGTGTCGAAGGCGCCGTTCAACCCGGCGCTGCGCGCCCCCGCCAGCTGCGCGGACGAATACGCCAGCGAGATCCCCGCCTGCCGCGCGAACGCCGACAGCGCGTCATTCAAGGGCCCGGGCGCGATGGCATAGACGCGCGCCGATGCGGTCGCCGCCTGCGTCGCGGGCGGCGCGGCCTGGGCGCGCGCCGGAGCCGCGCCCGTCAACGCGCCCAGGGCCACCATCAACGGCAGCAGCGCAACAGGGGAAAGGGAAGGGCAGGCGCGCAAGCAAGCCCGGTCACCGGGCGGCGTCGCCGCGGCCCGGAGGCGGTGGGTCTTCACGAGAGATACTCCATTGAGGGTCGGTCGATACGGGGCAGTGCGCACTGCTGCACCCGGTATGACGAGCGTCTTGCCCAATCCCCTCAAATTCTTTGTAACGGCGCTCAGCCGCGCGCCCGCACCCGCGTCACCCGGCCGCCCCACCACAGGCGCCCGGCCTGCGGCTCCACCGGCAGGATCTGGCGCAGCAGCGCCAGCACCTTGCGCGTGTCGTCCAGCTGGAACACGCCCGACACCTTCAAGCGCGCCACCGCCGGGTCGCACTCGATCGGTCCGTGATAGCGCGCCAGCTCGCGCAGGAAGGCATCCAGCGGCATGTCCCGCACCGACAGCGCACCATCAACCCAGGCGCCGCCGTCCAGCATGCGAGCGGCCTCGGGCGCAATCGGCTCGACGGCGCGCGGCGTCATGCGCGCGGACTGGCCCGGATGCAGCGTGGTCGAGGTATCGCCCTCGCGCGGCGCCAGCGCCACCGCGCCTTCATCCACCGCGACCTCGCTGTAGTCGTCCCACTGCCGCACCCGGTAGCGCGTGCCCAGCGCCTGCGCCCGGCCATCGCGCGTCTCCACGAACAGCGGCCGCGCCTGCGGCTCGTGTCCCGAGATCAGATAGATTTCACCGGCCAGCAACCGGATGCGACGCACCGCGCCGCCATAGTCGATATCGACGGCGCTGTCGCTGTTGAGCACCAGCGTGCCGCCATCCTGCAGGCGGACCTCGCGCCGTTCGCCGCGCGCGGTGGACACGTCGGCCAGCATCTGCTGCACCAGGGGCGCATCGCCCAGCCGCCACGCCATCCACCCGCCCGCCGCCAGCGCGCCGAACGACGCCAGCACCTTGCGGCGCGAACGCCGCGCCTGCGCCGCGCCCGTCTGCCGCAGAATGCGCGCGGCCGCTTGCGGCGGCATCTCCGCCGCCGGCCGTTGCAACCGGGCGCCCAGCGCCTGCAGGCGTTCCCACACCACCGCGTGCGCCGGCCGCGCATGCAGCCAGGCCTCGAACGCCTGCCACGCGCCAGCATCGGCCGTGTTGTATTGCAGCTTGATGCGCCACTGGATCGCCGCGTCCAGCACGGCCGGTTCCGCCGCGCCGTCCGTCGCCGGGCCGGAATCGGCCTGCGCCGCGGGCGTGCGATCAAGACTCATAGACCAGCCGATAGCAATGGCCCAGCGCCTGCGCCAGATAACGTTCCACCGTCGCCACCGACTTGCCCACCTGCCGCGCGATCTGCGGGCAGGTGTAGCCGTCCATCTGCGCCAGCAGGAACACATCGCGCACCTCGGGCTTGAGACGCCCCAGCATCTGCGCCACCTGCTCCAGCGATTCCAGGATCAGCAGCCGCGATTCTTCAGAGGGCCAGTGCTGTTGCGGATAGGTCTGCAACACCGCCAGATAGCTGCGCTCGATGTCGAGCCGGCGCCAGTGGTCGACCAGCAGCCGGTTGGCGATGGTGCGCAGGTAGGCGCGCGGCTCGCGCAAGGCGGTGTCGGGGGGGTGGGAGGCGTTGGGCGCGTGCGGGGTGTCGGACGGGCTTTGCGCGTCGGACGGGTTCGGCGTGCCGGACGGGTGCAGCGTGCCGGACGGATTGGCCGACAGCAAGCGCACGAAGGTGTCCTGCGCCAGGTCGGCCGCGCGGTGCGCATCACCCAGCTTCAGACGCAGCCAGCCATGCAGCCAGGCGTGATGGTCACGGTAGAGCGTCGCGATACCGGCGTCGGGGCTGGCGCTGGGCTTGGCTGGCATGAGGGCAGGGCATGTGAATGGGAATTGTTCACATTATAGGGTGAAGCTTGGGCTCCTCCGGGACTGCGAGGCCAGGCCAACACCTTCTGCGCCTGAAGCGACAAGCCACCATATTGACGCCATCGACGCCATCGACGCCATCAAGCGACATGCCGCCCTCAGAACGGCTTCATCACCACCAGCAGAATGATCAGCACCGGCGCGGCCAGCACCACCGGCATCAACCGCGCACGACTCGCCTCGGTGACGTCACCCGCCGCCTCCGCCAGCCGCCGCAGCCGTCCCGCCTGCATCCCGTGCACCGCCGCCAGCAACAGCACCAGCGCCAACTTCACCGACAGCCACCCGCTGCCAAACCAGCCCGCGCTCGTCGCCAGATACACCCCGCTGGCCAACGCGCCCACCATCGCCGGCGTGGTCAGCAGCCGTTCCCACTTGCGCAGCAGCCGCAGGCGCGCAAGCTCCTGCGGCAAGGCCGGCCCCGGCAGCTTGTCGGCCGCCGCCAGCACGAACGCCTGCACCACCATCCCCGCCACCCAGAACAGCACCAGCGCCAGGTGCAGCGACTTGATCAGCAGATACGCCATCGCTCACGCCTCCCGCGCGCGGCGCAGCTATGGGGTCGGCATCGACGAATTTTCCGGCTTCCACACCGGGGTACCGTTGGTGGCGGTAGTGGGGGAGTATACGGTGATGGTTAGCGCCTTATCTACAGAATGAGGCAATTTCGTCACTGACGCGCTAACCAAGCGATGACTGGTTTCGACCCACAGCAGTCACTGGCGACCGTCCGGTTTGGACAATCTACCGCCGCCTGCGCTTCTGCAACGTGCGCACGCTTGCCGGAATGCTTCGTACACTTGGTCTCGTACGAGCCAGTGCCGATGTCCAACATGCCCCGATGAGGCGCACGCCGCGGGCGCCATGCGTTTCCAAACCAGAGTCGGCTGGCCGCGGCAGTGTAGAACGCGGCAAGGGCAATCCGTCTAGCTCCATTTCAGCAAAGGTGAACGCGATTTATATGAGGCAGTCGCCCAGCTGAGATTACCTGTAGAATGTATTCAGACACTCTTGAACTATCTGATGGCGGGAAATCATGTCTTTGGAACAACAGATTTTAGACGCAAGTAAACAGATATCTACTGACAGCTATTCGATGTCCGTTGGTGAATTTATATCCCTGTATAAAGACGGTGAAGTCGATATTCATCCAGATTTCCAACGCTTCTTTCGGTGGACCGACTTTCAAAAGTCTCGTTTCATTGAGTCGCTGCTGCTTGGGCTTCCTGTGCCGCCTCTATTTGTTGCACAAAACGAGGGGTCTAAATGGGATTTGGTGGACGGTCTCCAGCGAGTTTCAACGATCCTCCAGCTAGTCGGGGAACTTCAGAAAAGAGATGGAACGATTGAGGCGCCGCTCACTTTGCTGGCGACTCGATACATACCGCAATTGCAGGGAAAAGTGTGGAATGCGCCTGCAGATGCACCGGAAACGGAATTGCCAAGCGAGGTCAAATTACGCATCCGTCGTGCCCGGCTCGACATCAAGATTGTATTATCGAAAAGCGATCCGGATAGTAAGTTCGAACTGTTTGATCGGTTGAACACGGGCGGTTCTGTGGCTACGGAGCAGGAAGTAAGAAACTGCATGCTGCTTATGGCAAATCGCGATTTTTTCGACCAGTTCCAACAACTGGATGCGATACAAGAATTTAAGAATTGCATGCCACTGACCGAAAAACAGTTGTCTGAGCAATATGACCTTGAGCTTATTGCTCGGTTTATCGTCTTGCGCAATATGGATGTCTCCGCACTGGCAAAAATGGACGATTTGCATTCCGTTTTGACAGAGGGCATGCTGGCGGGGGCTAAGTCGAATTCCTTTGACTGGGCGCATGAACGCGAAATTTTTTTTGAAACGTTCGCCGCTCTTTCTGCACTCAAAGGCGAGGACGTATTTCGGCGGTTTGATGCTGCGAGAAATCGGAACATTGGGCCTTTTTTGTTGGCAGCGTTCGAGATTTTCGCATTGGGATATGCCCATAATTTGGAAATCGGTCGCGCTCCTTCGACAGTAGAGGCTCTCACCGAGCGTTATGAACATATTTGGGCCGCATACGGAGACCGCATCTCCAGCACGGGAAGGAGAGCTTCATCTCGGTTGGCGGAGACCGTCGCGCTCGGTCGAGAGCATCTAGCTGTGTAATAATGAAAATTAGGACTTTAGACGACTTGGTCGCGAATATCGATTCCGAACTGGCTTGGCGACGTCGCGAATTGCATAATTTCAAGGGTGCGCTGAGTAACGGCCGGTCTTCGCTGCTTCCGCATTTCTGTCGGGCCAGTGTGTTGCTGGCTTATTCTCACTGGGAAGGCTTTGTGAAAAGCGTATGTCTTGCCTATGTGGAGTATGTTTCCCGCAAACGACTGCCTTTCCACCAGCTTTCAACAAACTTCGTGGCGCTTACTTGTATGCGCGCGCTCAAAGAGTCGGGGCAGTCTAAGTCGCTTCTTCCTTACGTTCAGCTAATCGATTTTCTTCGACTTAATGGCACGGAGACAAGTAGGGTACCGTTTAAAGATGTGATCGATACGGAATCAAATCTATCTAGCGAAGTACTGCAAAAACTATTGTTCGCGGTTGGAATACCGCTCGATGATGCGTTTATCATAAAGAAGCAGTTTATCGATCGGAATTTGCTGAAGACGCGAAACGCAATTGCTCACGGTGAACGTGAAGAGGTTCCGGAGACGCTTGCCTCCGAAATAGTTACTCAGGTCGAGTCTCTCTTACTACTATTCAAAGTCGCGGTCGAAAACGCAGCCGCTCAACGGTTGTTCCAACGCACTTTGTCTTAATTAACGGGCTTTTGGCCTTACCACCAAGTCGCACGTTGAAAGCGGCTCGAGGTTAAGCGCAGTGCCGTTCGTAGGTTTTCTATCGCCTAATGCACGGATGAAGGTAACGCTGCCAGCGGGGATATGGTCGGTGCCACGTCAGCATACTCCCGGGTGACCGGTTGCTAGGACGGCCGCCCCGCCAAATGGTACAGAAGCTTAACTCATATATCCCAGAACGCTCGTGTTGACGAGCGGCTACTTACCGGACGACAAAAATTTGATGCTGGCCGACAGCTCCTGGCCGAAGGCGGCCGTAATTCGATTTCGAGCCCAAATAAATATGATATTCATATGAAAAAACAAGGGCCGCAGAAGCAGCCCTTGTTTCACCTACGATAAAACGATGCTCAAGCCTTACGCACCTGCCCAATCAACCCATCCAACTGCGTAAGCATCGTATCGATTTCTTCAGCCGTCACATTCAACGCTGGCATAAACCGCAGCAAATTCCCCCGCGGCGCATTCAGCAGCAGCCCATTGGGCGCCAGGTTGCGCGCGGCTTCGACGATGGCGGGGCCATCATCCCGATCCATGATCAGCGCACGCAGCAGACCCATCCCACGCTCACCCTTCATGCCGTACTTGGCCGACAGAGCCAACAACCCTTCGGACAGTTGCTTGGCACGCGCATTCACCGCTTCCATGAAGCCAGGCGCAGCCAGCGCATCAAACACCGCCACCCCCACAGCCGCCATCAACGGATTCCCGTTATACGTACCACCCTGGTCCCCATGCGAGAACACGCAAACTTCCTGACGGGCCAGCAAAGCAGCCAACGGCACCCCACCACCAATCCCCTTCGCCAGCGTCATGATGTCCGGCACCACGTCGGATTGTTGGTAAGCGAACAGAGTGCCGGTACGCCCCATCCCCGTCTGCACTTCATCAACAATGAACAGCAGCTTGTGCTCATCCGCCAGCTTGCGCAGGCCTTGCATGAATTCCTTCGTCGCCGGGATGACGCCAGCTTCGCCCTGGACGGGTTCGAGCATGATCGCCACGGTCTGGTCGTCGATCAGCTTGCGCACCGATTCCAGATCATTGATCTCGGCCTTCGGGAAACCTTCCACCTGCGGCGCGAACATCTTGTCCCAGCCCGGCTTGCCGGACGCCGACATCGTGGCCAGGGTGCGGCCGTGGAAGCCGTGGTTCATGGTGATGATCTTGTAGGCGCCTTTCTTGTTGACCTGGCCCCATTTGCGCGCCAGCTTGATGGCGCCTTCGTTGGCTTCGCCGCCGCTGTTGGCGAAGAAGACGCGGTCGAAGACCGAGGCGCCGGTCAGGCGGGTGGCCAGTTCGATGGAGGGCAGGTTGTAGAACGCCGGCGACGGGTTCATCAGCAGCTTGGACTGGTCCAGCAGGGCTTTCTGCATTTCCGGGGCGCTGTGGCCCAGGGTGTTGACGGCCCAGCCCTGGACGAAGTCCAGGTATCGCTTGCCCGCGTGATCCTCCAGCCAGGACCCCTGGCCGCGCACGAACACGAGGTCCGGACGGGAGGTGATCTCCATGAGGGCGTTGACGTTGTACTGGCTGAATTCCATGGCGGTTCCTGCTGAAAGGAGAGAACAGGGGTTGAAAAAGAAGGGGAAACGCTAAATGCCGAATTTAGCACCGGCGGGGGAATGCTATCGTGACGCACCCCCAGCCGATCCGCCCCACGGCCGCCCCAAAAGGGCCGCTTGCGCGGGGCTCTCTATTTTATGCAACAGGGCCGGCGCCGGACGCCGCTCTTTGTCGCTTTTTACTGACCGATCATGACACGAATTCTTTCCAGTCTTGCCGCCGGCCTGGTGCTGGCGGCGGCCGCGACGGCCGCGCATGCCGAGTATCCCGACCGTCCCATCCGCCTGATCGTGCCGTTCCCGCCGGGGCAGGCCACCGATATCTTCGCCCGCGCGCTGGCCGAGAAGCTGGGCACCGCCGTCAAACAACCGATCGTGGTGGAGAACCGCGCCGGCGCCGGCAGCAATATCGGCATGGAGCAGGCCGCGCGCGCGACGCCGGACGGTTACACGCTGGTGATCGCGGGCTCGGCCGCGGCGGTGAACCAGACGCTGTACAAGACCATCAACTACAGCCTGACCAAGGATTTCGCGCCGGTGTCGGGGGTGTTCTCGGTGCCGCTGATGTTCCTGGCGACGCCGGCTTCGGGCATCACGTCGCTGCAGCAGCTCGTCAAGCAGGCGCGCGCCAATCCGGGCGAGCTGGCGTATGCCAGCGCCGGCATCGGCGGCACGCAGCATCTGTCGGCCGAGATGTTCAAGGCGGCGGCCAATATCGACATCCGCCATATTCCGTACAAGGGCAGCGGCGCGGCGCAGGCGGATTTCCTGGGGCACCAGGTGCCGCTGATGGTGGATTCGGTGACGGCGGGGCTGCCGCACGTGCAGAGCAAGAAGGCGGTGGCGCTGGCGGTGACGACGGCCAAGCGCCTGCCGCAGTTGCCGGACGTGCCGACGGTGGCCGAGAGCGGTTATCCGGGTTTCGAGGCGATCGGCTGGGCCTCGGTGCTGGCGCCGCGTGATACGCCGCCGGCTGTCACCCATTACCTGAGCCAGCAGATCGCCCACGTGCTGGGCACGCCGGAGATGCAGAAGTTCTTCCGCGACCGCGGCGCGGAGCCGATGCCGCTGACGCCCGAGGCCACCGGCACGTTCATCGCCGGCGAGGTGGAGAAGTGGGGCAAGGCGGTCAAGCAGTCGGGCGCGCAGGTGGACTGAGCCCTCTATAAGTACACGGCAATGCGGCGGGCGAGAGGCCCGCCGCGCTTCTTTCAGCGCCCCTTGCGGGCGCTTTTGCTTGCATGGCCCAGCGCGTCCATGGCGGACGCGACGATGTGGCCGCGCCATTCGCGCTTCATGTCCATGCGCGCGGCGGTCAGCGCCGCGATGCCGAGGCCGCAGAAGGCGGTGGTGACGCGCACCACGCGCTCCAGTTCCAGGTCAGCCATGTCGATGCCGAGCGCGGCGTACAGGGTCAGGCCGGTCTTGATCAGTTCCGGGTCGACGTCGGCGCCCTGGTCCGCCAGGCGGTTGGCCAGCGCGGACAGGCCGGGCCAGTCGTAGGTGAAGTCGACGGAGGCTTCGACCACGGCGCGATCGCGCTCGATGCCGACGGGGATGTCGGCGACGCTCTCCAGCAGGGACTGCATGTGGTCGGAGCCGGTCTTGAGGGCAGCCTCGTAGATCGCCTGCTTGCTGGGGTAGTGGTGCAGCAAGCCCGCCTTCGAGTAATTGACGGCGTCGGCGATCTGCTGCAACGAGGTGTGCGCAAAACCGTGCTTGGCGAACAGGGCCGCGGCGCGGTCGAGGATCTCGGCGTCTATTTCGGATTTGGTGGGTTTGGGCATGGTGGATTCTTCCGGTTCGGCGCATTTTGCCTGATGCCGCTTCAGAGCGCCGCGCGCGGCAGGGCCGACATGATGCCGACGAAGGGCACGATGCGCGGCGGCGGCTCGGTCAGGCACAGCCAGGCGGCGATGCCGGCGAGCAGGGCGAGGGCGGCGGCCATTCTCAGGGTTCCGAGGCGACGGTCCGAGAAAGGACGGTGCGGCCGGGACGATGACGGGCGGAAGCGGGGCAACACGGGTTCCTGGAAGTCCGGGCGGCGGGCAGGGCCGTCCGGGTGATGGATGCGGCCATATTAAACCAATTCGGTATTTTTCCAACCATTATGGTTGGTTTGTTGAATCCGCTTCGGGCCGTCCGCCACTCCCATTCCAGTGCCACGCGTGCGCCGCGACGGCGCATGCCGCACCATGCCGGTGCATCCGGCGCCGCGCTGACGGCATCCGTCCAAGGGACGGCCGAATGGCACAGAACTTGCTTTTCCAGTTTTGTATACCGAATTGGTGTGCAACGCTCGACCCCGCTCCCGGGGCGGCGCGCCCTGGAGAGTTCCTCATGAACCGTAGAACCCTGTTGCTGTCCCTCTGCACCGCCGCCGCCCTGCTGGCCGCGCCGCTCACGCATGCCGACACCCTGGACGACATCGTCAAGCGCGGCACCCTCAAGGTCGCGGTGCCGCAGGACTTCCCGCCGTTCGGCTCGGTCGGCGCCGACATGAAGCCGCTGGGCTACGACATCGACACCGCCGCGCTGATCGCCAAGCAACTGGGCGTGAAGCTGGAGCTGGTGCCGGTGACCAGCGCCAACCGCGTGCCGTACCTGCAGACCCGCAAGGTGGATCTGGTGATCTCCAGCCTGGGCAAGAATCCGGAGCGCGAGAAGGCGATCGATTTCTCCGACGCGTATGCGCCGTTCTTCAACGGCGTGTTCGGCCCGGCCGACCTGAAGGTGGCGTCGGCCGCCGACCTGGCGGGCAAGACCATCGGCGTGACGCGCGGCGCGGTCGAGGACATCGAACTGAGCAAGATCGCCCCGCCCACGGCCACGCTCAAGCGCTATGAGGACAACAACGGCACCATCACCGCCTTCCTGTCGGGCCAGGTGCCGCTGATCGCGACTGGCAACGTGGTGGCCGCCGCGATCCTGGCGCGCAACCCGCCGAAGAAGCCGGAGACCAAGTTCCTGATCAAGGATTCGCCCTGCTACATCGGCCTGAACAAGGACGAGCCGAAGCTGCGCGCCAAGGTCAACGAGATCCTGGCCAACGCCAAGCGCGACGGCTCGCTGGCGGCGATCTCGCAGAAGTGGCTGGGCGCCGGCCTGCCCAAGGACCTGTAGGGCGGGCGCGCACGCGCCGGAGCGCTTTTCATGGCTTATCAATTCGACTTCGCTTCCGTGTTCGATTACACGCCGGTGCTCATCAAGGGCATCGGCGTGACGGTCGAGCTGATCGCGTTTGGCGCGGTGGCGGGCGTGGCGCTGGGCATCGGCTGCGCCTGGGCGCGCACGCAGGGCCCGCGCTGGCTGCGCGCGCCGGTCACCGCCTATGTGGAGGCGGTGCGCAACACGCCGTTCCTGATCCAGTTGTTCTTCGTGTTCTTCGGGCTGCCGTCGCTGGGCGTGCAGTTCAGCGAGATGCAGGCGGCCTGCCTGGCGATGGCGCTGAACCTGGGCGCCTACAGCGCCGAGATCATCCGCGCCGGCATCGACGCCACGCCCAAGGGCCAGTACGAGGCCGGCGCCAGCCTGGCGATGACGCGCTGGCAGGTGTTCCGCCATGTCGTGCTGAAGCCCGCGCTGGCGCGCATCTGGCCGGCCCTGTCATCGCAGATCGTGATCGTGATGCTGGGGTCGGCGGTGTGCTCGCAGATCGCGGCCGAGGACCTGACGTTCGCGGCCAACTTCATCCAGTCGCGCAATTTCCGCGCGTTCGAGGTGTATTTCGTGACCACCGGCATCTATCTGGTGCTGGCGGTGGGGTTGCGCCAGTTGCTGCGCATGACGGGCAGGCGGTTGTTCCGCAAGGCGGCGCGATGATCGAGTTCACCACCTGGGACATTGTCCGCAACCTGCTGCTGGCGGCGCGCTGGACCGTGGTGCTGTCGCTGGTGGCGTTTGCCGGCGGCGCGCTCATGGGCATGCTGGCGCTGATGATGCGGACCTCGCGCGTGGCGCTGATGCGGCGGGTCAGCTGGGCGTATATCGAACTGTTCCAGGGCACGCCGCTGCTGATGCAGCTGTTCCTGGCGTTCTTCGGGCTGTCGCTGATCGGCGTGGAAGTGCCGCCGTGGCTGGCCGCGGGCGCGGCGCTGACGCTGTGGTCGGGCGCGTTCCTGGCCGAGATCTGGCGCGGCTGCGTGGAAGCGATTCCGAAGGGCCAGTGGGAAGCCTCGGCCAGCCTGGCGCTGGGCTATGTGCAGCAGATGCGCTACGTGGTGCTGCCGCAGGCGCTGCGCATCGCGGTGGCGCCGACCGTCGGCTTCGCGGTGCAGATCGTCAAGAGCACGGCGCTGACCTCCATCATCGGCTTTACCGAGCTGTCCAAGGCCAGCACGGTGATCACCAACGCCACCTTCAGCCCCTTCACCGTCTATGCCTGCGCCGCGCTGATCTATTTCGCGCTGTGCTGGCCCCTGTCGCGCCTCAGCCTCCGGCTGGAAAGGAAGTTGCATGCCCCTCATCGCCCTTGAAGACGTCCGCAAGAAGTTCGGCGACAACGAAGTCCTGAAAGGGGTGACGTTGCGCGTCGAGCCCGGCGAGGTGATCGCCATCATCGGCAAAAGCGGTTCCGGCAAGAGCACGCTGCTGCGCTGCGTGAACGGGCTGGAGCAGATCGACAGCGGCGCCATCATGGTGGCGGACGCGCAGCTGGGCGACGACGAGCTGCGGCTGCGCGCGCTGCGGCTGAAGGTGGGCATGATCTTCCAGCAGTTCAACCTGTTCCCGCACCTGACGGTGGGGCGCAACGTGATGCTGTCGCCGATGGTGGCCAAGCGCATGCCGCAGGACCAGGCCGCCGACCTGGCGCGGGCGATGCTGACGCGGGTGGGGCTGGAGCACAAGTTCGACGCCTGGCCCGAGGAATTGTCGGGCGGCCAGCAGCAGCGCGTGGCGATCGCGCGCGCGTTGGCGATGCAGCCGCTGGCGCTGTTGTGCGACGAGATCACGTCGGCGCTGGACCCGGAGCTGGTCAACGAGGTGCTGGCGGTGGTGCGCGAGCTGGCCGCCGACGGCATGACGCTGCTGATGGTGACGCACGAGATGCGCTTTGCGCGCGAGGTATGCGACCGCGTGGTCTTCATGCACCAGGGCCGCGTGCACGAGATCGGGCCGCCGGAGGAACTGTTCACGGCGCCGGCGACGCCGGAGCTGCGGCAGTTCCTGGGGATGACGGATCTGGCCGGATAGGGCGCGTGGATCCTGGCGGCGGCCATGGCCCGGCCGCCGAGGGTCAAGCGGCTGACAGCCGGCCCAACAATGCGTCGAAACGGCCCAGGCGGACATGACGCAGCTGTCCGCCCACCACCACCTCGCCATCCGGCAAAATCCATGCGCGCTGGATGCCGCTGTCCAGGTCGAGCGCGCCGTGGCGGATGCGCAGGACCTGGCCGGAATCGGGATGCCACAGCTGGCCCAGGTCCAGGCTGCGATGCGGCGCGTGCCAGTGGCCCAGCAGCAGCCAGCCTTGCGGCAGGGACTGCAGGATCATGCCGCCGGCGGGCATCTGTTGGGGCGCATGGCGGCTGACGGCAAGGGCGTCCAGGTCCGCGTGGCAAAGCGCATCGTCTTCGAGCCAGGCGATGGCGCCGTTGCCGCAGGCGACGGGATGCGAAAGATCCCCCGATGCCGAGTCGGCAGGGCCCAATGCCAGGGGATGCAACTGGCCATCGCGCCACCGCAGCAGCTGGCCACGGCACAGCACGCAGGCGCGGCCATCGGGCGTCTGGATCACCGCCGAGCGGTCGCTGACGGGGCGACGTTGCGGCGGCGCGGTGTACAGCAGCGCCGGCTCGATGGCGGCCGCTTCGTCCAGCGTGGCAAAGCCCCGGTACACGAACGCCATGCCGCGATCCACCAGCAGCAGATCATCGCCCGCGAAGCCCAGGCTGAATTCGGGCGTGCGGCGCTGCGCCTGCGCCGCGCGCGGTGGCAGCGCGAGGCCGGGACGGTCGAGCGGCGCGGCCTCGACCCGGGGCGCGCGCAGCAGGTGCGCATAGGGCGTGCTGGCGATGCCGTCGGGGCCCTGTTCAATCCAGGCATGGACGCCGTTGGCGGCGACGGCCGACGCCAGCAGGCCGCGATGCGGCTGGAACTTGCCGCCGACCTCGCGCAAGGCCGGCCAATCATGCAGGTCCACCAGTTCCGGCGCCGCCGTGTCACGGTTGACCACGCCGGCCCAGCCCGGCGCCAGCGGCACGCACTGCGCCATGTCCAGGTAGTCGCCGGGTTGGGCCAGCGGACCGGAAGCGGGGCGGGGCAGCGTGGCCGGGGCGTCCTGCGCCGCGCCATCCTGCCGATGCCGCACCACCTGCCGGCCTTGCGCGGCCAGCCGCGCCAGCGCGTCGCCGGCATCGGCCCGCGGCACAATCAGCAGGTGGATGGCGTCGTCGTCTTCGTCCTGCCCGATCAACGCCAGTCCCAACGCCTCCAGTTCCTGGCCCAACAGCGGCAGAAAGTCGTCGGCGCGGTCATCGCGCAACGCGGCGCGCAGCGCGTCCAGCCGCGCAGAGGCCAGGACCGGGTAGCGCGCCGCATACGCCTGCCGCAACCCGTCCAGCAGTTCCGGCAGCGGCGTCTTCCAGTCGAAGGACAACGGTTCCATCGCGCTCGGCATGACCGGTTTCAGCGCGAGAAGCCGCGCGCCGAGATCTCCCAGATGTCCCGCACGATGCCGTCGCGATAGACCACCAGCCCATCATGCAGGTTGAAGGTCGGATCGACGTGCGACGGCACCAGCAGCAGCGTGTCGCCCAGCGCGGGCGCCGGCGCGCCAGCCGCCACGCGCACCACGCCGTGTTCGTCGTTGATGGCGGCGTATTGCAGGCCCTGGGCGCCGTGGATCGCGGGCGGGCCGCATTCGGCGGTGGTGGACTTCAGGCCGGCGTCGAGGATGACGCGATCGGGCGCCGGCGTGCTCATCACGGTGGACAGCACGAACAGGCTGTTCTGGAACGCCAGCGGGCCGTCCCATTCGTTGGCGCCGTAGTCGCCGTCCATGAAGGCGTAGGAACCGGCCTGCAGTTCGGTGTAGACGCCGCTGGCGGCATCGAACTCGACGCTGCCGGTGCCGCCGCCGGTGATGATGTCGCAGGCGATGCCGCTTTCACGCAGCAGCAATTGATACGACGCGGCGATGCGCGCGGCCTGGCGGCAGACGGCGGCGCGTTCCTCGCGGGTGCGGAAATGCTGCACCGAGCCGTGATAGGCCTGCAGGCCGACGAAGTTCACGCCCGGCAGCGCGCGCGCCTGCTGCGCCAGCGCCAGCACGGTGGCGTCGTCGGACACGCCGCAGCGGCCCTGGCCCACGTCCACTTCCACCAGCACGTCGATCTCGGCGCCGGCCGCGGCCATGGCCTGCGAGATCTGCACCAGGTTGGCGGCGTTGTCGACGCAGACGCTGAGCTTGGCGGCGCGCGCCAACTGGCCCAAGAGGCGCAGCTTGGCCGGGCCGACCACTTCGTTGCTGATGTGGATGTCGGTGATGCCGGCGGCCACGAAGGGCACGGCCTCGCTGACCTTCTGGCAACAGATGCCGCGCGCGCCCAGCGCCAGCTGGCGGCGAGCGATCTCGGGACATTTGTGGGCCTTGGCGTGGGGCCGCAGCGCGACCTCGTGGCGGTCGGCCCAGGCCTGCATGGTGCGCAGGTTGGCCTCGAACGCGGCCAGGTCCAGCACCAGGCTGGGCGTGTCGACGCTGGCCAGGGGATCGCCGGCCTGCGCGGGCGGGGGCAGCGCAATGCCGCGTATGACTTCCTGGGACATCTGGAGACTCCGTTGTCTGCACTGCGAGGAAAGCGGCGACCCCCTGGTAAACCATAGCCCTGCAAGCATTGGCGCGGGGGTGCGGCCATGCCAGAATTTCACCACAAATAAAGCCCCGCGCCATGCGCCCGCACAACGGGCCGATCCGATACCGAGCGGGAGCCGAGGCCGCGAAACGGCCCAGCAGCGTCAAAGCATGCCCCTTATCTATTCCCTGGAGAAGCCCGCATGAAAACGAGAAGCTGGATCACCACCCTGGCAATGGCGTTGTCCCTGGCGGCCGCGGCCGGTACGGCGCAGGCGCAGCAGTTCTTCCGCATCGGCACCGGCGGCACCGCCGGCACCTACTACCCCGTCGGCGGCATCATCGGCAACGCCGTGTCGCAGCCCGGCAAGCTGATCGCCACCGCGGTCGCCTCCAATGGCTCGGTCGCCAACATCAACGGCATCATGGGCGGTTCGTTCGAGGCCGGTTTCACGCAATCGGACGTGGCGTTCTGGGCCTACAGCGGCACCGGCACGTTCGAAGGCAAGCCCAAGGCGCAGGACCTGCGGCTGATTTCCACGCTGTATCCGGAAAGCATCCACCTGGTGACGCGCAAGGGCACCGGCATCAAGGGCGTGGCCGACCTGAAGGGCAAGCGCGTGTCGATGGACGAGCCGGGCTCGGGCACGCTGGTCGACGTGCGCCTGATCCTGGGCGCCTACGGCATGACCGACAAGGACATCAAGGCCGAATACCTCAAGCCCAACCAGGCCGGCGACAAGCTCAAGGACGGCGGGCTGGACGCGTTCTTCTTCGTCGGCGGCGCCCCCGCCGGCGCCATCGCCGAGCTGGCCTCCACCGGCAATATCGAGCTGGTGCCGCTGGTCGGCCCGGAGATCGACGCGCTGCGCGCCAAGCAGGAGTTCTTCACGCCCGACGTGATCGCCGCCAACACCTACCAGAACCTGCCCGAGGTCAAGACCATCTCGGTCAACGCGCAGATGGTGACGTCGGCCAAGATCCCCGAGCAGACGGTGTATGAGGTGACCAAGGCACTGTACAGCGACGCCACCCGCAAGACGCTGGACGCGGGCCATGCCAAGGGCAAGCTCATCACCAAGGAAAACGCGGTCAAGGGCGCGGGCATTCCGTTCCATCCGGGCGCCGAGAAGTTCTACAAGGAAGTCGGCCTGCTGAAGTAGGCCCGCCGCCGCGGACCCGCTGACGTCGGCCTGCCGCGCCGGCGTCGGTCCGCAAGCATCCGCGCGCGCCGTCGCGTGGCAGGGGCAGGGCCGTCCGGCCCTGCCCGCCGTGTTCTTGCCGAGATTCCTGGCCATGGAAATTGACCACCAGAAGACCCAGCAGCTGGCGGAAAAGTACGATTCCGAAATCCGCTTCCGCCCGCTGCACAAGACCGCCACGTGGCTCGTGTCCGGCCTGCTCGTCGCGCTGTCGCTGTTCCACTACTACACCGCCGGCTTCGGCCTGTTGCGCGAGGCCACGCATCGCGGCGTGCACCTGGCGTTCGTGCTGAGCCTGATCTTCCTGGTGTTCGGCTTTTCCAAGTCGCACTATCAGCGCGAGCCGAAGTCCACCTGGTATGCGCCGGGCGGCGTGCCGCTGTACGACTGGATCATCGCCATCGCGCTGGCGCTGTCGGTGCTGTACATCCCCTACATCTTCGAGGACCTGGCGTTCCGCGTCGGCAATCCGATGCCGATGGACGTCTTCATGGGCTCGATCCTGCTGATCGGGCTGCTGGAGGCGACGCGCCGCGCCATGGGCTGGCCGCTGCCCATCATCGCGCTGGTGTTCATGGCCTATGCGATGTTCGGGCCGTATTTCCCCGGGCTGCTCAAGCACGCGGGCAACACCTGGCCGCAGATCGTCAACCACATGTACCTGACCAGCCAGGGCGTCTACGGCGTGGCGGTGGGGGTGGTGGCGACCTACGTGTTCCACTTCGTGCTGTTCGGCGTGCTGGCCACGCGCATCGGCCTGGGCCAGCTGTTCCTGGACGTGGCCTCGACGGTCGCCGGGCGCTACGCCGGCGGGCCCGCCAAGGTGTCGGTGTTCGGCTCGGCCATGTTCGGCATGCTGTCGGGGTCGTCGGTGGCCAACGCCGTCACGGTCGGGTCTCTGACCATCCCGGCGATGATCCGCATCGGCTATCCGCGCCATTTCGCGGCGGGGGTGGAGGCGGCCAGCAGCACCGGCGGCCAGATCACGCCGCCGATCATGGGCGCGGCGGCGTTCCTGATGATCGAGTTCCTGGGCATTCCGTACCAGCAGATCGCGATCGCCGGCATCTTCCCGGCCTTCCTGTATTTCTTCGGCATGTTCATGCAGGTGCACTTCGAGGCCAAGCGCGAGGGCCTGCGCGGGCTGACCGAGGCCGAGATGCCGAAGCTGAAGCAGTCGTTCAAGATGCGCTGGCCGACGCTGATCCCGCTGTTCCTGCTGATCGGCGTGCTGGCCAGCGGCCGCACCCCGTACCTGGCGGCGTTCGCCGGCATCACCGGCTGCATCATCGTCGGCCTGCTCAATCCGTTCCAGCGGCTGCGCTGGCGCGATCTGTACGAGGCCTTCGAGACCGGCGCCAAGTACGCGCTGGCGGTGGGCGCGGCGGCGGGCACGGTGGGCATCGTGATCGGCGTGGTGACGCTGACGGGCGTGGGCTTCAAGATCTCGTACATCGTGATCGCGGCCTCGCAGGCGCTGGCCGCCGGCGCGGCCGCGGTGATTCCGGACAGCATCGCCAACATGCAGTCGCTGACGCTGATCGCCGCGCTCATCATGACGGGCATCGTGTGCATCCTGATGGGCTGCGGCGTGCCGACCACCGCCAACTACCTGATCATGGTGGCGGTGGCCGCGCCGACGCTGGTGCAGCTGGGGGTGCAGCCGATCGCGGCGCACTTCTTCGTGTTCTATTTCGGCATCCTGGCCGACATCACGCCGCCGGTGGCGCTGGCGGCCTACGCGGCGGCGGGCATGGCGGGCAGCGATCCGTTCAAGACCGGCAACACCGCGTTCCGGCTGGGCATCACCAAGCTGATCGTGCCGTTCGTGTTCGTGTTCTCGCCGTCGCTGCTGATCTCGGTGCAGGGCTTCACCTGGTACGACTTCTTCGTGACCCTGTTCGGCTGCATGGTGGGGCTGGTGCTGCTGTCGGCGGCGTTCTCGCGCTACATGCTGGTGGGGATGAAAAGCTGGGAACGCTGGCTGTGCACGCTGGGCGCGCTGCTGACCATCCTGCCGGGCCTGGCCAGCGGGCTGATCGGGCTGGCCATCTGCATCCCGGTGTTCATCCGCCAGCTGGCGCAGCTGAAGCTGGAAACGGCGCCGAAAACCGCCTGATTCGTAGGGGTATTAAAGAGGGGCGGACCCTGGAAGTCCGCCCCTGGCAGATCGCGCAACCCCTTATTCTGTCAGCCTTTCCGCGCGGTTTTCATGACTGTCGCAAGGCCACTACGCCCCGCCGCCCCCGGCCTTTTCGGCGGTTGCCCGGGCAAATAAATCAGCGTAAAGTAAAATTCATGTTTGCTGGTCTGCCGATATGCGGGCCGACTGTGCAAACAGGCACAAGACTGCGCCATATGTTCGATATCCTGGTTTACCTGTACGAGAATTACTACACGCCGCAAGCCTGTCCCGCCGCCGATGTCCTGGCGAAACGGCTGGCCGCCGCCGGGTTCGAGCACGAAGACATCGACGATGCGTTAGGCTGGCTCTACGGGCTGGCTGAAACCACCGAACGCTGTGTCGACCTCGCCCAGGCGCCCACCAGCGGCACCCGGATCTACACCGATAACGAATACCAGCAACTGGGTTCCGAATCCATCGGCTTCATCGCCTTCCTGGAATCGGCCGGCGTGCTGCCCGCGCCCTTGCGCGAGATCGTCATCGACCGGGGCCTGGCTTCGCCGGAATCGCCCGTGCCGCTCTCCAAGATCAAGATCATCGCCCTCATGGTTCTCTGGAGCCAGGAAGCCGAGATCGACAATCTGGTCCTGGAAGAGCTGCTGGACGAAGACGGCGTGCGCTTGCTGCACTGACGGCGCCGGCTCCGGCCGACGTCCGTTTCCCCACGACCCGCGCGCGTCAGGCGCGCGGCGCCGCTTCGCCGTAACCCCATTGTTTTGCCGCGCCATCCCGTGACCTACACCGGCCGCTTCGCCCCCAGCCCCAGCGGCCCGCTGCACGCGGGTTCGCTCGTGGCCGCGCTGGCCAGCTGGCTGGATGCGCGCGCCAACGACGGCCGCTGGCTGCTGCGCATCGAGGACGTGGACACGCCGCGCACCGTGCCCGGCGCAGCCGAACACATCATGGGCCAGCTCGAATCGCTGGGCCTGCACTGGGACGGCGAGATCCTGTGGCAATCGCGCCGCGGCGACGTCTACCAGGCGGCCTTCGACGCCCTGGCCGCGCGCGGCCTGGTCTATGGCTGCGGCTGCACCCGCCGCGAGATCGCCGACTCGGCGCTGCGCGGCCAGACGGCGCCGGGCGCCGATGGCGAACGCCCGTACCCCGGCACCTGCCGCCACGGCCTGCCGCCCGGCCGCGAGGCGCGCGCCTGGCGCGTGATCATGCCGGCAGGCGTGGAACGCTTCGAGGACCGCTGGCTGGGACCGCAGGAACAGGACGTGGCGCAGGCAGTGGGCGACATCGCGGTCAAGCGCGCCGACGGCCTGTGGGCCTATCAATTGGCGGTGGTGGTGGACGATGGCGCGCAGGGCGTGACCGACGTGGTGCGCGGCGCCGACCTGCTCAGCTCGACCGCGCGCCAGCGCGTACTGGGCCGGCTGCTGGACCTGCCGCCGGTGCGCTACCTGCACGTGCCGCTGATCCTGGACCCCGCCAACGGCCTGAAACTGTCCAAGCAGAACGGCGCCCCGGCCATCGACACGGCGGCGCCCCTGGCGTCGCTGCAGGGCGCCTGGCGCGCCCTGGGCTTCGCGCCGCTGCCCGCCGCCGACCCCGGCGCATTCCTGCGCGAGGCGACAGCGCGCTGGGCGACGCGCTTTCCGCTGGCCTGAAGCGGCCCCAAGGCTGGCGCGATCACGCAGCGCCGCCCGTCCCGATCCGAGCTTGTCGGGACGGCCGCCGCCGGCGGCCCGCCCGCGCCATCACAGCGGCTGCAGATCCTCGCCCAGCATCCGCACCAGCAGGGCCTCGCCGTTCTCGGCCACGCGCAACTCGCCAAACTTGGCGACTTCATAGCGGCTGGCCTGGCCTTCGGGGAAGAAATAGGCGTTGGTGACGATGCGCACGCCGTTGTCGCGGACGCGGTAGCGCAGCGGCACCTCGTTGTCGGCGTGCGGACGGGCGTCGGGCTGGATGCGCACCGGCTGCGACACGCCGCGCGCGTCGGCCGTCAGCAGCACGTAGCCGTCGGGCTCGTAGCCCATGATAGAGTCGTCGGCGCCCTGGCGCTCGCCGCCCAGCCGCATGCGGGTGACCTCGCGCCCGGCGGCGAAGTTGAGCGCCATGTAATCGCCCTGCATCAGCGAGCGCGGGTCGACCGGCGCCAGCTCCAGGATCACCACCTTGCCGTTGGCCAGCAGCTTCTCGCGCTGCCAGATGCCACCGTTGGCCACGCCCAGGACCAGCACCAGGCCCCCCAGGATCGCCAGGGTGCGCCAGCGCAGGGCCGGCGAGATCGGCGGCAGGGGCGCGCGGCGCGACGGCGCCTGGGTGCGCATCAGGCGCGGCACCAGCCACACCAGCCCCCGCAGCACGAACAGCAGCACGGCGCCGCCGCCCAGCCACAGGGCCTTTTCCAGCAATGGCACGTCCAGCTGGTAGTAATAGACGCCCAGGTAGATCAGCAGGCTGAAGACGCCGAACAGCGCCACCCGCGGCTGGTTCAGGCCGAAGCCCAGCAGCAGCCAGGCCAGCGCGAAGCCGACACCGGGGCTGGGCAGCCAGAACAGCGCCAGCAGCAGGGCGATGGGCACGCCCCACAGCACGCCGGCCGTCAGCACGCGGCGCCGCGGCCACAGCACCGCCAGCGCCGAGGCGGCCGGCAGCACCGCCCCCCGCGCCCACCAGCAGCGCGGTCTGCGGGTTCAGCTGCCACATGGCCGGCAGCTGCATGATCGACAGGCCGCTGGCCAGCCAGACCATGCCCTGCACCGACAGCAGGAAGGCCCAGGCCAGCGGCTGCAGCGCGTGGCCGCGCTTGCCGCCCAGGCGCTGGCCCAGGGTCAGGATCACCGCCGTGGCCCAGGCGCCGGTCACCGCGATCGGCAGCCAGACGAAGGCGGCGCGGGCCATGTCGAAGTACAGCAGGGCGTCGAGTATGTCGTCGCGCAGCAGCTCGGGCGCCAGGACGCGCCAGATCAGGCCGGCGCCGGCCATCGCGATCAGGCCGCCGCTCAGGAAGCGCAGGATCACGTCGGGCCCCAGCGCGTAGACCGCCGTGGCCATCAGCAACACGAACAGGCAGGCGCTGGCGAACGAGGTCGACTCGGACATGCCGTAGATGATGAGGATCTGGCCGGCGAACGCCATGGCGGTGCCGCACTGGCGCCAGAACGGGCCGGTGTCGCTGCGCAGCACGGCCACGCCGGCGGCGCACAGCACCAGGCCGGCCACCAGCGCGCCTTCCTCTGAATTGATCATGCCGGAGAAGGCCACGAACGCCAGCAGCAGCAGCGTCGACAGCCAGGCGCTGAGCGCCAGGATGCATTGCACGTACCAGGGCGGCTCGGTGTGCGGCACGGCGGGCGGCGCCAGTTGCGCCACCGGTTTGCCGGCCTCGCCGGGATCGACCGCGTTGCCGGCCGAGGCGGCGGCGGGCTCGGCATCGGCCGGGGCCGCGACGGCCGCCTGCGGCCCCGCGGCCAGGCCGCGCAGCCAGCGCGCCGCCCAGACAGCCTCGGCCATCAGCAGCGCCGCCAGCGGCAGGGCCGCCCAGATGCCGGGTTCCAGCCGCAGCAGCCATTCGCCTACTATCCGCAGCGACACGCAGATGACGCCGGCCACCAGCATCGCCAGGATGACCAGGTCGCGGCGGCCGCGCTGGTAATAGAAGCCCAGGCCCAACGTCACCGCGATCCAGGCCAGGCTGTTGACGGAACCCAGGCCGCGCGACATGGCGTCGCCGATCACCAGCACCGTCACCATCGGGCCGAACGCCAGCGCCGTCACCAGCGGGCTGATGACCAGCGCCGCCAGGACCCGCGGGCCGATCAGCGTGCTGGCGCGCCAGCGGCGCGCCGCCAGTTCCCAGCCCAGCAGCAGGATCAGGTTCCAGGCGGCCATGATCAGGCTGGCGACCTGCGGGCCGCCCAGCAACAGCCACCAGTTGAACGCCCGTTCACCCAGCCACAGGGCCAGGGCGACGTTGCTGACCACCACCCACGGCAGCCAGACCGCCTGGCTGGTCGCCACCAGCGCCCAGGGCAGCAGCAGGACCGCCCACCAGGCGAACAATTCCCAGGTATCGGCGCCAGTCTGGTAAGTTTGGCCTAATAACGCGAGCAGGGCGCCGAGCAGGATGCCGGCCAGGGCCAGCAGCGCGCCGGGGATGCTGCGGCGCACCCCCGGGGTGGCGCGCAGGCGCAATCCGGCCCACGCCGCCGCCAGCGCGCTGAGGGCCAAAAGGCCCTGCGTGCCGGCGAAGCGTTGGATTTTGGTCATGTCCTGCCAGTTCGCCGCGACCCAGCAGATGGCGGCGCTGCCGAGCAGCAAAACCCCTAGCCAAAGGGTGCTGCGGGCCAGGAATTGGCGCCATGCGTGCAGTTCGGATCCCACTTGCCGTTCAGTGCCGACTTGCATCTCGCGAATCTCCGATCTTATTATCCGCGCTACTAAGGCGGGTCTGCCGCCACTGGATACACATGAATAAAACGCTGATTATTGCCGAGAAGCCCTCGGTGGCCCTTGATATATCACGCGCCTTGGGAGGCTTTGCGCGCGAGGGCGACTATTTTGAAAGCGAACGTTACGTACTCGCGTCCAGCATTGGCCATTTGCTGAGCTTGGTCGCGCCCAACGATCCGGTCAAGGGAAAGTGGAGCTTCACGCACCTGCCCGTAATTCCGCCTGAATTCGAACTGGGCCCGACCGACAAGAAATCGGCCGAACGCCTCAAGCTGCTGGTGCGCCTGGCCAAGCGCAAGGACGTCGATGCCATCATCAACGCCTGTGACGCTGGGCGCGAGGGCGAACTGATCTTCCGCTACATCATCCAGTACGCCGGGGTGAAGAAGCCGATCCAGCGCCTGTGGCTGCAATCCATGACGCAGGCCGCCATCCGCGAGGCCTTCGCCAACCTGCGCGACGACGTCCAGCTCAAGCCGCTGGAGGCCGCCGCCCGCTCGCGCGCCGAGGCCGACTGGCTGGTGGGCATCAACGGCACGCGCGCCATGACCGCCTTCAACAGCAAGGACGGCGGCTTCTTCAAGACGCCGGTGGGCCGGGTGCAGACCCCCACGCTGGCGATCGTGGCCGAGCGCGAAGAGCGCATCCGCCGCTTCGTCTCGCGCGATTACTGGGAAGTGCGCGCCACCTTCGTGGCGGCCGCCGGCCTGTATGAAGGCCGCTGGATCGACCCGGACTTCAAGAAGGACGAGCGCGACCCCGAGAAGCGCGAGTCGCGCCTGTGGTCGCAGGCCGCCGCCCAGAGCGTGGTGGCCGCCTGCCGCGCCCAGCCGGGCAGCGTGACCGAGGAATCCAAGCCGTCGACCCAGATGTCGCCGGCCCTGTACGACCTGACCTCGCTGCAGCGCGAGGCCAACGGCCGCTTCGGCTTTTCGGCCAAGACCACCCTGGCCCTGGCCCAGACCCTGTACGAACGCCACAAGGCGCTGACCTACCCGCGTACCGATTCGCGCTACCTGCCCGAGGACTACATCGGCACGGCGCAGGAAACCATGCGCGCGCTGGCCAAGGGCGGCTCCAACGCCGTCGGCGGGCTGTCGCGCCATGCCGACACCGTGGTCAGCCAGCACTGGGTCAAGCCGAACCGCCGCATCTTCGACAACAAGAAGGTGTCGGATCACTTTGCCATCATCCCGACGCTGCAGATCCCGCACGACCTGAGCGAGGCCGAGGCCAAGCTCTACGACCTGGTGCTCAAGCGCTTCCTGGCCGTGTTCTTCCCGGCCGCCGAATACCGCGTCACCACCCGCATGACCGAGGTGCAGGGGCATCGCTTCCGCACCGACGGCAAGGTGCTGGTCAACCCGGGCTGGCTGGCCGTGTACGGCAAGGAAGCGCAGGGCGAGGACGCCAACCTGGTGCCGGTGGGCGACGGTGAAACCGTGCGCACCGAGGAAGTCGAAGCCGTGGGCCTGGCCACCAAGCCGCCGGCGCGCTTCAACGAAGGCACGCTGCTGTCGGCCATGGAAGGCGCCGGCAAGCTGGTGGACGACGAGGAACTGCGCGAGGCCATGTCCGAGCGCGGCCTGGGCACGCCGGCCACCCGCGCGGCCATCATCGAAGGCCTGCTCAACGAGGTCTACCTGCGCCGCGAGGGCCGCGACCTGGTGCCGACCGCCAAGGCGCGCCAGCTGATGACGCTGCTGTCGGGCCTGGACGTGTCGGAACTGACTTCGCCCGAGCTGACCGGCGAATGGGAACACAAGCTCAAGCAGATCGAGCAGGGCGCGCTGGACCGCCAGGCCTTCATGCGCGAGATCGCCCAGATGACGCAGGTCATCGTCAAGCGCGCCAAGGAATACGAGCGCGACACGGTGCCCGGCGACTACGCCACGCTGCAGACGCCGTGCCCCAAGTGCGGCGGGGTGGTCAAGGAAAACTACCGCCGTTTCGCCTGCACCAACTGCGACTTCTCGATCGGCAAGCACCCGGGCGGCCGCACCTTCGAGCTGCCGGAAGTCGAGGAACTGCTGGCCAAGCGCGAGATCGGTCCGCTGCAGGGCTTCATCAGCAAGATGGGCCGGCCGTTCGCCGCCATCCTGCGCATCAGCGACGAGTACAAGCTGGAATTCGACTTCGGCCAGAACGACGAGGACGACAGCGAGGCGGTGGATTTCTCCGGCCACACGCCGGTGGGCAACTGCCCCAAGTGCCAGTCGCGCGTGTTCGAGCACGGCATGAGCTATGTCTGCGAGAAGTCGGTCGGCCCTGAAAAGAGCTGCGACTTCCGCTCCGGCAAGGTCATCCTGCAACAGGAAATCTCGCGCGAGCAGATGGAAAAGCTGCTGACCGACGGCCGCACCGACCTGCTCGACGGCTTCGTCTCCAGCCGCACCAACCGCAAGTTCAAGGCCTTCCTGGTGCGTCAGCCCGACGGCAAGATCGGCTTCGAGTTCGAACCGCGTCCGGAGAAACCCGGCCGCGGCCGCGCCCCGGCCAAGACCGCCGCCACCGCCACCAAGACGGCGGCGAAGAAGGCGCCGGCCAAGAAGGCCGCGGTGAAGAAGACCGCCACGAAAACGGCCACCAAGACGGCAACCAAAACGGCGACCAAGACCGCCGCCAAGAAGGCCGTGAAGAAGGCCGCGCCCAAGAAGACCGCGGCATAGACCGCCACGGTCTACACTTGCGTGGCACGACGAGAACGCCCGGGCAACCGGGCGTTTTCCATTGTTGGACGGCAGGCGCCGCTGCGGTATTGTTGACGCCAAACAACCACACCCGATCGAGACCGAGGAAGACATGAGCACGAGCCCCCACTTCACCACCCGCCGCCGTGTGCTGGCCGCAACCGGGGCGCTCGCCGGCGTCACCCTGATCGGCGGCCGCGTCGCCTTCGCCCAGCCCAAGCTGGGCCGCGTGGTCTACGGGCAGGGCAGCATCGACCCGTTCTTCGCGGCCGGCTATGTGGCGCTCAAGAAGGGCTATTTCGGCGAAGGGGGCCTGGAGGTCGAGTACCTGAATTCGCAGAGCGGCCCGCGCACCAACCAGCTGCTGGCGGCCGGCCAGATCGCCTTCGGCGCCACCGCGGCCACCGCCGCGCCGGCCCTGACGCTGGCCGGCAAGCCGGCCACGCTGGTGTTCGGCTTCGACCGCAAGCTGACCTACGCCAACGTCATCGTGCGGCGCGAAGACTTCGAGAGCGGCAAGATCAAGTCGCTCAAGGACCTGGCCGGCAAGCGCGTGGGCGCGACCCAGCCGCAGTCCAGCACCTGGCTGATGGCGCTGTACCTGATGCAGAAGGCCGGCGTGGCCGACAAGGTCGATATCCGCCCCCTGGGCGACCTGGCCACCATGCTCGGCGCGCTCAAGACCGGCTCGGTGGCCGCCAGCATGGCCACCATGTCGATGATGGAACAGGCCCGGCAGGAAGGCTGGGGCGTGCCGATCTTCGACGCCACCACCGAGGCCTCGTGGAACGAGTTCATGGGCGGCGACGTGCCGGGCATCGCCGCGCTGACGCTGCAGGACACCATCCAGAAGCGGCCGGAGACGGTGCAGGCCTTCGTCACGGGCCTGGTGCGGGCGCAGGACTTCATCACCGCCCACAGCGCCGCCGAGATCGCCGACGTGATCTACGACGATTATCTGAACGCCTTCCCGCGCGCCGCCATCGAGAAGACGCTGGGCGTGTACAAGGAAACCGTGTTCCTGAAGGACAACCTGATTTCCCAGGACGCCTACGACCGCATGACCGCGATCATGGGCGACGGCCGCCAGTTCTCGAACGACGAGATCAAGACCGTGCCGTACGCCAAGTGCGTCGACATGAGCTTCGTGCGCAAAGCGCGAGGCCTGTGATGATCACGCTGGACCGGGTTGGCAAGGCCTACCAGACGCGCCAGGGCACCACCCACGCGGTGGGCGAGGTCAGCCTGGAGATCGCGGCGGGCGAGTTCGTGTCGATCGTCGGCCCCTCGGGCTGCGGCAAGAGCACGCTGCTGAACATGATCGCCGGCTTCCTGCCGCCCACCACCGGCCAGATCCGGGTCGACGGCCAGGTGGTCGACGGCCAGGTGCCGCCGGCGCTGGGCTACATCTTCCAGAAGGACACGCTGCTGCCCTGGTTCAGCGTCAGGAAGAACGTGGCGCTGGGCCTGAAGTTCCAGGGCGTGCCGGCCGCGCGCATCGCCAGCCGGGTGGCCGAGCTGCTGGAGCTGGGCCACCTGACGGCCTTCGCCGACGCCTTTCCGCACCAGTTGTCGGGCGGCATGCGGCGGCGCGTGGCGCTGCTGATGAGCCTGGCGGTGGAGCCGCGCATCCTGCTGCTGGACGAGCCGTTCGGCGCGCTCGATACGCACACCAAGACCCACCTGCACCGCGAGCTGATGGAAATCTGGCGCAAGCTGGGCCAGACCGTGGTGCTGGTCACGCACGACCTGGACGAGGCCATCCTGCTGTCGGATCGCGTGGTGGTGCTGTCCGGCCCGCCCAGCCGCGTGCTGCTGGACGAGCGCATCGCCATCCCGCATCCGCGCGACGTCTTCACCCTGCGCGAGACGCCGCAGTTCGTCACCCACGTGCAAAGCCTCTGGAGCGTGCTGGGCCAGCAGTTCCGCGCCGCCGCCTGATTCCGCCATGACCGCTCCCGAATTCACCGATACCCTGCAGGACCAGCTGCGGCTGGACCGCCGCGCCAGCGCCCTGCGGCGCATGCGCATCACCTTGTGGCAGGTGCTGATCCTGGCCCTCATCCTGGGCTCCTGGGAAACGCTGACGCGCATCCCGTGGTTCACCCAGAACACGCTGTTCGATCCGTTCTTCATCAGCCAGCCCTCGCGCGTGGCGGTGCGGCTGTGGGAATGGCTGCAACCCGGCCCGCGCTCGGTCTGGCCGCACCTGTGGCTGACGCTGCAGGCCACGCTGGTCGGACTGGTGGTGGGCGTGGGCAGCGGCTTCATCGTCGGCATGACGCTGAGCCGCAGCCGCTTCCTGGCGGACGTGTTCAACCCGTTCATCGTGGCCTTCAACTCGATGCCGCGCATCGCCTTCGTGCCGCTCATCACCATGTTTTTCGGCCTGGGGCTGGCGTCCAAGGTGGTGACCTCGTGGTTCGTGGTGTTCTTTCTGGTGTTCTTCAACACCTACAAGGGCGGGCGCAGCGTCGAGCGCGAGCTGGTGGACTTCTGCCGCACGCTGGGCGGGTCGCCGCGCCAGATCCTGTGGCGCGTGCGCATCCCGACCGCGGCCGCCTGGACCTTCGCCGCGCTGCCCAACGCCATCAGCTTCGCGCTGATCGGCGTGGTGCTGGCCGAGTTCGTCGGCTCCACCACCGGCATGGGCTACCTGATGATCACCGCGCTGGCTACACTGAACGCCACCGACATGTTCGCGGCGGTCACGCTGCTGTCCATCGTCGGCATCGCGCTGGTGTACTGCGTCACCTGGCTGGAACGGCGGCTGCTGCACTGGGCGCCCGAATTCCGCGAATGAACCGAGCCGCGACCATGACGACTTCCTTGCCCTATCTGCGCAACTTCGACCTGAGCGGCCAGGTCGCGCTGGTGACCGGCTCGGCCCGCGGGCTGGGCTTCTGTATCGCCCGCGCGCTGGCCGGCAGCGGCGCGCGCGTGCTGATCAACGGCCGCAACGAGCAGGCCGCGGAAAGCGCCGCCGCCACGCTGCGCGCCGATGGCCTGGACGCGCACGCGCTGGCCTTCGACGTCAGCGACGACGACGCCATGGCGCGGGCCTTCGAGCGCATCGACCGCGAGCATGGCCGCCTGGACATCCTGGTGAACAACGTCGGCGCGCGCAACCGCAAGACGCTGGCCGACACCAGCGCCGCCGAGATCCGCGAGCTGATCGACACCGACCTGGTGGCCGGCATCCTGCTGGCCAAGCACGCCGCCGAGCGCATGGCGCGCCAGGGCGGCGGCCGCCTGATCGCCATCACCTCCGTGGTGGGCGAGCTGGCGCGCGCCGGCGACGCGGTCTATCCGGCCGCCAAGCAGGGCCTGACCGGCATGGTGCGGGCGCTGGCGGCGGAGTTCGGCGGACGCGGCATCACCAGCAACGCCATCGCGCCGGGCACGTTCGCCACCGAGACCAATGCGCAGATGGTGGCCGACCCCGCGGTCGGCCCGCGCATCGCGGCGCGCAACCCGACCGGCCGCTGGGGCGAGCCGGAAGAGATCGCCGGCGCGGCGGTGTTCCTGGCATCGAAAGCGGCGTCCTACGTCAACGGGCACGTGCTCGTGGTCGACGGCGGGTTGTCGATCCAGTTCTGACAGGACGGCAAAAGCGAAGGGGCCCGCAAAGGGCCCCTTCATCATTCCGGCGGCCCCGCGTGGGAGGTCCGCCTGCCCGGCAATCGCCGCCGGCTCAGGTGGTCTCGTCCTGGTACCAGACGCCTTCGGCCAGCATCATCTTGTGGTGGCCATGGCCGGCCGGCATCATGGGGAAGCAGTTCTCCTGGGCCGTCACCGCCACGTCGAGGAAGTAGGGGCCGTCGTGCGCCAGGCACTCGGCCAGCGCCGCGTCCAGCTGCGCCGGGTCCTCGACCCGCGCCGCGCCCCAGCCGAAGGCCCGCGCCAGCGCCACGAAATCGGGCAGCGAGGCGTTGTAGCTGTGGCTGTAGCGGCCGCCGTGGATCAGTTCCTGCCACTGGCGCACCATGCCCATGTAGCCGTTGTTGCACAGCACGACCTTGACCGGCGCCTGGTGCTGCATGGCGGTGGACAGTTCCTGGATGTTCATCAGCACCGAGGCGTCGCCGCTGACGCACACCACGGTCTTGTCCGGATGCGCGACCTGCGCGCCGATGGCGGCCGGCACGCCGTAGCCCATGGTGCCGGCGCCGCCGGAGGTGAGCCAGCGGTACGGCTGGTCGAAGCGCAGGTACTGCGCGGCCCACATCTGGTGCTGGCCGACGTCGGTCGAGACGATGGCGTCGCGCCCGGCCAGCGCCGCGTTCAGGCGCGACATCAGGTGCTGCGGCAGGATGGCGTCGGCCGCCGGGGTGTAGCCCAGGCAGTCCTGCGCGCGCCAGGCCTGCACCCGCGCCCACCACGGCGCCAGCCGCGCCGCATCGAGCGGCCCGCCCAGCTCGGCCTGCAGGGCGCGCACCAGCGGCAGGCAGTCGCCCACCAGGGCCACGTCCACCCGCACCACCTTGTTGATGGAGGCGGGGTCGATGTCGATATGGATCTTGCGCGCATGCGGGCAGAACTCGGACAGCTTGCCGGTGATGCGGTCGTCGAAGCGGGCGCCGATGCAGACCACCAGGTCGGCGTTGTGCATGGCCAGGTTGGCCTCGACGGTGCCGTGCATGCCGAGCATGCCGACGAACTGCGGATCGGAGGCCGGGAACGCCCCCAGGCCCATCAGCGTGAGGGTGCAGGGCGCGCCGCTGGCGCGCACCAGTTCGGTGAAGGCGGCGCAGGCCTCGGGGCCGGCGTTCACCAGCCCGCCGCCGCCGTAGAAGATGGGGCGTTTGGCCTGGGCGATCAGCGCGGCGGCGCGGCGCACCGCCGACTGCGGCAGCTTGGGCGCCAGCTTGCCCGACTGGCGCCGCGCGCGCAGCGCCGCCAGCTTCTGCTGCGACGGGGTGTCGTCGTCGCCGTCGGCATCGCGCGGCACCGCCAGCTGCACGTCCTTGGGGAAGTCCAGCAGCACCGGGCCGGGCCGGCCCTGGCGCGTCAGTTCAAAGGCGCGGGCGGTGACGGCGGCGACGTCGTCGACCGACCGCACCTGGGTGTTCCACTTGGTCACGGAACGCGAGATGCCGATGGCGTCGCATTCCTGGAAGGCGTCGGTGCCGATGGCGCTGGTGGCGACCTGGCCGCTGATGCACAGCACCGGGATCGAGTCGCACATGGCGTCCAGCAGGCCCGAGGTGGTGTTGGCCATGCCCGGCCCGGAGGTCACGAACACCACGCCGGTGCGGCCGGTGGTGCGGGCGTAGCCCTCGGCGGCGTGCACCGCGGCCTGCTCGTGGCGCACCAGCACGTGGCGCAGGCGCGGCTCGGCGTAGAGCGCGTCGTACAGCGGCAGCACGGCCCCGCCGGGATAGCCGAACACGGTGTCGACGCCGTGCGCAATCAGCGTTTCCAGCAGAATCCTGGCCCCGTTCGCGGGGGGGGTTTTCAGGGGCGGCAAGCGCGGCGGCGACGGAGGGGTGCAGGCGATCGTTCATGCTATCCATCTTATTGGGAATCCGGGAGAATATTTATCTTCTTTTCCACGAATTGCCGGCAAACGCAGTAAATTTATCTTTGGATCGGAGGAATCAAAGAAAATGAACCTGGACAAGTTTGATTTGGCGATTCTGCGCGCCCTGCAAGAGAACGCCCGCGCCAGCCTCAACGACATCGGCGCGGCGGTCGGCCTGTCGTCCACGCCGTGCTGGAACCGGATCAAGCGCATGGAGGCCGCCGGCGTCATCCGCGGCTACACGGTCGACATCGACCCGGCCAGCCTGGGCTTCATGGACACGGTCATCGTCCACGTCACGCTGGAGAGCCACAGCGAGGAGACTCTGTATGAGTTCGGGCGGGCGCTGGCGCAGATTCCGGAGGTGCTGGAAGCCTTCCTGGTGTCGGGCGACTACGACTATTACATCCGCATCGCCGTGCGCGACACCCGCGACTATGAGCGGCTGCTGCGCGAGCAGCTGTACCGCATCCCCGGCATCCGCCACAGCAAATCCTGCTTCGTATTGCGGCGCCTGAAGGAAACCATGCTGCCGCTGAACGGGCCGACGACCTGAATCCTGGCGCTCAGCGCAGCACGCAGTCCACCGGCTGCGCCGGCTCGGGCAGCGGCCGCACGCCCAGCCCGTCCAGCAGGTCGATCTCGATCACCCGCGCCAGCGCCGACAGCGGCAGGTCGTTTTCCTCCAGGCCGAACGGGTCTTCCAGTTCGTCGCCCAGCGCGTCCAGCCCGAAGAAGGTATAGGCGATGATGGTGACCGCCACCGGCATCAGGTATTCCAGCGTGCCCACCAGCCCGAACGGCAGCAGCAGGCAGAACAGCCAGGCCGTGCGATGCAGCAGCAGCGAATAGGCGAACGGCGTCGGCGTGTACTTGATGCGCTCACAGGCCGCCTGGATCGCCGCGCATTGCGCCACCCGCTGCGTCAGCCCCTGGTACAGGATGTCGGTCAATTCGCCGCGCCGCAGACAGGCCGCCAGGTCGCGGTTGATCGCCATCAGCAGCGCGTCCGGCACGTTGCGGTTGCCGGCCAGCGTATCCAGTTCCTCGGGCTGCACCCAGGGCCGCACCGCTTCCAGCATGTCCTGGTCGCGCAGCCGCGCCGCCAGCGCATAGCCGAAGCCGATGCAACGCCGCACCAGCCGCTCCTGCACCGGATTGGCGGTGCTGGCCGCCAGCAGCACCGCGCTCTCGCGCGCCAGGCTGCGGGCCTGCACGATCAGGTCGCCCCATTGCTTGCGCGCTTCCCACCAGCGGTCATAGCAGACGTTGTTGCGAAACCCCATGAACACCGACAGCGCCAGCCCGAACAGCGAGAACGGCACCGCCGACAGGTGCGTGGGCGAGAACCATTGCCGGTGATACATCCAGACCACCACGCACGACAGCACGGTGATCACCAGGATGCGGCTGAAGATGCGGGGAATGATGGAACCGCGCAAGACAAAGAACAGAGCCAGCGCGGAAGGACGCGGACGGACAATCATGGTGCAGGTGAACAAAGAAACGAGGCGGCGCTCACTATACGCCTGTCATCGTGTCATGAGCGCGCCGATATAATTCTGTTTCGTCTCACCGCCACACTTGCCACTCAATGACCACCGAAGACACCCCCATCAAGCCCTGGTACGTCGTGCGCCGCTCCAAGCTGCACGGCAACGGCGTCTTCGCCGCCCGCAAGATCCCCGCGGGCACCCGCATCATCGAGTACGGCGGCGCCCGCATCAGCGCCAAGGAAGCCGACCGTCGCCACCCCACCAATCCCGACGATCCCTTCCACACCTTCTTCTTCGCCCTCAGCTCCGGCCGCGTCATCGACGGCGGCGACCAGGGCAACGACGCCCGCTGGATCAACCACTCCTGCGAGCCCAACTGCGAAGCCCAGGAAGGCAAGCACGGCAAGCGCGTCTACATCGTCGCCCTGAACGACATCCCGCGCGGCACCGAACTCTCCTACGACTACGGCCTGGTCCTCGACGGCCGCATCACCAAGGCCCTGAAGGAAGGCTACAAGTGCCTCTGCGGCACCCCGCCGTGTCGCGGCACCATGCTGGCCCTGCCCGAAAAGAAGAAGAAAAAGAAACCGGCCGAAGCGCAATCCGAAGCCGCGAAGTAAGCAAGCGGCGAGGGCACCCACAGCGCAGCCCCAACAGCTGCGCTCGCCCGACACCCGGCATCCAGCCCGGCACCGCCCAGACGCAAGCCCCTCAAACGCCAAAGAAGGCCGCCCGCGCGGCCGCCTTTGGCGACCCCGCAAGACCCTCCCCCCAGCCTCATTCCGGGCCAGAACGCCAAGCAAACCACCCGCCCCCACGCCCGTGAAGAGCCACTGACGCAGCCGGGGGTGGCGGGGCTGGGGGGGAGCGGGGCGTGTAGATGCGCCCGAGGGAATCTGAAGGAACAGCCGAAGGCTGTGACGAAGATGACGAAGGGG